>NZ_JALMFA010000005.1:0-325426 GCF_023242545.1 Pseudomonas sp. MWU13-2517 | reverse complement strand
GCCCACGCGCGGTATCGACATCGGCGCCAAGTCGGAGATCTACCAGATCATCCACAACCTGGCGGCGAGCGGTATTGCGGTGATTGTGGTGTCCAGCGACCTGATGGAAGTGATGGGCATCAGCGACCGCATCCTGGTGATGAGCGAAGGCGCCCTGGCCGGCGAGTTGGCTCGCGAACAGGCGGATGAAGCACGGCTGTTGCAACTGGCTCTCCCGCGTTCGCGGGCTTGAAGAATGCGAGGTGAATGATGTCCGAGGTAAAAACTGCAAAAGGCTTCTGGCCGGGCTTCAACCAGCGCAAGTTTCTTGATGATTGGGTGATGCTGTTGGCGGCGCTGGCCATCTTTGTGCTCAGCGCACTGTTTATCGACAACTTCCTCTCGCCCCTGAACATGCGTGGCCTGGGCCTGGCGATTTCCACCGTTGGCATTGCGGCGTGCACCATGTTGTTCTGCCTGGCATCGGGGCATTTCGACCTGTCGGTGGGCTCGGTGATTGCCTGCGCCGGCGTGGTGGCGGGGATTGTGATCCGCGACACCGACAGCGTGGTGCTCGGTGTGTCGGTGGCGTTGGCCATGGGCCTGGTGGTGGGGCTGATCAACGGTATCGTCATTGCCAAGTTGCGCATCAACGCGTTGATCACGACGCTGGCGACCATGCAGATCGTGCGCGGCCTGGCCTACATCTTCTCCAACGGCAAGGCGGTGGGGGTGATGGATGAAAGCTTCTTCGTGTTCGGTAACGGTCAACTGATGGGCGTGCCGGTGCCGATCATTATTACCGTGCTGTGTTTTGTGTTCTTCGGCTGGCTGCTCAACTACACCACGTATGGGCGCAATACCATGGCCATCGGTGGCAACCAGGAGGCGGCGTTGCTGGCCGGGGTAAACGTCGATCGCACCAAGATCATCATCTTCGCCGTGCACGGTTTGATCGGCGCCTTGGCCGGAGTGATCCTCGCCTCGCGCATGACCTCGGGCCAGCCGATGATCGGCCAGGGGTTTGAGCTGACGGTAATTTCCGCCTGCGTATTGGGCGGGGTGTCGTTGAGCGGTGGGATCGGCATGATTCGGCATGTGATTGCCGGGGTGTTGATTCTGGCGATCATTGAGAATGCGATGAACCTGAAAAACATCGACACGTTCTACCAGTACGTGATCCGTGGTTCGATCCTGCTTTTGGCGGTCATCATTGATCGCATGAAGCAACGCTGAACGTGTGCAAAGGGGCCTGCTCCCGATAGCGGCCATACACAGCCGTCGGGAGCTCGCCTCCTTCTACATACATTTTTATGTGCGCTGTGTTCGCGTTCATCATTTGCCATAATGCCCCCGCTTTCATACTTATAGGCCCGATATGCAGGAAAACGCCCACACCCCCGTCAAAGACGCCGCCCCCACCGGCACCCAGACCCTGCTGCGTGGCCTGGGCGTGGTACAGGCGGTAGCGGCCGGTGCGCGCGACTTGAAAGAGATTGCCAAGCGCATCGGCACTACCCGCAGTACCACCCACCGCCTGGCCAGCTGCCTGGTGGAGGAGCGTTACCTGCGCGTGGTGCCGCAAGTCGGTTATCTGCTGGGGCCGAAGTTGATCGAACTGGGGTTTCAGGCCCGCGAAGAGCTGCCGTTGGTGAGCTTGGCCGTACCGTATCTGGATGAATTGTCGGCACTGACCGGAGACACCATTCACCTGGCGATTCGTGAGTACGACGACGTGCTCTACCTGCACAAGAACCCCGGCCGCAATGGCCCGGAAATGCGCTCGCGAGTTGGCCATCGCATGCCGTTGGCGCGTACCGGTATCGGCAAGGCGCTCCTGCTGGATGACAGTGTGGAGGAGTGGCAGCGCCTGTACGAAGTCAGCTTGCCGGCCAGTGGCAAAAGCCAGGCATGGCCGCAGCACCCGGAGCAGTCCTGGGCACAGTTCGAACAGCGCATGCGTGAATACGTGGTGGGCGGGTATGCGTTCGATCTGGAAGACAACGAACCATCGATCCGTTGTGTGGCGGCACCGGTGCGCGACGCCAGCCGGCGAATCGTCGCCGGCATCAGCATCGCCAGTACCGTGCCCTACATGCCGCTGGAGAAAATGGCCGAGCTGATCCCTGTGGTCAAACAGGTCGCAGCCCGGCTGTCAGCGGAGTTAGGCGCGAAAGCCTGATCAGGCTTTCAGGGTCGCCATGTCGATAACAAAGCGGTACTTCACATCACCGGCGATCATGCGGGTGTAGGCCTCGTTGATCTGACGGATGTCGAGCATTTCGATGTCGCACGTGATGTTGTGCTCGGCGCAGAAATCCAGCACTTCCTGGGTTTCTGCAATGCCGCCGATCAGCGATCCAGCCAACACTTTGCGGCCCAGCACCAGCTTGGCGGCATGCACCGGTGGGTCAACCGGCTCGATCAGGCCGACCAGGATGTGTACGCCGTCAAAGCGCAGTACGTCGAGGTAGGGGTTCAGATCGTGCTGCACGGGGATGGTGTCGAGCAGGAAATCGAAGTGCCCGGCAGCGGCTTTCATCTGCTCGGCGTCGGTGGATACGATGACATGGTCGGCGCCCTGACGACGGCCTTCCTCGGCTTTGCTCGCGGAGCGGGTGAACAAGGTCACTTCCGCGCCCATGGCCTTGGCGAACTTGATGCCCATATGGCCCAGGCCGCCCATGCCGAGTACGCCGACTTTATCGCCGGCCTTCACGCCGTAATGCTTGAGCGGCGAGTAGGTGGTGATGCCGGCGCAGAGGATTGGCGCGGCGCTGGCCGGGTCGAGCTTGGCCGGGATCTTCACCACGAAGTGCTCGCTGACCACGATGCTGTCCGAGTAGCCGCCCATGGTGTTGCTGCCGTCTACGCGGTCCGGGGTGGCGTAGGTCATGGTCGGACCTTCGAGGCAATATTGTTCCAGGTCTGACTTGCACGCCTCACAGTGACGGCACGAGTCAACCATGCAGCCCACACCGACCAGGTCACCGACTTTATGCTGGGTGACCTTGGCGCCGACGGCGGTGACCTTGCCGACGATCTCGTGGCCCGGCATCAGCGGGTACACGGCGATGCCCCATTCGTTGCGGGCCTGGTGGATGTCGGAGTGGCAGACGCCGCAGTAAAGGATCTCGATGGCCACGTCATCGGCGCGTGGGCTGCGGCGCTGGAAGGACATGGGGGCGAGGGGAGTGGTGGCCGACTGGGCGGCATAACCGATGGCGGTGTACATGGGGAAACCTCGCAAAAGCTTGGACAAGTGAGGTGGCGCATTTTGCGCGCCGACCCTGGGAGCGAACATGGCAAATGCTCCGAGTCTCATGCCTAAAGCTCCGGAGGAGCAGCTAAAAGCGGCAAGCTGCCAGCGGCAAGCTATAAACTGCGTACTTTCTTGCAGCTTGTGGCTTGAAGCTAGCTAGCCTGCACCAAGACGTGTTTTTTCCGAGAACTGCTTTTATGTTGTTGACCCGCCATCTCGATGCCAATGCTCCGCTGGTTGCTTTGATTGAAGGGCTTGCGCCCCGCGACGGTTTTTCGCCCACTCATCTGCCCGGCGTGCAAGTACTGCGCGCCAGCTGTGACGTGGCGCGCGGGCCGCAGATCTATGAGCCGAGCCTGATGTTCGTGGCCCAAGGCAGCAAGGTTGCCTACCTGGGCCCGCGCACGTTGGAGTACGGCGCCGGGCACTACCTGATCCAGGCGATGCCGGTGCCGTTCGAGTGCGAGACGTTTGCCATGGCGTCGGATGCGCCGTTGCTGGGCGTGACGGTGGGCATTGATCGTGTCGTGCTGGGTGAGTTGGTGATGGCCATGGGCATTCAGGCCGGGCCGCCGCCGACGGCGCAGACGCTGGAGTCGATGAGTTCGGTGGTGCTCGATGATGCGATGCGCGGGTGTGTCGAACGGCTGCTGCAATGCCTGCATGATCCGCTGGAGAGCCGGATCATGGGGCCGGCGCGGGTGCGCGAGTTGTTGTTCACCGCGTTGCGCGGGCCTCAGGCTGATGTCCTGCGCGCATTGGTGGAACAGCAGGGGCAGTTTTCACGGATTGCCACATCGTTGAATCACCTGCACGCCCATTATGCCGAGCCGCTGAATATCGAGACCCTGGCGGGGTATGCGCATATGAGCGCGTCGACGTTTCATGAGCATTTCAAGCGCTGCACCTTGTTGTCGCCGGTGCAGTACCTGAAGCGTCTGCGTTTGCTCAAGGCCCAGCAGTTATTGTTGGTGGAAGGCATGGGCGTGGCACAGGCGGCGCACAGCGTGGGGTATCAGAGCACGTCGCAGTTCAGCCGGGAATACAAACGCTACTTTTTGCGCAATCCGGGCGAAGAGCGAGCGGCCTAGTAATAACGTCGCGGGTCGGACTCGATCAGGCTGGCCAATTTGGTCAGGGCAAAGCGCAATTCGTCCTGGCTGGTGGGCGACATCAGCACCAGTCGCACGCTGCGCGTGGCCCCGGAACGTTCAGCCTGGAACTGCGTGCCACTGAGTACCAGGACGCCATTGGCGCGCGCCAGCATGGTGAATTCGTCGCTGGTCCAAGGCTCCGGCAGTGTCAGCCAGACATGGTAGGAATACGGCTGGGTCTTGAGTTCGAAGTTGGCGAAGATCTCCTGAGCAATGGCCTGCCTTCCGGCGGCTTCGTTGCGCTGGATGCGAATCAGTTTTTTGTCCAGGCCTTCGGTGATGACGTTGCTGGCCAGTTGCGCGGTCAGCGGCGATGGCATCCATACGCTGCTGCGCACCATCGAAGTGAGACGTGAGAGTAGTTTTGGCGGGCTATAGAGATAGCCGATGCGCAGCGCGGGCATCACCGACTTCGACAGGCTGGTGAGGTACACCGAGCGATCCGGGGCAAACGCCGACAGGGGTTTGATTGAGGGGTCGGTGGCCAGGAAACCATAGATGTCATCGTCGAGAATGATGAAGTCGAACTCCTCCGCCAGCGCCGCGATTTGTGCCCGGCGCCTTTGCGACATGATCGCCGCCGTCGGGTTCTGACAGGTCGCCACGCACACCAGCATGGCTGGTTTTTCCCGCAGGCACAGCTCGCGCAACGCCTCGGGAATGATGCCTTCATCGTCCATCGGCACGCCACGCAGGCGGCGTTCAAGGCCGTGGGCCAGGGAAATGATGCCGGGATAGCAGAGTTCTTCGCACAGTACCAAGTCACCGGCGTTGGTCAGGGCGCTCATTGCGACCATCAAGCCGTGCTGCGCGCCGGCGGTGATGATCACCTGCTGCCATTGTGCGTCGGGCAACGAATGCCGCAGCCACTGCGCCCCCGCCTCACGGTGTGCCGGGTGCCCGCCGTCTGGCGCGTAATCCAGAGCTCGGGCGAAATCGGTGCTCTTGGCCAAGCCCACGAGTGCGTCGCGCAGCCAGTACTCCAGGGTTTCGCTGTAGGGCTTGATGATCGAAAGATCGAGCAGTTCGGACTGACCCAGGTTCAGTGTTGCAGCGCTGTTACTGGCGGGCAGCTCCAGCTGTTTTTGATTAAGCACATACGTACCGCGCCCCACTTCCCCCTGCACCAGTCGACGCCGATGGGCTTCGCTATACGCCCGGCTGATGGTGCCCGGGGTGACATTCAGCGTCGTGGCCAGTTCTCGCAAGGTCGGAAGACGGTCACCCTCGCTCAACACGCCGTTATTGATATCGCGCGCCAACGCATCGGCAATCGACAAATACATCGGCTGGTTGAACTCGCTTAGCTGGGGAACCCACATGAATGATCACTGCCATCGTAGAAATGATGAATATCCGAGCATATCACATGGAGGTTAGACAACTGATAAATCGAGTCAATCTGATAATTGAGTCGATTGATATCGTAGTTGGGTCGAAGATAATTAGACGATCACGATATTTTTTAAAATAAAAAAGGTTATATAAATCAATAAATTATTTGATTAATTGCGCCAAATTCAGAGCTGCTGGCAAAAAAACATCTCGTAACAATCTCATTGGCTATTGAATCAACTCAATTTATTCAAATACACTCGTCTTGAATCGAATCAATCGACTCAATCAATCCACTGGTCACTGCGCGACTCCGCCGCGCCAAGTCGAGACATCATGGACACACTCAGAAAGGATCTATCCCTGTCAGCCGTCATCGCGGGCTTTATCGCCGTGATCATTTCGTATGCCGGCCCCTTGATCATCGTGTTTCAGGCTGCCAAGGAAGCGCACCTGACCAATGACGTGGTGTCTTCATGGATCTGGGCGATTTCCATCGGTAGCGGCATCACCGGTCTGTTCCTGAGCTGGCGCCTGCGGGTACCGGTCATTACGGCATGGTCAACACCGGGGGCGGCGCTGCTGGTGTCGATGCTGCCCACTGTGACCCTGCCGCAGGCTATCGGTGCTTACGTCGTGGCGTCGGTGATCATTGCGCTAGTCGGTTTGTCCGGCGCGTTCGACAAGCTGATGAGTCGTCTGCCCAAAGCGATCGCCGCCGCCATGCTGGCGGGCATTCTGTTTCGCTTTGGCGCTGAACTGTTTACCTCGATCAAGCTGCAGCCGGCGCTGGTGCTGTCGATGATCGCGGCCTACTTGATGTTCAAACGCTTTTCGCCGCGCTACGCAATTCTGTCAGTGCTGATTATCGGGTGTGCGGTGGCCGCCTCGTTTGGTGAGCTCAACAGCGGTGCAATCACCATCGCCGTGGCTCATCCGGTGTTTATCGCGCCGGAGTGGAACTGGCACGCGATCATCAACATTGGCCTGCCGCTGGCGCTGGTGACATTGACCGGCCAATACGTGCCGGGCATGGCCGTGTTGCGTACTTCGGGCTACAACACTGCGGCGCGTTCGATCATCTCGGTCACGGCAATCGGTTCGGTCCTGATGGCGCCGTTCGGCTCCCACGGCTTCAACCTCGCCGCGATCACAGCCGCCATCTGCACCGGTCGCGAAGCCCATGAAAACCGCGATAAACGCTACATCGCGGGGATCGCATGCGGGGTGTTCTACATCCTGATGGGAACCTTTGGCGCGACCCTGGCCTCCGTGTTTTCCGCATTGCCCAAAGAATTGATTGCCTCCCTGGCCGGTCTGGCGCTGTTCGGTGCAATCAGTGCCGGGCTCACCGGTGCTATGGCGGACGAGAAACAACGGGAGGCGGCATTGATTACCTTTCTGGTGACGGCCTCGGGCATGAGTTTCCTCGGTCTGGCCGCTGCTTTCTGGGGCCTGATTTTTGGCCTGGTGGCGCACTTTGTGCTGACGTACACCCGGGAAAGCAAAGCTGCCGCATTGGCCGAGGGCAGCCGACCATGAGTGCCTGTTATGACTTTATTGTGGTGGGCGGTGGCATCGCCGGTGTGTCTGCGGCGTATGAGCTGGCGGCCCATGGCAGTGTCTGCCTGCTCGAGCGGGAACAGCAGTTGGCCTACCACACCACCGGCCGCTCGGCGGCCATTTCCATGGAAAGCTATGGCAACCAGCAGATCCGCTCGCTGACCTGTGCTTCCAGGAGCTTTTTCGAGAGCCCGCCCGAAGGCCTGGCCGAACACCCATTATGGTCGCCACGCGGTGCATTGATCGTGGCGCAGGCCTCGCGAGTGGAGGCACTGGCGGCGCGTTTGCATGCCGTGCTCGAGCAGGTTCCGACCGCCAGGCTCCTTGACGATAAGCAGGTACTGGAGCTGGCGCCGTACCTGGCCGAAGGGGTCTGGAGCGCGGGTATCTACGAACCCAGCGCTTTCGATCTGGATGTGCATGGCATTCACGGCGCCTACCTCGGCGGTTTTCGGGCCCGCGGCGGTGTGATCAAACGTGAGGCCGAGGTTGTTCGCGGCGAACATCGTAAGAGTCACTGGGCCTTGCATACCGCTGACGGCCAACGGTTGGAAACGGCCGTCGTGGTCAACGCCGCCGGTGCCTGGTCGGATGAACTCGCCGAGCGCTGCGGTATGGAAAAGGTCGGTGTGCGGCCGCTGCGTCGCACGGTGCTGGCCGTTGACCCGCACTGTGACGTGCACCACACGCCTTACCTGGGCACCATTGACGAAGATATTTTCATCAAGCCCGAAGCCGGGCGTCTGATCGTTTCACCCTGTGATGAAAGCCCCTCGCTGCCTTGCGATGCGCTGCCGGAAGAACTGGATCTGGCCATCACGATGGACCGTCTGCAAAGCACGACGCGTTTACGCCCACGCTCGATCATCAACAAGTGGGCGGGCCTGCGCACTTTCGTCGCTGACCGTTCCCCGGTACTCGGCCAAGATCCACAGCAAGAAAGCTTTATTTGGCTGGCCGCGCTGGGTGGCTACGGCATTCAGGCGGCGCCGGCCATTGCCCGGTTGTGCAGCCACGCAGCGCTGGGCATCGCCATGCCAGCGGACCTCGCGGCGCTGAAACTCAACTATCAGCATTTTTCCCCGTCCCGTTGCCGTGACGAGGATTTTTCAGGCCTGGCCGTCACACAGGTTGCCGATTTGCACTAACCCCAACCCGCTTAACAAGGAACGTCACCATGCAGACAAATGCTCAGCTCCAGCCTGTCGCCAAGCCTTTCCTGGGCGAAGACAACGTGATTTTCACTGACAAGGCGCCGCTGCCCCTGGGTACGTATTCCCAGGGAATCAAGGTCAGTCACGGGCAAACTATTTACCTCTCGGCGCAGACTCCAGTCTCGGCGTTGAGCAATGAGGTGCTGGCCAAGGACTTCGAAGGCCAGTTGCGGCAGACCCTGGACAACTTGCAGCAAATGGCCGAAGCGGCGGGTGGCACATTGGCGAATGTGGTCAAGGTCACGGCGTTCATCACTGACCTGAGCGAATTTCCGACGCTCAACCGGGTGATGGAGGAGTACTTCACCAAACCGTATCCAGCCCGTACGACTGCCGGCGCCAGTGCCCTGGCACGCAACACCCTGGTTGCGATCGACGCGATCATGGTGGTCTGAAACACCTTCCGTCCGTGAAGTGCCCGCCGGCCCAAAGGGGCCGGCTTCGGCGGGAACCACCCGCACACCATACTTTCAGGAGGGGGCTATGAATCATTCGTATAGAGAGTATGTGTTGCAGTGCCTGGTTTGTGATCGCAGCTACCAGCCGCATGAGGTCAGCTATTACTGCCCTCATTGCAAGACTGAGGGTGCGCTCGATGCGCTTTACGATTACCCGACGCTCAAACGCGAATGGTCCAGGGGCAGTCTGGCCCACGAGCATGCCCGTGGCATGTGGCGCTATGACCGGTTGATGCCGTTGAGTTCGACGCAATTCATTCCGCCGTTGCTGGTGGGGAACACGCCGCTGTATTCGCGCCCGGAACTGCTCGGCAAGGGGGCGCGGATCAAAGTCTTTATCAAGGATGAATCCCGTCAGCCCACCGGGTCGCTGAAGGATCGTGCCAGTGCCCTGGCAGTGGCCCATGCCATGCAATGCGGCGCGCGCACCATCGCGGTGGCAAGCACCGGCAACGCCGCTTCGGCTCTGGCCGGGATGAGTGCCAGCTTGGGGCTGCGCAATGTGATTTACCTGCCCAAGAGCGCACCCCGGGAAAAGCTCGCGCAGATGCAAGGCTACGGCGCCGAGATTGTGCTGGTGGACGGCCAATACGACGAAGCCTTCGAACAATGCCTTGACGCCTGCGAAACCCACGGCTGGTACAACCGCACCACCGGAATCAATTCGTACATGAGCGAAGGGAAGAAAACCGTAGCGTTCGAGCTGTGCGAACAGCTCAACTGGCAAGTACCGGACCTGGTGTTTGTGCCGGTGGGTAATGGCTGCATTCTCGGCTCGGTGTACAAGGGTTTTTTCGACTTGCTGCAGTTGGGGTGGATTGAGCGTATTCCGCGCCTGATCGGTGTGCAGGCCGAGCACAGCAATTTTATGTACCGAGCCTGGCGCAGTGACCTGCCAATGCAGCAGGTAGAACGCATTGCCCCCACCAGCCTGGCCAGCAGCATCAATGTAGCCCTGCCGCGCGACCGTCTCAAGGCCCTGCGTGCGGTGACCGCCAGTGGGGGCGAGTTCATTTGCGTCAGTGACCCGAGCATTGTCGCCGCCGCTTCCCGGCTAGCCACCAGTACTGGGGTGTTTCCCGAAGCGGGCGCCGCCAGCGCTTTCGCCGGCCTGCTTAAATATGCCGAGGAGAATCCCGGCACTGCGCAAACTGCCGTGATCCTGATCACCGGCAGCGGCTTGAAAGACACCTCCATTTTTCTATCCGACTCGGCCAGAAACCCTTCACGGGTGCAATCGCATCCTGTGCCTGCGGCACTGGCCGACGAGTTCACCTGAGGAATCACAGCATGAGCCTGCAGAATTTTGACCCCGCCGTTGCCCGCCTGATTGATCGTGAGCGCAACCGTCAGGAAACTCACCTGGAATTGATTGCGTCAGAAAACTACGTCAGCGACGAAGTGCTCGAGGCCCAGGGCTCGGTGCTCACCAACAAATACGCCGAGGGCTATCCGGGCAGGCGCTATTACGGCGGGTGCAGCGTTGTCGACGAGATCGAAAACCTGGCCATAGAACGTGCCCGCAAACTGTTCAATTGCGAGTACGTCAATGTCCAGCCGCACTCCGGGTCCCAGGCGAACCAGGCGGTGTTTCTGGCGGTGCTTGAACCGGGCGACGCTATCCTGGGGATGTCCCTGGCTCATGGCGGTCACTTGACGCACGGCGCCTCGGTGAATTTTTCGGGCAAGTTCTACCAGGCGTTTTCCTACGGCTTGGAGCGTGAAACCGAGACTCTCGACTACGCCGAGATGGAAGCGCTGGCCCGAGAGCACAAGCCGAAGTTGATCATCGCCGGGGCTTCTGCCTATTCGCGAACCATCGATTTCCAGCGTTTCCGCAAGATCTGCGATGAAGTCGGCGCCTACTTGATGGTGGATATGGCGCATTACGCCGGCTTGATCGCAGCCGGCGTGTACCCATCGCCGGTCGGTATCGCCGATTTCATCACCTCCACCACCCACAAAACCTTGCGTGGCCCGCGCGGTGGCTTGATCCTGGCCAAGACGCAATACGCGGCGCTGCTCGACAAGACCATTTTTCCCGTTTATCAGGGCGGGCCGCTGATGCATGTCATCGCCGCCAAAGCCGTGGCGTTCAATGAGGCGCTGAGCGATGGGTTCAGGCACTACCAGCAACGGGTGATCGACAACGCCCGCACCATGGCCGACATTCTCACTCGCCGTGGTTTGCGTGTGGTGTCCGGTGGCACGGATTGCCATATGTTCCTGCTCGATCTGCGCTCAATGAACATCGCCGGCAAAGATGCCGAGGCGTTGCTGGAGAGCGCCCACATCACACTGAACAAGAATGCGATCCCTGATGATCCGCAGAAACCGGCGGTCACCAGCGGCATTCGCATCGGTACGCCGGCGCTGACCACTCGGGGCTTTGGCGAAGCGGAGTGCGCCGAAGTGGCGAACCTTATCGCTGACTTGCTGGAGCAGCCGAACAACGCGGCGCTGCTGGATAAGACGCGACGCCGGGTGATGCACTTGTGTGAATGTTTTCCGGTGTATTTGTTGCGCTGATACAAAAAAGCCAACGCCGAAGGGCGTTGGCTTTTTTATGCGGCTGGCTTACATATTCGGGTAAGTCGGCCCACCCGCACCTTCCGGGGTGACCCACGTGATGTTCTGCGAAGGGTCCTTGATGTCACAGGTCTTACAGTGCACGCAGTTCTGGGCGTTGATCTGGAAGCGCTTCTCGCCGTCTTCCTGGGTGATCACTTCATACACGCCCGCCGGGCAGTAGCGCTGTGCCGGTTCATCGTAGAGCGGCAGGTTGGTGCCGATCGGGATGCTTGGGTCTTTCAACTTCAGGTGGCACGGCTGTTCTTCTTCGTGGTTGGTACCGGAGATGAACACCGAGCTCAGCTTGTCGAAGCTCAGCTTGCCGTCGGGTTTGGGGTAGTCGATCTTCTGGCTGTCCTTGGCCAGCTTGAGGCAGGCGTAGTCCGGCTTGGTGTCGTGCAGGGTGAACGGCATCTTGCCGCCGAGGATGTTCTGGTCGAACCAGTTGAAGCCTGCGCCGAGGATCGGTCCGAACTTGTGCATCGCCGGGCCGAAGTTGCGGCTGGCGAACAATTCTTCGTAGAGCCAGCTGGACTTGAAGTTGTCGACGTAAGCGGTCAGTTCGTCGCCGCCTTCGGATTCGGCAAACAAACGGTCGGCCACGGCGTCGGCGGCGAGCATGCCGGACTTCATCGCGGTGTGGCTGCCCTTGATCTTGGCGAAGTTCAGGGTGCCGAGATCGCAACCGATCAGTGCGCCACCTTTGAAGACCATCTTCGGCAACGAGTTAAGGCCGCCTTTGCAGATGGCGCGGGCGCCGTAGCTGATGCGCTTGCCGCCTTCGAGGTACTGGGCCAGCACCGGGTGGTGCTTGAGGCGCTGGAACTCATCGAAGGGCGACAGGAAGGTGTTGCTATAGGACAAATCGACGATCAGCCCCAACACCACCTGATTGTTTTCCAGGTGATAGAGGAACGAGCCGCCGGTGTTTTCGGCGCTCATGATGTCCAGCGGCCAACCGGCGGTGTGCACCACCAGGCCAGGCTGGTGTTTGGCCGGATCGATTTCCCAGATTTCCTTCAAGCCGATGCCGTAGTGCTGGGCGTCGGCCTCGCTGTCCAGGTTGAAACGCTGGATGAGTTGCTTGCCGATGTGGCCACGGCAACCTTCTGCAAACAGCGTGTACTTGCCACGCAGTTCCATGCCTGGGGTGTAGACGCCTTCTTTTGGATGGCCTTCGCGGTCGACACCGAGGTCGCCGGTGATGATCCCGCGGACTACGCCGTTTTCGTCGAACAGCGCTTCCTGGGCAGCGAAGCCCGGATAGACTTCCACGCCCAGGTTCTCGGCCTGCTGGGCCAGCCAGCGGCACAGGTTGCCGAGGGAGATGATGTAGTTGCCTTCGTTGTGCATGGTCTTGGGCACAAAGAAGTCAGGCACCTTGGTAGAGGTTTCGGGGCTGCGCAGTACATAGATGTCATCGCGCACCACAGGCGTGTTGAGCGGGGCGCCGAGGTCTTTCCAGTCCGGGAACAGTTCGTTCAGGGCGCGTGGTTCGAACACGGCACCGGAGAGGATGTGGGCGCCGACTTCGGAGCCTTTCTCGACCACGCAGACGCTGATTTCTTTACCGGCTTCGGTGGCCTTCTGCTTCAGTCGGCAGGCGGCAGACAGCCCCGCCGGGCCGGCGCCGACGATGACCACGTCGAATTCCATGTATTCGCGTTCCACAGGCTATCTCCTACTCAAGGCTCAACAGGCTTTTTTTTCTAATGGGTGGAGGTTTCGGTGTCGTCTGGCGTCTAGGCCGACCCACCTTGCTCTCTAGGTGGCGCATTATATATAGACCACTGTCAGCGTCCAATACAAACGTTTGTTTGAATCCCTTGGAAGCTAGGTAAATCAAAGCAACGCGGCTTATGACTGGCTATTTTGGCGTATTGACCAGAATAGGCGTTCCGGTCAATATACGGTCGGTTTTGCGCTTACCGTAGGCAGACTGCAGGTTTCAAGAGCACGTCCAAAAGCAAGACAGGTCACGCTAGCCTGAACGATGGCGCGCAGTTTACACACTGCGATAAGGAATGACCTCCCGGTCACCACTGACGAACGGTCATCGCTATCCCATTGCTGCGCCATCTCTGCGGTTTTTGGAGGTGCCCTTGTGTGCCGATGAGCATCAACCGCCAGGTTCGCCTAGGCGACTTTCTTTTCACCGGAGAGTAACGAGGAATCCATGAAGGTTCTTGTAGCTGTCAAACGCGTTGTCGATTACAACGTGAAAGTTCGCGTCAAGGCGGACAATTCCGGCGTCGACCTCGCCAACGTCAAGATGTCGATGAACCCTTTCTGCGAAATCGCCGTGGAAGAAGCTGTGCGCCTGAAAGAGAAAGGCGTGGCGACTGAAATCGTGGTGGTTTCCATCGGCCCGACCACTGCTCAAGAGCAGTTGCGTACTGCCCTGGCCCTGGGCGCCGACCGTGCCATCCTGGTCGAGTCCGCTGAAGAGCTGACCTCCCTGGCCGTTGCCAAGTTGCTCAAAGCCGTGGTCGACAAGGAACAGCCTCAACTGGTGATCCTCGGCAAACAGGCGATCGACAGCGACAACAACCAGACTGGCCAGATGCTGGCTGCACTGACCGGTTACGGCCAGGGTACCTTCGCCTCCAAAGTCGAAGTGAGCGGCGACAGCGTTGCTGTTACCCGTGAAATCGATGGCGGTGCACAGACGGTTTCCCTGAAACTGCCGGCCATCGTCACCACCGACCTGCGTTTGAACGAGCCACGCTACGCGTCGCTGCCAAACATCATGAAAGCCAAGAAGAAGCCGCTTGAGACGCTGACTCCAGATGCTTTGGGCGTTTCCACCGCCTCCACCAACAAGACCGTCAAGGTTGAAGCACCGGCTGCACGCAGCGCGGGCATCAAGGTCAAGTCGGTGGCCGAACTGGTCGAGAAACTGAAAAACGAAGCGAAGGTAATCTAACCATGACTATCTTGGTAATCGCAGAACACGACAACAAGGTAGTGGCTCCGGCCACCCTGAACACTGTCGCCGCCGCCGCCAAAATCGGTGGTGATATCCACGTTCTGGTCGCCGGCCAAAGCGTTGGCGCCGTGGCTGAAGCCGCTGCAAAAATCGCTGGTGTGAGCAAAGTACTGGTCGCCGACAACGCGGCCTACGCTCACCAGTTGCCGGAAAACGTTGCCCCGCTGGTTGCAGAGCTGGGCGCTGGTTACAGCCACATCCTGGCTGCCGCGACCTCCAACGGTAAAAACATCCTGCCACGCGTTGCCGCGCAGCTGGACGTTGATCAGATCTCCGAGATCATCTCGGTCGAAAGCGCCGACACCTTCAAGCGCCCGATCTACGCCGGTAACGCCATCGCGACCGTACAGTCCAACGCTTCGGTAAAAGTCATCACCGTACGCGCCACCGGTTTCGACCCGGTTGCAGCCGAGGGTGGTTCGGCTGCCGTTGAAGCCGTTGCTGCCGCCCACGACGCTGGTACTTCCAGCTTTGTTGGCGAAGAGCTGGCCAAATCGGATCGTCCTGAGCTGACCGCTGCCAAGATCGTCGTTTCGGGCGGTCGTGGCATGCAGAACGGTGACAACTTCAAACACCTGTACGCCCTGGCCGACAAGCTGGGCGCTGCGGTCGGCGCTTCCCGCGCCGCGGTCGACGCAGGTTTCGTACCCAACGACATGCAGGTCGGCCAGACCGGCAAGATCGTTGCGCCACAGCTGTACATCGCTGTCGGTATCTCCGGTGCGATCCAGCACTTGGCCGGTATGAAAGACTCCAAAGTGATCGTTGCGATCAACAAGGACGAAGAAGCACCGATCTTCCAGGTGGCTGATTACGGCCTGGTGGCGGACTTGTTCGAAGCCGTACCTGAGCTGGAGAAGCTGGTCTAATCCAGCGGCTTCACTTATAAAGAGCCCGGTCCTTGTGACCGGGCTTTTTTTTGACTACTCGGAGAGCTTCGCCATGGAATTGCGCCCCTGGGCGGTACTGCTGGGCTTCACGCTGCTGCCAGACCTGGCGCTGGCCGCCGGCAAGTGTGAGCGCCTGGTGATCACCGGCAGCCCGGACGCACCGCCCTTGCTGTGGCGCGATCCCCAAGACCCGACGCATTTGATAGGTGCTACCGCCGACGTGCTGCAACAAGTAGGCAAGGACCTTGGGCTGAAAATCGACCTGCTCTACGGCGGCAAGCGCTCCCTGGCCCTGGATGAAGTGCGCAGCGGGCGCATGGACATACTCGCCGATGCGCCGCTGAACCTGGGCGAGTTGGAAACCCTCGATTACATCCACCCCGCGTTGGTGCAGATCGATTACCTGGTCTGGACCCGCAAGGATTCGCCCCTGATCTACGCCACGGCCGCCGACCTGCATGGGCATGAAGGTGCGGTGTCGGAGCGTGCCCGCTTGAGCGCAGGCTTTGAAACCTTTGCGGGCCAGCAGTTGAGCCTGCAACGCTTGCCTGGCCTGACACAGGCCTTCCAGAAGTTGCTGCTCGGGGAAGTGGACTACGTACTTGCCGGACGCTATTCCGGGATGGCCATGGCCCAGAGCCTGGGCATGAGCAATGATCTGATTGCGCGCGAAACGCCTGTCGACCAGCCCGGATTGTACTTGGCGGTTTCCCACAACTCGGCCTGCAATGACCCGTGGCTACGCGGACAGTTGGCCAAAAAGATGACAGAATTGCCCACGTCCGACGTCGCGAACACCGCGCTGCAGCGCAATCTTGAGCGCTGGAAAGCGCAACTGCAGCAACCGGTCGGCACCTCAGCAAAGTAAGGATTTACCGTGACTCTTCGACCTTTTCTCGCGGCCCTCGCCGTTGTCGCTTTGGCGGGATGTGCAGCTGATCCTGCGCCGAATGAACAAATGCGCCTCACCCAGCAAGCCTTGGAACAAGCCAGCGCCGTGGGTGCCAACACCGACGAATCGCCTGAACTGAAACTGGCTGAAGACAAGTTCGCCAAGGCCAAGGCGGATATGGCTGGCCAGTCCTACAAGGACGCGCGTATGCAGGCTGAACAGGCCGAGCTGGACGCGCGCCTCGCCGAAGCGCGGATTCTGACCCGCAAAAGCCAGGAACAACTGAACGTGCTCAACACCCGCATCACTCGCCTGCGCAAGCAGTTGCAGTTGGGAGACGCCCAATGAGCCCGATCATGCGTGGTTTGAGTTGTGTCCTGTTGCTGAGCAGTGCCGCCCTGGGTGGTTGCGCCAGCCAGCCCAACAGCGAGCAGGCATTGCAGCAGGCCGGCAGTGACTTCCAGAAGGTCAAGGAAGACGCCAACGTGTTGCGTTTCGCGCCTAAAGACGTGATTCGCGCGGGCGAGTCCCTGGCCCGTGCAGACCGCTTGTCCAGCTATTGGGGCAGCGGTGGCGACGTGGTGCATTACGCCTACCTGAGCCAGCGCTACAGCGCGATCGCCCGTGAGCATGCCGAGCAGGGCCTCAACGCCGAGCGCGGCACCAAGCTCGAACTGGAACGCCAGCGCCTGCAATTGGCCCTGCGCGAAAACAAACTGGCCAGTGTTCAGCAGCAGGGCAAGTGGGTCGAAGCACAAATCGCCAGCCTCACCACCCAGACCGACCGGGGCCTGGTGATGACCCTGGGAGATGTGCTGTTTGATACCGGCGAAGCTGAACTGCAGAACTCGGCCAACCGTACAGTGCTGAAGATTGTGCAGTTCCTGCAACTGAACCCCAAGCGTCGTGTGCGCGTCGAGGGCTACACCGACAACACCGGGGGCGAGCAGGAGAACCTGAAGCTGTCCCGCGACCGTGCCCAATCGGTGGCGGACCTGTTGATGGACCTGGGTATCGATGACAAGCGTATCGAGGTCGAGGGTTACGGCGACCAGTACCCGGTAGAAGCCAATGCCTCCGAGCGTGGCCGCGCGCAGAATCGCCGGGTGGAAATCGTATTTTCTGACGAAAAGGGCCAACTGGGCGCCGCTCGCTGAAAACTCGCCTTACATCAACTGTAGGAGCGAGCTTGCGAAAAACCTCAGCGATCACGCGCGCTGCCTGAATGAATGCGGCGCCTGTGGGTTTTTCGCAAGCAGGCTCGCTCCTGCACGGTACCGGGGCAACTCCTCCCACAGTTTTTGCTGTCACTCCCGCCCGCGCTCGACTATTGTGGCAACTGTCCCCGTACACTT
Source organism: Pseudomonas sp. MWU13-2517 (assembly GCF_023242545.1). Classification (NCBI taxonomy): domain Bacteria; kingdom Pseudomonadati; phylum Pseudomonadota; class Gammaproteobacteria; order Pseudomonadales; family Pseudomonadaceae; genus Pseudomonas; species Pseudomonas sp. MWU13-2517. Next base: position 307,764 of record NZ_JALMFA010000005.1, on the reverse strand, counting down.
CTAAACTGTGCCGGTATGTTTCACACAAAAATAAAATACCCGTGAAATCGAGTGCTGCGTCATGACCAATCTGTTGCTTTACCAGCGCATTGCCCAGCAACTGGCTGAGGACATCCGGCGCGGTGTCTATCAGCCGGGGGAGCGCGTGCCGTCGGTGCGCAAGATGAGTTCCCAGCTCAACGTCAGCCATGCCACGGTGTTACAGGCCTACGCCAACCTGGAAGACCAGGGGCTGATTCGGGCGCGGCCGCAGTCGGGCTATTACGTGCACCAGACACCTGCGCTGACGGCACCCACGCCGGACATCGCGCGGGTCGAGCGCCCTGGGTTGGTCACCCGCAGCAGCATCATCCAGCAGGTACTGGTCGAGTCGCGCCGCGAAGGCGTCTTCCCATTGGGCGCTGCGGTGCCGAGTGTCGACTACCTCCCGGTACGCGCACTGCATCAACAGTTGGCCAAAGTCACGCGCTTCCAGAGCCCACGGGCGTTCAGCTACATGTTCAGCCCCGGTTTCGAACCGCTGCGCCGCCAGGTGGCGATTCGCATGCGCGACGCCGGCGTGGTGGTGGACCCGTCCGAAGTGGTGATCACCCACGGTTGCGTGGATGCGTTGCAGATGTCACTGCGAGTGCTCACCCGTCCCGGCGACCTGATCGCCGCCGAATCACCCACCTATTATGGGCTGCTGCAACTGGCCGATCTGCTGGGGCTGAAGGTCATCGAGATCCCCAGCGATCCCGCCACCGGCATGAGCCTGGAAGCCCTGCAACTGGCGGCGAACCAGTGGTCGATCAAGGCGCTGGTGTTGACCACGCGCCTGAGCAACCCGTTGGGTGCGACCATGCCGGAAGAGCGACAGAAACAGTTGCTGCGCCTGGCGTCGGATTTCGATATCCAGATCGTTGAAGACGATATCTATGGCGAACTGATGTTCGAAGTCGGTCGCACCAAGGCCCTCAAAGCCTATGACCGCCTGGATCGAGTGATCTACTGCTCAAGCTTTTCCAAGACATTGTCGCCCGGTGTGCGAATCGGCTGGATGATCGCCGGCAAGTACCAGCAGGAAATCCAGCGCTTGCAGATGTTCAGCACCCACTCTGCCTGCAGCGTCACCCAGATGGGCGTTGCGGCTTACCTGGAGAACGGTGGTTACGACCGACACTTGCGCTACATCCGCCAGGAGTACCGGAAGAATCTCAGCGCGTTCCAACTGGCCGTGCAGCAGTATTTTCCTGAAGGCACGCAAATGACCCGGCCAACCGGCGGCTTTATCCTGTGGGTCAGTTTGCCGGGGCGGGTCAATACTCAGGAACTGCACGTGCGCGCCTTGCAACAAGGCATCAGTATTGCGCCTGGGGTGATCTTCAGTAATACGGAACAGTTCAACCACTGTATTCGCCTGAACTGTGGGACGCCGTGGAACCGCGAGGCAGAGCGGGCATTGATGACCCTTGGCATGCTCGCCAACCAGTTGTGCCAGGAAACGGCGGCAGGCTTTTGAGGTGTAGAAAGGGGACAGTTCGCCCGCATGGCTGATCACCGCGCTTGTCATGCCGCGCACAACAAGCGAGCATATGGCTTTCTGCCGTTAATGCTGTTGGCGATATGACCTCTATTTTTCGCGCTGTCTGGATGGTTGGCCTGTTAACCCTGTGTAACGTCGGCACTGTGCTGGCCGCGGCGCCCGTGAGTGAGACCAAGCCCGCCGCCCAGGCTCAGCAGAAGACTCCAGCGAAAAAAACGGCCCCCGCCAAAAAGAAAGCCGCGCCGGCGAAGAAACGTGCACCGGTTGCCAGCAAATCCAAGTCGGCCCATGAAGTGGCACAGACCAAGCTGCCGCCGGCGCAGTTGGACCTGTCTTTGCCCACGGACATGGTGAGGCACTTGCAGCCAATCGGCACCATGCCCAAGCCCAAGAGCGTGCCGTTGTTGCCGCCGATGTTTGGCGAAAAGCCATCTGATAACAGCGCATTCCAGATCAACGGCCGCTTGCTCAGTAATGAGATGAAGCTACAACTGCGTAACGAAGAACGGCGTGAAGTGGAAGGCGCCGCGCTGGATTTCGAATTCAAGCAGTAAACTTTTCCCTGCAACGTGACGCTCGCCTTTGACCATCTGTCGCAGACTGGTCAGTCATTTTTGTTTTGTGCGAAAAACCCCTGTTAGACCATTTTAAAACGGCTGTTTTAGAGCGTACTCTAGTCCGGCCATCTCTATTGAGCCGTCGTCGAGGACTGCTGGTCATGAAATGCCGTGAAGGCTGTGGCGCTTGCTGCATCGCCCCCTCCATCAGTTCACCGCTGCCGGGAATGCCCAACGGCAAACCCGCGGGAGAACGCTGCGTGCACTTGTCGGTCGAACAGCTGTGCCAGCTGTTTGGCCGTCCGGAGCGACCGGCGGTGTGCAGCGACTTCAAGGCGGATATCGAGGTCTGCGGCAACGACCAGGCCGACGCGATCCGGCTGATTGGCTGGTGGGAGCAGATGACGGCGGCTTGATGGGCTTTACTATCGGAACTTCAACAATAAGGAATACAACAATGGGTTCGCTGAAACGAATGGCGGTATTGTGCGGTTTTACAGTGTTGTTCGCTGCCACTGCCCAGGCGGAAGATTGGCAGGTTGCCAAGGACGAGGACGGTATCAAGGTGTCCTTGAGCGAAATCGCCGGCTCCAAGTACAAGGCTTATCGCGGCGTCACAGTGATCAAGGCCCCGGTTGCCAAGATCCAGGCCTTGCAGGAAGACGTGGCCGGTGCCTGTTCCTGGATTCACGAATGCAAATCGCAAAAGCTGCTCAAGCAGGAAGGCGACAAGAGCTGGACCTACACCCAGTTCAAGGCACCGTTCCCGGTGACCGACCGCGACTCCATCCTCGAAATCACCACCTCCAAGGCTGCCGACGGCACCGTGACCCGCAAGTTGCTGGAAGTGCCGACCTACCAGCCGGAAGTCAAAGGCTATGTTCGTGTGGCCCAGGTTGAGGGTTTCTGGAAGCTCGTGCCCAAAGGCGACAACCAGACCGAAGTGACTTACCAGGTGCACACCGAGCCAGGCGGCAGCGTGCCGTCGTGGCTGGCCAACAAGTTCGTGGTGGACGCCCCGTTCAACACCTTGAAAGCCTTGAAAGAACACGCTGAAAAATAAACGTGGTTGATCAGGTGCCTCCGACCTTGGGTGGAACATTTGCCGAGCCCCCAAGGTCAAGATAGATGTGAGCCCACACTTGGGTTTTATCGAGGAGGCACCGATGCAAAAGTGGCAGATTACCTTTGTTGATGACCACGGCGTGAAGTCCGTGGAGCAATTCGATTGCGCGCAAAAGCCCAGCCTCGAAGATGCGGCGCACATGATCCGCAGCAAGCTGGTGCCCGTGGCCGCCGAACTCGACCTCAATGACCTTGAGGGACGCCAGCCTGAGCCTACGGTCAAGATCCTCAAGGACCAGAACAGTATCCAGATTCTCGACATCTCACCTGCTGCCTGAACAATCCCTGTAAGTCATCCAAACCACCTCTGGTGGAGGTGATAGCTTCGCGCTACTCTGCAAACGAGATCAGCGAATGAATCGCTAAGGTCTGGTCTTGTCAGCTACATGCTTGTTTTCCAGCGGTGTTGTTATTGCCGTAGCTCCTGCGCCAGTACGGCGCAGGCTTCGGGAAGCACGGAAAGTCTATCCATCGGTTTGAGGAGGACGTTTCATGAGCACAGCCTATCAAGAAGATATCAGCACCCATGTTCTGCGCCGCATGAAAGAAGGCGGCTTCGACTTCTCGCGTTTTCACCCCATTGAGTTCTACGCCATTTTCCCCGATGAAGAGCGGGCGCGCAGGGCTGCGGGTCGATTTCGTGGGGAATCGCTGAATGCCCAGGTCAGCGCGCGCGACGATGGCGCGTGGTACTTGGAACTGAGCAAAATCATGTCCGCGACCTACGACGGTATAGGAGACTTCGAGCAAGACTTTGAAGCGGTGGTCGAGCCGCTGGGCGGGATCATCGAGGGTTGGGGCGTGAAGCAGGAGGTGCGCGGCTTGCCCATGTAGTTTGTGTAGGGCCTCAACGTATCGGCTGACCTTCGGGTCGGCCGATTTTGTTTGTGTCGTCTGAAAATGTTCTGAACTTGCGCTGCACTTTTTCGGCCTCAAAAAAAAGCCACCCAATGAGGGTGGCCTAAAGGGAAGAGCGGAGCGCTGAAGGCAGTTCAGCAGATGGAGTGATTATCCCTGGAGGCTGCCGGGCAATGAAATCAACTCTGTCTATGCTGTTGATAGTCAAAGCCCGCATTGGGATGAAGCGTGAAGCAAGACGGCGGGCATTCTTCGCACCAGGACGGTGCGGCTGGATTTCGCTGGTTATCCAAAAGACTGATTTATAAGTGTTTATGCCGATGGCACGGGCCTTGCGATGGTTCTTGCGTCCGGGTGACAAGGAGTACGGCATGATCCGCACTTATTACGACGAGATGTACGATGGGGCCGGCCAGGTCCGCCCCCATTACCGCGAATTCGCCCGCTGGTTGGCCGAAACCCCTGCCGAGCTGCTCGCCCAACGCCGGCGTGAAGCCGATTTGCTGTTCCACCGGGCCGGGATCACGTTCACCCTGTATGGGGACGAGCAGGGCACCGAGCGCCTGATCCCCTTCGATACGATCCCGCGCAGCATACCGGCGAGCGAGTGGCGCATTGTCGAACGCGGCTGCGTCCAGCGGGTCAAGGCGCTGAACATGTTCCTCGCCGACCTGTATCACGACCAACGCATCATCAAGGCCGGGATCATTCCCGCTGAACAGGTGCTGGCCAACGAGCAGTACCAGCTGGCTATGCAAGGTCTGAATCTACACCGCGACCTGTATTCCCACATCTCCGGCGTCGACCTCGTACGGGATGGCGACGGGACCTACTACGTGCTGGAAGATAATCTGCGTACACCGAGCGGTGTCAGCTACATGCTCGAAGATCGCAAGATGATGATGCGCCTGTTCCCCGAACTGTTCGCCGCCCAGCGCATTGCACCGATCGATCATTACCCCAACCTGTTGCTCGATACCCTCAAAAGCTCAAGCCCCCTGGATAACCCAAGCGTGGTAGTGCTGACGCCGGGGCGCTTCAACAGTGCATTCTTCGAACATGCGTTCCTGGCCCGGGAAATGGGCGTGGAACTGGTGGAAGGAGCCGACCTGTTCGTGCGCGATGACCGCGTGTTCATGCGCACCACCGATGGCCCCAAGGCCGTGGATGTGATCTATCGTCGACTCGATGACGCGTTCCTCGACCCGCTGGCCTTCAATCCGGCCTCCATGCTCGGCGTGCCCGGCCTGCTCGCCGCCTACCGTTCGGGCAACGTGGTGCTGGCCAATGCCATCGGCACCGGGGTGGCGGATGACAAGTCGGTGTACCCCTTCGTCACCGAGATGATCCGTTTCTATCTGGATGAAGAACCTATCCTGAAGAATGTTCCGACGTTCCAATGTCGTAAGCCTGACGAACTGTCCCACGTACTGGCCAACCTGCCGGACTTGGTGGTGAAGGAAACCCAAGGCTCCGGCGGCTACGGCATGCTGGTGGGCCCGGCGTCCACGGCGGCGGAAATCGAAGCCTTTCGCGCCCGCATCAAAGCCAAACCCCACGCTTATATCGCCCAGCCGACATTGTGTTTATCCACGTGCCCGACCTTCGTCGAAAACGGCATTGCACCGCGTCATATCGACCTGCGTCCCTTTGTGTTGTCCGGCAAGGAAACCCGCGTGGTGCCCGGCGGCCTGACCCGCGTGGCGCTGCGTGAAGGCTCGCTGGTGGTCAACTCGTCCCAGGGCGGCGGCACCAAAGACACTTGGGTGGTCGAGGACTGATGCCATGTTGAGTAGAACTGCCTCGGATTTGTACTGGATGTCGCGCTACCTGGAGCGCGCGGAAAACCTCGCGCGCATGCTTGATGTCAGTTATTCGCTGTCCCTGATGCCGCAAGACGGGCACGGTGACGGTCTGCATGAACTGGCCATGCCGTTGCTGATCACCGGCACCCTGGATGATTACCGTGAGCGCCACGGTGAATTGCATGCCGAACGCCTGCTGCACTTCTTTGCGCTGGATGCAGCCAACCCGGCCAGCATCTACAGCTGTCTCGGCTCAGCGCGGGCCAGCGCCCATGCGGTGCGTGGGCGAATTACCGCCGATATGTGGGAAAACATTAACGCCACTTGGCTGGACATCCGTGACATTGCCCAACAAGGCTTGAGCCATTACGGCATGAGCCGGTTTTGCGAGTGGGTCAAGGAGCGCTCGCACCTGTTCCGGGGCGCGACCTATGGCACCATCATGCGTAACGACGCCTTTCGTTTTATCCGCCTGGGCACCTTCATCGAGCGCGCCGACAACACCTTGCGCCTGCTGGACGCACGTTATGAAATGGCCGGCGACCAGGCCGCCGCCGTCACCGACGGCACAGCCCACGCCTACTATCAGTGGAGCGCCTTGTTGCGCGCGTTATCGTCGTTCGAGGCCTACACCGAGATCTATCGCGACGCGCCTGGTGCCCGGCAAGTGGCTGAGCTGCTGCTGTTGCGCGCTGATGTCCCACGCTCGCTGCGCGCCTGCAGCGAGGAGATCGACCAGATCCTTGCCAGCCTGCCCGGCCTCAACGGCCGCCCGGCCCAGCGCCTGGCCGCCGAAATGGACGCACGCCTGCGCTTTACCGCCATCGACGAAATCCTTGAGGAAGGCCTGCACGCCTGGCTGACCGACTTTATCCCTCTGGTCCGCCAGCTGGGCGACGCCATCTACAGTTCCTACCTGGAGGCCGCATGAGACTCTCTCTCAGCCACGAAACCACCTACCACTATGAAGACCAGGTGCGCGCCAGCATCCAGTACCTGCGGCTTACGCCCCACGACAGCGAGCGCCAGCACGTCATCAGCTGGAAGCTCGACCTGCCACGGCCGGTGCGGGCGCAGATCGACCCGTTCGGCAATATCCTGCATGTATTGACCCTGGACGAACCCCACGACGCTATCATCATCGGCGCCCGTGGCCAGGTGGACATCGATGAGTTACGCGAGGCTGAACACGAGAGCCAGTCGGCCTTCCCATTCCTGCGCAGCACGCGCCTGACCGAGCCTGACGAGGCGTTGCGCAGCTTTGCCGAGCAGCACTGCCGGCAACGTCGTGACCGCAGCGCATTGATCGACCTGATGCACGCGCTCAACCAGACGATGGTCTACACGCCTGGCGTAACCGCCATCGACACCAGCGCCGCCGAGGCTTTTGCCGGGCAGGCGGGCGTATGCCAGGACCACACTCACGCGTTCCTGGCCTGTGCACGTAGCCTGGGGATCCCGGCGCGTTATGTGTCGGGGTACCTGTACACCGAAGACAGTACGCACCTGGCCAGCCACGCTTGGGCTGAAGCCTGGCTGGATGACGCCTGGTACAGCTTTGACGTGACCAACCAACTGGCGCGACCGGAGCGGCATTTGAAACTGGCCGTGGGCCTGGATTACCTGGATGCCTGCCCGGTACGCGGCATGCGCCGGGGCGGCGGGCATGAGCAGATGCATGCCAAAGTCTACGTGGCCCAGACCCCGGTCATCTCCGTCCATCAGCAATGATCGGAAAACAGATGCGGTCGAAGGCGGGAAGGGGCTTGCTCCCGATAGCGGTGCGTCAGCTGAAAATGCCTGACTGACACGCTGCTATCGTGGCGCAAGCCTCCCTCTATAGGGTGAGGGAGTTCGCCGCGACGATCAGGGTTGTTGTTTACGCCCCGCCATATGCCTCAAATACCCCACCAGCAAATCCAGTTCGGTATCGGGCAACACACTGGCCGTAAACGCCGGCATCTTCGCCTGTGGCCAATGGCGCAGGCTCTGAGGATCGCGGATATAACGCTTGAGGAAATCCCCGCTGAAATATTCGGTGGGGTTGTAGGGAATATTCAGATCCGGTCCCATTTGCGCATCGCCGGCGCCATTGAGGCGATGACAGGCCAGGCAGTTTTTCTGGAACAACGCAAAGCCTTGGTTGATGGGGTCATTCGTCGCCAGCTTCGGGTCGGGCAGCAAGGCTGGAAACCGTTCGGCGACTGTCTTCAGTTGCTTGATCCCGGAGATCTGGAACGGCCACTGCTCAGGGCTGATATGGCCGACTTGCGGGTCGGTCCACACCAGATAAAACGGCCCTGCGCTCGGTTTACCTTCCGCCAGCGCCGGCCATGGGTGGGCGGGATCCTCCACCGCCAGCCAGGCGCGGGCGCCGTGGTTTTGCAGCAGCGGCGCGGCAGCCAGTTCGGCGGCGAAGCCATCGAGGGCGACGGCTTGCAGGTGGCTATCCGGTTTCAGCCCCGGGAGCAGGGCGGCGAGTGGCACTGCGCGATAGGTCATAGTGCGCTTGTAGGAAACGTCATCGACGATCTGCACCGTTTGTATATCCGGCCGCTTGAGCAAGTCGGCGGTCTGCCAGGTCTTGGTGGTGTGCTCCAGTTCGATGGTCAATTGCGCGGCAGAAACAGGCAGAGTCAGTAACGCGATGAGCAGGGCGAGGATCGTTTTCAAGAGAAGGGCCCGATATGAATGGCAATGGCACTCACGATAACGGAAATTGGCACGCAAAACGGCAGCGCCTGCACAGGGCCGCTATTCGCAATGTCCCGACAGGTGCTGCCAAAACTGCAGGCCTGATGCTGTGTGCACCGAATGTGAGTGTTAAGCCGTCACCCGATAATCTTGGTCAGATTGGGCAAGATCAGAATCAGTGTGGTGGCGAAAAGAATGAGTCCCGCCTGGCGTACTTTCGATTGTTTGAACATGGCTGACTGCCTTTTGTTGTTATTCCTGAGCGTCAAATGCGTGCCGTTGAATTTCACTATGACGAAATGACGTGTCGCTTTTCTTACAGCTGCTCCAGCAAAACCCGGCAGCAGCCTCTTACAGATTCAACCTTAGAGCCCCTGTTCTGCGCGGCTTAGATCCATTTCATATCACCTCATCAGCTTTTGAGCTAAAAACGGCATGAGGCTATTCGCCATCTTGGCGCCAGCCCTAGGGCTAGACAGCTAAAACGATTAATCAGCGGTTTCGCTTAGCTGCCTACCGTTCGTCCGAGCGAGGGTGTCAAAAGCAATGAGCGCATCCGTCATTGAAACCGTGTCAATCGGGCCTAAGGTAGGAGCACACGCACAGCGGTTCGAGGATGTCATGACCCAAGCTTTGATCTTTGACGCAATACGTACGCCCCGCGGCAAAGGCAAGGCCGATGGCGCCTTGCACAGCATCAAGCCGGTGAACCTGGTGGCCGGTTTGCTCACCGCACTGGCGCAACGCGGCGACCTCGATACGCAGCAGGTGGATGATATCGTCCTCGGCTGCGTGACCCCGGTGGGCGATCAGGGCGCCGACATCGCCAAGACGGCCGCGCTGGTAGCGGATTGGGATGTCAGCGTCGCAGGCGTACAGGTCAACCGCTTTTGCGCCTCGGGCCTGGAAGCGGTGAACCTTGGCGCGATGAAAGTGCGCTCAGGCTTCGAGGACCTGGTGGTGGTCGGCGGCGTCGAGTCCATGTCGCGGGTGCCTATGGGTAGCGATGGCGGGGCCTGGGTACTCGACCCGCACACCAATATGCACAGTCATTTCACGCCCCAGGGCATTGGTGCCGATTTGATCGCCACCCTGGAAGGCTTCAGTCGCGAGGATGTCGATACCTTCGCCCTGCAGTCCCAGCAGAAAGCGGCCAGGGCGCGTGCAGACGGTTCCTTCAGCAAATCCCTGATCCCGGTGCAGGACCAGAATGGCATCGTGCTGCTGGACCATGACGAATTCATCCGCGGCGATTCCACGCTCGACGGCCTGGGTAAACTCAAGCCCAGCTTCGAAATGATGGGGCAGATGGGCTTCGATGCCACCGCGTTGCGGGTCTACAGCCATGTGGAGCGCATCAACCATGTACACACGCCGGGCAACAGCTCCGGGATTGTCGACGGTGCTGCGTTGATGTTGATCGGCTCCGAGGCCAAGGGCCGCGAACTGGGGCTGCAGCCGCGAGCTCGCATCGTCGCGACGGCGGTCACCAGCACCGACCCGACCATCATGCTCACCGGTCCGGCGCCGGCCACGCGTAAGGCACTGGCCAAAGCCGGGTTGCGCGTAGAAGACATCGATTTGTTCGAGGTCAACGAAGCCTTCGCTTCGGTGGTGCTCAAGTTCATCAAGGACATGCGCATCGACGCCGCACGGGTCAATGTCAACGGCGGCTCCATCGCCATGGGCCACCCGTTGGGCGCCACCGGCTGCGCGATCCTCGGCACCCTGCTCGACGAGCTGGAGGTGCGCCGGCAGCGCTATGGCCTGGCCACCCTGTGTGTCGGCGGTGGCATGGGCATCGCTACCATCATCGAACGCCTCTGAGCCGAAGGAAACTGTCATGACTGACGCTATTCGTTACGAAAAAGGCCAGGACCAGATTGTGGTACTGACCCTCGACATGCCTGGCCAGACTGCCAACACCATGAACGCCGCGTACCGCGAGGCCATGGCGGCCACCGTCACGCGCCTGGAAGCGGAGAAGGACAGCATTGCCGGTGTGATCATCACCTCGGCCAAGAAAACGTTTTTTGCCGGTGGCGACCTCAATGAGTTGATCAAGGTCGACAAGCTCCACGCCAAGGCATTCTACGACGGTGTGCGGGTGCTCAAGGCGCAGTTGCGCCGCCTGGAAACCCTCGGCAAACCGGTGGTGGCCGCGATCAATGGCGCGGCCCTGGGCGGTGGCTGGGAGATCTGCCTGGCTTGCCATTACCGCGTCGCGCTGGAAGATAAATCCACTCAACTCGGTTTGCCGGAAGTCACTCTGGGCCTGTTGCCAGGCGGCGGCGGGGTCGTGCGCATGGTACGTATGCTGGGGCTGGAAAAGGCCCTGCCGTATTTGCTGGAAGGCAAAAAAGTACGGCCGCAGCAGGCGCTGCAAGCCGGCTTGATCAATGAACTGGCCGTGAACCGCGATGAACTGCTGGCCAAATCCCGCGCCTGGATTCTCGCCAACCCCGAGGCCAGGCAGCCTTGGGACAACAAGGCGTATCAAATCCCCGGGGGGACGCCGTCGAACCCCAAGGTGGCGCAGATGCTGGCGATTGCGCCGTCGATGTTGCGCAGCAAAACCCACGGCTGCTTTCCGGCGCCGGAGAAGATCCTGTGCGCCGCCGTGGAAGGCGCACAGGTAGATTTCGACACCGCACACCTGATCGAAACCCGCTACTTCACCGAGCTGGTCACCGGCCAGGTGGCGAAAAACATGATCGGCACCTTCTGGTTCCAGCTCAACGAAATCAATGCCGGCAGCTCGCGACCCCAAGGGTATGCGCCTTACGTGACGCGCAAAGTCGGTGTGCTCGGCGCCGGGATGATGGGCGCGGGTATCGCGTATGTCAGTGCCTGTGCGGGCATCGACGTGGTGCTCAAGGACATCAATATCGCCGCCGCCGAAAAAGGCAAGGCTCACTCGGCCACGCTGTTGGATAAGAAGGTCGGTCGTGGGCAATTGACCGCCGAACAGCGCGACGCCACCCTGGCGCGCATTCATCCTACGGCCCTTGATGCCGACTTGGCCGGTTGCGACCTGATCATCGAAGCCGTATTTGAAAACCGCGAGCTCAAGGCTCAGGTTTCGGCGGCTGCCCAAAGCGTGGTTGGCGCCGAGGCGGTGATCGCCTCTAATACCTCGACCTTGCCCATCAGCGGCCTGGCCAAGGCCGTAGCCGATCCAGGCAAGTTCCTCGGCCTGCATTTCTTCAGCCCGGTGGACAAGATGCCGTTGGTGGAAATCATCAAGGGCGCGCAAACCAGCGACGAAACCCTGGCCAGAGGTTTTGACTTCGTACTGCAAATCAAGAAAACCCCGATCGTGGTCAACGATAGCCGCGGGTTCTTCACCTCGCGGGTGTTCGGCACTTTCACCAACGAAGGCATTGCTATGCTCGGTGAAGGCGTGGCCGCGCCGATGATCGAGACCGAAGCGCGCAAGGCCGGCATGCCGGTGGGGCCGTTGGCGGTGTCCGATGAAGTGTCGCTCAGTTTGATGAGCCAAATCCGACAGCAGACGGCCAAGGACCTGCAGGCGGAAGGTAAGGACGTGCCGACGCATCCGGCGACGCGGGTGATCGAGCTGCTGGTGAATGAGTACAAACGCGCCGGCAAGGCGGCGGGTGGCGGCTTCTATGACTATCCGGCCAGTGGACAGAAGCACCTGTGGCCCGAACTGAAGGCCCGATTCGAACAGCCCGGCAAACAGATTTCGCCGCAGGATGTGCGTGACCGCCTGCTGTTTATCCAGGCCATCGAAACCGTGCGCTGCGTGGAAGAGGGGGTGTTGATGTACACGGCGGATGCCAACGTGGGTTCGATCTTCGGCATTGGCTTTGCCGCGTGGAGTGGCGGTGCGTTGCAATTTATCAACCAGTACGGGTTGAACGACTTCATCGCCCGGGCGCGCTACCTGGCGGAGCAATATGGGGAGCGGTTCCTGCCGCCGGCGTTATTGTTGGAGAAAGCGGCACGGAACGCGACCTTCTGACGGTTTTGGGCATGTGCGGGGCTTGCCTTGTGGAGGGGTTTCAAGGCAGGCTCTGGGGTGTGCATTATTCCCATCACCGTGTCAGGTATTTTTTATGTCGCTACGCGTCTGTATCCTGGAAACCGATATCCTGCGTCCAGGCTTGATCGATCAATACCAAGGGTACGGGCAGATGTTCAAGCGCCTGTTCTCCAAGCAGCCGATTGCCGCCGAATTTGTCATCTACAACGTCGTGCAGGGCGAATACCCGCCGGAAGATGAAGTATTTGATGCCTACCTGGTCACTGGCAGCAAGGCCGACTCCTTCGGTACCGACCCTTGGATCCAGACCCTCAAGACCTACCTGCTCGAACGTTACGAGCGTGGCGACAAGCTGCTGGGTATCTGCTTCGGTCACCAGTTGCTGGCGCTGCTGCTTGGCGGCAAGACCGAGCGCGCCGGGCAGGGCTGGGGCATGGGCATCCACGACTACAAGCTCGATGCCAAGGCGCCGTGGATGAGCCCTGAAGTGGAAGAGTTGACGCTATTGATCAGCCACCAGGACCAAGTGACCACGCTGCCGGAAAACGCCACGGTCATTGCGTCCAGCGCGTTTTGCCCGTTTGCGGCGTATCACATTGGCGATCAGGTGCTGTGCTTCCAGGGGCACCCGGAATTCGTCCATGACTATTCCCGCGAGCTGCTGGAGATTCTTCAGACAACCTTGGGTGAGAAGGTCTACACCCATGGCGTCGCCAGCCTGGAACGCGACCACCACGGCGTCACCGTGGCGGAATGGATGATGCGTTTTGTGGCGCACAAATCCGAGGCCAAGGTTTAAAGCCAGCCCGAACGCTTGAAGCTGGCCCACAAACCTGTACAGCCCACCGCGATAAACCCGAGCACTGCAAAATAGCCGTAGTGCCATTGCAGCTCGGGCATATTCTGGAAGTTCATCCCATAAATCCCCGCCACCGCCGTGGGGAACGCGAGGATCGCTGCCCACGCGGCGAACTTGCGTTGCACTACGCTTTGACGCGAGGCCTCCAGCAACACACCGATCTCGATGGTCTGGCTGGCGATATCGCGCAAGGTGGTGAGGTCTTCCATTTGGCGTGTCACGTGGATCTGCACGTCGCGGAAATACGGGCGCATGTTCTTGTCGATAAACGGGAAGCTCAGCTTCTGCAACTCCTGGCTGATCTCCACCATCGGGGCGACGTAGCGCTTGAGCCGCAGCACGTCGCGGCGCAAGCCATGCAAATTCTGGATATCACGCTCACTCAGCGAACTGCACAGTACGTTGCGTTCCAGCTCATCGATCTCGGCATGGATCGCTTCGCTCACCGGTTGGTAATTCTCGGTGACGAAATCCAGCAGTGCATAGAGTACGAAATCTTCCCCATGCTCCAGCAACAGTGGCCGTGCCTCACAACGCTGGCGTACATAGCCGTAGGATGCCGAATGACCATTGCGGGCGGTAATGATGTAGCCGTTGCCGGCGAAGATATGGGTTTCGATAAACAGCAGCTTGCCGTTTTCGCGCACGGGTGAATAAGTGACGATAAACAGCGCATCGCCGAAGGTTTCCAGCTTCGGGCGGCTGTGTTTTTCCAGGGCATCTTCGATGGCCAGTTCATGCAGGTTGAACTGGCGTTGCAGATTGGCCAGCTCCTGAGCGTTGGGTTCTTCAAGGCCGATCCATACAAAGTGGTCGGGTTTGGCGGCCCAGGCCGCGCCTTCGTCGAGGGTGATATCGGTGACTTTTTTACCGGCGCTGTAGACGGCGGCCGCAACAACTCTACCCATGGTGCTGATCGCTTCTTATTGGGATGACAGATGTTGGGCAGCTTAGCCTGAATGACGTTCCTTCGTAGCGGTCATTGCGACGAGCTTTTTGTGGTGAGCGAGCTTGCTCGCGCTGGGGTGCGAAGCGCCCCCAGGCGGTGTTCAAGCAGCCTGCAGCTCACGATCCATCTGCGCGATGCATTCATCCATTTGCTTCTGGCAAGCCTGCATCAACTGAGGGATGTCATCCGAAGTCAGCCCAATCGTAGGAATCGGCGGCAACGAACGTATGAGCACATCGCCGCTGTTCCAGCGATTGAGCTGCATATGCGTGACGTAATTGCTCACGCACACCTGCACGATAGGCACTCCGGCCGCAATCGCCATATGGAATGCGCCTTTTTTGAATGGCAACAGACCTTTGCCCAGGTTGCGGGTGCCTTCCGGGAACACCCAGATCGACGTGTTCTCATGCTGCAATGTATGGGTGGTGGTGAGCATCGCACGGCGCGCCTTATGTGCGTTGCCTCGGTCGATCAATACATTGCCCGCCAGCCAGAACAACTGGCCGAACAGCGGCACCCATTTCAGGCTCTTCTTGGCGATGCACACCGTGCGGTGCGGCACCACGGTGCCGAACACAAACAGGTCATAGTTGGACTGGTGGTTAGCGATGATCACGCACGTGCCGGGCTTGTTGCGCAACGAGTCGACATCCGCCTTCACGTTCAGGCGCAGGATCCACATGGCGGGCAGGGCGTACAGGCGAGCGCACAGGCGGCTGTTGTCCGGGTTGAACGGTCGGCAAATACCCAGCGCCACGCCCAACACGCCGGCGACTATAAAGTGCAGGCCCATCAACAACATACGTAACAGAAATAGCATCGACACGGCCTATCGGGACAAAGGTGGCGCAGTGTACGGATGTGCACTGTATTCGGCAATTGCCCCTACAGACGTAGGAGATAGGCGATGTTTGAGCACATGTTTCAATATGTGCTGATACCGCCCGATTAGAGCGGCTAGAGACGATTCTGATTTGTTTGCAAGAAAAAGCCCGACTCAAGGTCGGGCTTTGGTGCCGCAGTTGTAAGGACTTAGTTCAGGATATGGCCCTGATCCTGGATGATGGCGTCGTCCAACGCTTCCAGCAGCTCTTTGCGCACTTTCAACTTGGTGTGTTTGTGCGCGTTCATATTGATCTTCTTCAACTGACGCGCCGCCTCCAGGGTCGCCGCTTGCAATTCTTCGGGGGCGACAACCTTGTCCAGGAAGCCGGCAGCCAACGCACCTTGCGGATCAAACATTTCGGCATTGATCACCGAACGGTGAAAGGCCGACTTGCGCAGACGATCCCGGGCCAGCTCGATCCCGGCGTGGTGCATGGTCATGCCGATCGCCACTTCGTTCAGGCCGATGCTGAACGGGCCTTCCACACCAATCCGATAATCCGCCGACAACAGCAGGAAAGCGCCCTTGGCCACCGCATGCCCTGAGCAAGCGACGATGACCGGGAACGGATGGGACAGCAGGCGACGCGCTAACGTCGAGCCGGACGTCACCAGGCTGATCGCCTCTTTGGGGCCGGCAGTCATCACCTTCAAATCATAACCACCTGATAGCATCCCCGGCGTCCCGGTGATCACCACCACGGCCCGGTCTTTCTCGGCCTGATCCAGCGCCGCATTAAACTCACTGACCACCGCCGGAGAAATGGCATTCACCTTGCCGTTGCTCAAGGTCAGGGTCGCGATACCGTCTTCGAGGTGGTAGGCAATCAACTCACTCATGACGCGGTTCCTTGTAGGATTTGTTATAGAGAGACTATTCATAGAAATGCGTGCGCAGACGTTACCCACCACGCCCGCCCCGGTAAAGCGTCGTGACTGACTACCCAGTCAGACTTTTGCTCCACACCCAAGGGTAGACGCCCCGGAGCAGGGTGCATCGGCTGTCCCAGGCTCACGTTACCCATGCCCAAGAATGGCAGAATCACCGCCCTGACCGGGCGGGTACTGACATAACCGTCTAACCGCATGAAAATTCTGAAAAAAACCTTTGCCATCAGAAAGGCTTTCGACTACATTAGCGCGCCTCGACAGACTGAACTGGTTTGCCGAGATACGGTGAAGTGTCCGAGTGGCTTAAGGAGCACGCCTGGAAAGTGTGTATACAAGAAATTGTATCGAGAGTTCGAATCTCTCCTTCACCGCCACATTAAGTAAACGCAAACCCCTGATTTTCCTAGAGAAAGTCGGGGGTTTGTGGTTTTTTACGTTCAAAAAATAGCGCCATGGGACCAGCATGGGACGGGCGCTTCCTTCTGGTGCAAAGTCTGTGTCTGCCGGATGCGGGCTATCATCGAGATAACTTGGTAAGCGAAGACCAGGCCATTGGTTGTGACCGGCGTTCAAAAACGCAAGGGAAGCGCTACCCGCAAGAATAAAATCAACGCATCACGTATAGCTGGCATTCGTTTAAACCCTTGCTACACGTCGTCGCTGCACAACAGGGCAGCGCGTCAACTCGGACCTTGGTATACGGGCGGCTTTATGATCCACGCAGAACACATGTCCTCAGTGGTAGCAATCCAGCGCATTGAAGCCGTACCCATGATCCTGAGCATGGTTAAAAATCTCACCGGCATGCGGTTTTCGGCCGTTGCCAGGGTCACAGACAAAAAATGGATCGCTTGCGCAGTAGACGACTCTATCGACTTCGGTTTAATGCCAGGTGGAGAGCTAGTGCTTGACTCTACGATTTGCCATGAGATTAGGCAGCACAGAAAACCTGTCATTTTCGGGAGAGCTAGTGCACATACGATTTGGTCTCAACATCATACGCCCCGGACTTATGGTCTAGAGAGCTACGTCTCGATTCCAATTATCACGTCGAATGGTGAGTTTTTTGGAACGCTTTGCGCTATTGATTCTATACCTGCAGATCTTGATGACCCGGCGATCACGCAAACTTTATCCTCGTTCGCGAAGCTAATCGCAGCGAGCCTTGATGTTCAGCGCTTGTTGGAAGAATCGAAATTAGAACTGACACACGCTCAGACTGATAAAAAATTGCACGAGCAGTTTGTTGCAGTATTGGGCCACGATCTGCGAGTTCCTTTGAGCGCTATTCGGATGAGCGCAGATTTGTTACAGAGCAAAACGAGCGATGTGAGCCTTTTAAGGCTGATCTCTGCAATACGCACCAGCTCAGTGAAAATGGGCATGCTGATCGAGAACGTTCTTGACATGTCCAGGGGAAGACTGGGTGGCGGTATACCGGTGCGACGCACACTTGTAGATGATTTGAAATACACGTTAGAGATGACGCTTGATGAAATTAAGCTTTCACATCCCAGCGCCAATTTAGTTACCTCGTTAGACATTCCTGCCGGAGTCTACTGTGACGTTTTACGTATCAACCAGATGCTTTCGAATCTTGTAGTTAACGCTATTAGCCATGGTTCGCTCTCTGCACCCATAACGGTTGTAGCATTCTCAGAAGGGCCTGAAATTGTTATATCTGTTGCGAATCTGGGGCCGCCAATTAGCGAAGCGTTGATACCCTTATTATTTCACCCCTTCACTCGCTCTGAAATTGCGGCCAGGGGAGAAGGATTAGGGCTTGGGCTATACATCGCTTCTGAGATCGCGGCAGCACACAGCGGGCGTTTGAGTGTGGTATCTAACGTTGAAACTGGCACTTGTTTCGTCGCACGCTTTCCTGCCCAGTTAGAGGTAGGTGAGCACATATCAGCCCATCTCTAATTCTAATAACACCGCTTATGTTCAAAAGGTCCCCGCACCTAAGCTAGGCGTGGGGGCTTTTTTTGTGCCGGTGGAAACCACCACCCCCTACAGTGGTTTTACGCATTGAAACCCATTCGGAAAGGAGGCGCCCCATTGGCGGCTACGCAATTGCACGGCATCAATCTTCCTACGCTAGCGCGCCAACGCGTGGAGAAGCATTTGGGTTGCATTGAGCGCGCTGAGAACTACGCCACAGAGGTGCAGCCGTATCTACAAAAAGGGCGGGGGCAAGAGCCATATACTGGCTCATGGATGGGTGAAACTCCGGTTGCCCGAGGGTAGCAACCACACATTTGTCGCCAAACAAAAAGGGTGGCAGCTGTGCGCAGGTTGGCGAACCGGGACAATCGGAAAACCGGCAGACCCGAAGGTCTCCCGCGCACAGCTACCGTTGAGCAGCTCATTGCGTACAGAGGCATCTCGCAAATAGGCCAGGACGTCTCTGTCGATTATTGTCGAGTCGCCAAACCCGATCGCCATGCGAGCGACCGGGCGACTATAGGTTGGGCGATTTTCAAGGAGGGAGGCTGATGTTTCTGAACGGAGTGTAGGACTCTGCCTTGACTCCCAAGCATTTGGGATTGGCGTGCAAGGGCTCGGAGTACGAGCGTAAAGGTCACAGGGGCGACCACGCTTAAACGAACTGTGTTTTCAGGGCGGCCATGAAGCGGCCTTGATAATTCCGTGAAAACCTACCCTCAATGCCTATGCCAATGATGCACATCCGGAAAATGCGCATGGATGCGGCACCGCCGGGTTCCACTCAAAGCCGTGCATCTTGCCCATGGCGATGCCCGTGTTCGGTCGCTTCATGCAGATGCTCATGGGGATACTGAGGTTCATGGGGCCACCCTCGAGGTATGGCCCATGATCCATCGCGCTCGGGCCTGAGCCCTGGCGATTTTGACTATTTCACAATCATTTATTGCGCAGTTTTCAGCTTGATCACATCACCCGAGATCTTGGTGGTGTAACCGCTGAGTACCCAGGCCCAGAACCAGTTTTCTTGCACTTGGGTGTTGATCAACGCATCGCCGCCCTTGGCCTTGATAGCAGCGTCCTGCGCGCGCACGAAACGGCTGTTCTGGCCGATCGGGATAACGCCGAACAGCATGATGCCGGTGGCGCTGGCTTCACTGTGACCCAAAACGGTGTATTGGCTGCTGTCGTATTGCGGGGATTTGATCGCGGTACCGGTGCAACCTGCAAGGGCGAAACCCAGAACTGCTGCTGCAACCACTTTACTGACGTACTTCACTCAATAACTCCATGAACTCAATCCCGGGATCCAATTTCCCAGGGGCGCGATACTCTAATCGCTCAGATGGCAGATTGAAATCCGCCAACCAAAGGTTTCGCTTTCACGCCTGCACGTATACCCAGGCTGTCAGGCCGGATACCAACGGCACCGAGACACGCTTGTAGTCCGACACTTCATAGGCATCCGCGGCTGCCAGTTCCTGCTCACTGATCTGAAAGACCATGCCTTCTACGCTGCGGCCGTTTTCCGTGGTGGGAGCGACGATGGGGTGGTGGGTCTTGCCGCTGGCCGCCAACACAGCGGGATCGGTGATTTCTACCCAGCTTTGGGAGTAGCCCAGCATAGCGTCGTGCTGTCCGGCGAGTTCCCGGCCAAAGTTGGCCAGTTGTACGGCTTTGTCTTGCAGGGTGCCGTAGGAAAAAAGCAGTACGGGAAATTCGGTAGAGTGTTCCATTGATTATCCTTAACGGCTCAGGCGAGCAAGTTTTCGTAGACGTGGCTGTAGGGCCGCTCTTCCGCGATCCTATGGGTTTTTCAGCGCGATTCTACAAAGTTTTGCAGGAGGGCTGTTGGCTATAGAGTCGTACCGCCCGCCTCAGATCAGATATGCAGCCACGCCAGGCTGCCCAGCACCACCGCCACACCCGCCGCCGCATAGGACATGCGCTTCAACCACTCCCGCCGCGTCAACAAGGTAATCGCCGCCAACGAAATCGCAATCTGGATCGCCGTCATCGCCTGGGCCCAGCGGTGATGCTGGTGCAGTGCTTCTTCGGATTTCTGATCCCATTCCCGTGAAGTGGCCTCGAGCTTTTCGGCTTGTTTGCGCACTTCTTCCTTCTGGCTTTTGTAGCGCTGCACTTCGTCGTTGTAGTGCGCCGCATCGACGCCGGGGATGTGTGCGGCCAGTTCGGCGAGGTTTTGCCGGCTGGATTTGGCCTGGTAGTAATTCCACTGGTTGGCGGCTTCGGTCTTGATGATGGCGGCGTTGTTCTTGTCCATCGCCGCTTCGCTTTCGGTGGAGCCGGCCTGGTAGCTGAGCATGGCGCCGAGGGTGGCCATCAGCGCGGTCATCACGGCAATGCGGCTGGCGAAATTGTCACCGCGGCCGTGGGCATGTTCGGTGGTGTGTTCAATGTGTTTTTCGTGGGGGCTGGGGACTTCGAAGGCTTCGGACATGGGGGCTCCTGCGCACGGAATGAGGGAAGCTTGATTCTTCACCAGCGAAGCTGTCTCAAACCTGTACGTAACGCTGCAAACCGGTCACCAAGGCATCAAACATTACCCGGCAGCGTGGGCTGTTGCGCAGGTCCTCATGCATGGTCACCCAGGTGTCCAGTTTGAGCGCGAAAACCTGCGGCAGCACTCGGCGCAGGCGCGGATCGCGCTTGGCCAGTTGTACCTGGCAGCCACCGATACCGGCACCGGCCCGGATCAGGGCCAGTTGTGCCAGGTCGCTGTCGCTGCTGAGGGCGAAGGCCGTGCGTTCGAAGCCCTTGATGGCCAGGCTGCGGATAAAGGCGTTTTCCTGGTCGAAGCCGATCACCGAATGGTTGGCCAGGTCTTGCATGTGAAGGGGGACGCCATGTTGTTGCAGATAATCATCGCGTGCGTGCAGGCCCACTTCTATCAACCCCACGCGCCTTGCCAGCAGTTGCTCCTGACTGGGCCGGACCATGCGCACGGCGATGTCGGCTTCCAGTTGCAGCAGGTCGCTGAGGCGGTTGGTCAGTACCAGTTCAACCCGCAGGTGTGGATGCTCATGGCGTAACTGGGTGATGATCGGCGGCAGCACCTCCACACCGACGACCTCACTCGCGGAAATCCGCACGACACCGCGCACCTCGTCGCCGTGGGAAGAGGCGGCGCGCTCAAGGGCAGCTGCGGTGCGTTCCATGGTTTCGGCGTGGGCGCGCAAGGTGTGAGCGACCGCCGTCGGCAGCAGTCCTGCCGGTGAACGCGTGAACAGCACCACGTCCAACGCCGTCTCCAGCGCAGCGATATGCCGACCCACCGTAGGCTGCGTGATGCCGAGCAGCCGCGCGGCCCCCGACAACGATCCTTCCTTGAGTACACCCAGGAACGACCGGTAAAGCTCCCAGCCAATAGTTGATGCCATGCATAAATGTATAGCGACTGGTGGGCCTTCGACAATTCCTCTATAGCAGGGCCGGTAACAGAATGCGCTCAACAACCAACGTGGGAGCGTGTGATGAGCAAGGTTCTGGTAATGGGTGCAACCGGCGGCATTGGTGGCGAAGTGGCGCGGCAACTGGCGGCGGCGGGTTGGGACGTGCGTGCGTTGACCCGGGATGTCGACAAGGCCCGACGTCAAAACCCTGGCCTCACCTGGCTCAAGGGTGACGCACTCAATCGCCAGGAAGTGCTGGCGGCGGCGCGTGGTTGTGAGGTGATCGTCCATGCGGTCAACCCGCCGGGCTATCGTAATTGGGCCGGGCTGGTGCTGCCGATGATCGATAACACCATCGCGGCGGCTATCGCCGAGGGCGCGACCATCGTGTTGCCGGGCACGGTGTATAACTTCGGGCCGGATGCGTTTCCGGTGTTGCACGAGGATTCGCCCCAGCACCCGCAGACGCGCAAGGGCGCGATTCGTGTGCAATTGGAGCAACGTTTGCTGGAGGCCTCCCAACAGGGCGCGCGGGTGCTGGTCGTGCGTGCCGGGGATTTTTTCGGTGCCCGCGCGGCCAACAGCTGGTTTTCCATGGGGCTGCTCAAACCGGGGCAACCGGTTACCAAAGTAAGTTATCCGGGCGCACGTGGCCTGCTGCATCAGTGGGCCTATCTGCCGGACGTAGCGTGCACGATGGTCAAGTTGCTTGAGCGCCGCGCCACCCTGGAGGCGTTCGCCAGTTTTCACATGGCCGGCCATGTCGATACCGACGGCACGCAGATGAGCGCGGCCATCCAACGCGTGGTGTTACGCAGGACGGGGCGCCTGCCCCGCGTGAGAGCGTTCCCATGGTGGTTGTTGACGTTGGCGGCGCCCTTCGTCGTCACCTTCCGCGAGATGCAGGAGATGCGTTACCTCTGGCGCACGCCGCTGCGCATGGACAACCAGCGCCTGGTCGAGGTTCTGGGCAAGGAACCTCACACGCCGTTGGAACAGGCGGTGGAGGCCACATTGGACGACTTGGGCTGCCTGCCTAAGCGCGCCTGATCAAGCGCGCGTACACGGTGAGGTTGATCAGCACCACGACCGCACCCAGTACCCATTGAATGTTCGCTGTCAGGCCCGCGGGATAGATCAGCGTGAGCAGGTAGTGCTCGATGAAGCCGGCGCCATAGCCCTCTTGCCCGGCGAGGTGGCGAAACAGGTTTTCCCAGCGGGTCAGCGGGCAGGGCATGTGCAACACCTCCACTGCGATTCCCCAGGCTACGGCGGGCAGGTGCAGCCACATTACCCAGCGCCATTTGAGGGCGAGCAGGCCACCGAACAGCACGAACAGAATAAAGCTCAGATGGAACAGCACAAGGCTGTCGGCAGCCAGACGGTAGAGCATTGCAGGCACTTCCAAAGAAAAGGCGCACAGTCTAAAGGGTTGCCTGCCGGCAAGCGTGGCCGTTATTGTGCTGAATCCTTTTAGTCCTTCCCCCCAGGTTCTGTTGTGATGAATGCACCGCATACCGCTGTCGGTCCGATCAAGGCCGTGATATTCGATATGGACGGGTTGTTGCTGGACACTGAAGGCATCTACACCGAAGTGACGCAGATCATCGCCGAACGCTACGGGCGTACCTATGATTGGGGCATCAAGCAGCACATTATCGGTCGCGGTGCCCAGGACCTGGCCGATTACGTGGTCAAGGCACTGGACTTGCCGATCACACCGGCTGAATTTCTGACCATCCGCGAACCGTTGATGAGCGAGCGGTTCCCCAAGGCTTTGGGCATGCCCGGTGCCGAAGCGCTGGTACGGCATTTGAAAGCACACAATATCCCGATCGCGGTGGGCACCAGTTCGTCACGCAATTCGTTTGGCCACAAGACCACGCTGCACCGCGAGTGGTTCGGTTTGTTCGACACCATCGTCACGGCCGATGACCCGGAAGTCGGCGCCGCCAAACCCGCACCGGACATCTTCCTCACCGCCGCCCGCCGCCTGGGCGTCGCGCCCGGGGATTGCCTGGTGTTCGAAGATTCGCCGTTCGGTGTCACGGCCGCCAAAGCCGCCAACATGACCGCCATCGCCGTGCCGGATGAAGCCATGGCCGACAGCAAGTACCAGCATGCCGACCAGATCATTCGCAAACTCGCGGACTTTGATTTGGCGGCTTATGGTTTGCCACCCATGTCTTGAATAAGCACAGTCAAAACAATAGGGGAGGAGCGGTGCTCCTCCCGCAGTTGCTTAGGCGCTGAAACCACCATCGATGCTCAGGCTGGCACCGGTGATATACCCAGCCTCCGGCCCTGCAAGATAAGCCACAAAGCTGGCGATTTCTTCCACATGCCCATACCGTCCCACTGCCATCAGCCCCATCAGACTTTCCGCAAAATCACTGTCCGCCGGGTTCATATCGGTGTCCACCGGCCCAGGCTGTACGTTGTTGATGGTGATGCCACGCGGTCCCAGGTCCCGCGCCAACCCTTTGGTCAGCCCCACCAGCGCTGATTTGCTCATGGCATACGGCCCGCCGCCGCCAAACGGCATGCGATCGGCATTGGTGCTGCCGATGTTGATCACCCGGCCGCCTTCTTTCATGTGTTTGGCCGCTTCCTGAGTCGCGATAAATACGCTGCGCACGTTGATTGCCAGGGTTTGGTCGAAATCTTCCAGGGTGAAATCCTCCAGCGCCCCGATGGCCAGCACGCCAGCGTTGTTCACCAGGATGTCCAGGCCGCCGAAGGCTTCGACGGTGGTGTTGACCGCCTGGCGTATCGCCGTGGCGTCAGCGCTGTCGGCATGAATCGCCAAGGCTTTGCCGCCTTCGCTGATCACACTGTTCTGCAAGGCTTGTGCCTTGGCGGCCGAACTGACGTAGGTAAAGGCGACGGCTGCACCTTGCGCGGCGAGGCGCTTGACGATGGCGGCGCCGATGCCGCGGGAACCGCCTTGAATCAAGGCGACTTTGCCGCTGAGGTTTTGAGTGGTCATGTCGATCTCCAAGCTGTTCAAGGCGGGATGCCTTGGTGTTGGAGCCGAGTATCGACCTCAGCCATCCAGCCCGATAGACCGTGATTGCTATAGTCTGTGTAAACCAAAAGTTTAGAGTGGGTCGATATGGAGAGCTTTGGCAGTATCGAATGCTTCGTGCGCAGCGCCGAAGGCGGCAGTTTTGCCGAAGCCGCCCGGCACCTGAGCCTGACCCCGGCCGCGGTGGGGAAAAGTGTTGCCAAGCTGGAGGCGCGCCTGGGGGGGCGCTTGTTCCAGCGCAGCACGCGGCGCCTGACCCTGACCGAAGCCGGCCAGCGGTTTCTCGAGGAAGTCAGCGCCAGCCTCACCACCATTCAAAACGCCGTGGCCAACCTGGCCAGTGCAGAAGGGCGCCCGGTGGGTACGCTCAAGGTCAGCATGGGCACGGTGTTCGGTAATCGGTACATCGTGCCGTTGTTGGGCCAATTCATGCAGCGCTTTCCGGATATCAGCCCGGACTGGCATTTTGATAATCGCCAGGTCGATCTGATTGGCCAGGGTTTTGACGCGGCTATCGGGGGTGGATTCGAACTGCCCCAAGGGGTGGTCGCGCGCAAGCTGACGCCGGCTCATCGGGTGCTGGTGGCTGCGCCGGGCTACCTGGCACAACGTCCGCCAGTGTTGCTTCCCGAGGATTTGGCGTGGTGCAGCGGCATCTTGATCCGTTCACCGCAAACTGGCCGCGTGCGCTCCTGGCAACTCACCAGCCTGGAGCGCGAGCATCGCCCACTGGTGCTCAAGCCCGGCATGACCATGAGCGACTCCGAAGCGGCCTGTTGCGCCAGTGCCCAGGGTTTAGGCATTGCGCTGGTGAGCATGCCGATGGCGTTGCCGTTCCTCGACAGCGGTGAAGTGGTGCGGGTATTGCCCGATTGGTACGTTGACGACGGCAACATCTCCCTCTACTACGCCGAACACAAACTGCTGCCCGGCAAGACCCGGGCATTCGTGGATTTCATCATCGAACAGTTTGCCGAGCAGGGCTTGGCACGGCAGTTCAGCGCGTTCCCACAGTAGACCTTCAGCGTCCGGACCTGCCTGGCCAGCCGATCACCTTCTTCGGCCGCGGCGTTGCATAGGTCCTGATCTTCGACGTCGACAAACCGAGTCGCACCAGCGATTCGGCGATCGTCACCGCCGCCGTTACGCCATCCACCACTGGCACGCCGGTGCGCTGGCGAATCTGTTCATCCAGCCCGGCCATGCCGCCGCAGCCCAGGCAGATCACTTCGGCCTTGTCCTGGCTGATGGCCAGTTCCGATTGACGCACGATGGCTTCCATCGCAGCCAGCGGGTTTTCCTCCAGCTCCAACACCGCCATGCCACTGGCCCGCACCGAGGCGCAACGCTGGTACAAGCCTGCGAGTTTCAGGCGGTCTTCGATCAGTGGCACGGTGCGGTCCAGGGTGGTCACCACCGAATAAGCGTGGCCGAGGAACATCGCGGTGCTGGCGGCCGCTTCGGTGATGTCCACCACGGGCACATTCAGCAACTCCTGCAAGCCCTCGCGGCCGTGCTCGCCGTAACCGGCCTGAATCACCGCGTCGAACGGCTGGTCGTAGGCCATTACCCGATCCATCACGGCAATGGCCGCCAGGTAACTTTCAAAATTGCCTTCCACTGACTCTGCTCCGAAGTAGGGCGTGAGCCCGACGATCTCGGTGCCGGGCGAAGCCACGGCTCGCGCTTGTTGAGCGATGGTGTCGGTGATGGATTCGGTGGTGTTGACGTTGACCACGAGGATACGCATGGAATGTCCTTGCATTAGTGACTGACGTTATCGACTGCAATGCTCTCGCCGCTGACATCGGCGTAGAACGGTTGGCGCTTGGCGATCAGCAGGTACAGCAGCCCTGCAATACCGGCGCCAAACAACCAGGAAAAGGGGGCGACGCCGGAAAAGCCGGGTAACAGCGCCAGCACAATCGCGATCACTGCCGCAGGAATGAACGCCGCTACTGCGCGCAAATTGACCCCATGGCTGTAGTAATAAGCGCCGTTCGGATCTTCGCTGTACAGCTGCAGCACATCCACCTGGCTTTTACGGATCAGCCAGTAATCGACCATGATCACCCCGTACAACGGTCCCAACAGCGCGCCCAGGCCCGAGAGGAAATACACGATCACCAGCGGGCTGTTGTAGAGGTTCCACGGCAGGATCAGCACCGCCACGGTGGCGGCGATCAGCCCGGCGCGACGGAAGTTCAGGTACTTGGGGGCCAGGTTGCTCAACACGAAGGCCGGAGCGACGAAGTTGGCCATGATGTTCACCGCCACGGTGACGATCAGGAAAGCCAGGCAGCCCAGCACCAGGAAGAACGTATTGGGAATGGCGGCGATGATTTCGGTGGGGCTTTCGATCACCCGGCCATTGAGCTGGAACTGGCCGCCGCACAGCAGCACGGTGATCGCGGCAAACACCAGGATGTTTACCGGCAAGCCCCAGAAGTTGCCCACCAGGATGGTCTTGCGGCAGGGGGAGGAACGGGCGAAGTCGCAGAAATTGAGGATCAGCGTGCCGTAGATGGCCAGCCACAACGCGCCACCGGCAAAGATATTGCGCCACATCTCGCCGCCGCTCAGCGGCTCGCGGATCGACCAGGCGATGCTGCCGCCGACCTGGAAGTACATCCAGCCGGCCAACGAGGCCATCGTCACCAGAATCACCGGCCCGGCGAAGGCTTCATAACGGCGCACCATTTCCATGCCATACGCCAGGATCGCCAGTTGCACGAACCAGATGGTCACAAAACACACCCAGCCCAGGGTCGACAGGCCGAGGATCGAGTTGTGGTCATAGTCGGCAAACCCTGGATGAATCGCCGACAACAGTACGCGGAAAACCACCGACGCCAGGTAGGTCTGGATACCAAACCAGGCAATCGCAATAACGGCCCGAATCAGCGCGGGAATCTGTGCGCCATGGATGCCGAAGCTGATACGGCTGATCACCGGAAACGGCACACCTGTCTTCTGGCCCATAAACCCCGACAGGTTCATGAAGAAGTACACCAGCGCCGCGCCAATGCCCAGGGACAACAGGATCTGCCAACCACCGAGCCCCAACGCATACAAACCGATGGCAAACGAATAGTTGGCGATGTTGTGCACGTCGTTGGTCCACAGCGCAAAGATGCTGTAGCGCCCCCAACGTCGTCCTTCGGCCTTGGTGGGCGCCAGGTCCTTGTTGTGCAGGCGCGGGCTGAGTACCAAGGGACCGCGGCTGATCGCCTCGGGGTTCAGGGCGGAGGAGGGCAGATCCAGTGCGATGTTGTTGGAAAGACTTGTACGCATTCCGGCAGGCTCCAGCGCATCTGCGAGCGAGCCGCGGATGGCAAAGTGTATGTATATTTTGTATTTATTGTATACAAAACCTATTTCACCTTAAGCCACATGCGTGCCAGTTTTCGCTCTATGAAAACGGCGGATAATTTCTTTTTTGCAGGTTCATGGAATAACTAGCTGAATTCAAAGCGATATAAATTGACCGTTTGAACAGCTATTTATTTTTCTGTGGGAGAGGTTTGGTACGAGACGGGAAATGGCGAATGGATAGAGGTGTTACGTTATGGTGCGGATCAAGAAATGCTGCACACATAAATGGCACCGATGGTTACATCTGTGTGTACACATTCGGCAGCCAACACGAAACCAATGTGGGAGCGAGCAGGCCCACTCCCCACCGAATTGATCGTACCGGCCCTCAGGCCTTGCTGATGATATTCCCGGCATGCAGCCCGCATTCCTTCTGCGTGGCTTCCTCCCACCACCAGCGGCCTTCGCGCTCGTGCTGGTTAGGCAATACGGGACGGGTGCAGGGCTCGCAGCCGATGCTGATAAAACCGCGCTCATGCAGGCTGTTGTAAGGCAATTCCAACATGCGGATGTAACCCCAGACCTCCTCGCTGGTCATCTGTGCCAGCGGGTTGAACTTGTACAGGGTGCGCTCCGGCGTGGAAAACGCGCTATCGATTTCCAGCGCGGCCACCTGGCTACGGGTGCCGGGGCTCTGGTCGCGGCGTTGGCCGGTGGCCCATGCCCGCACGCCTGCGAGTTTGCGGCGCAGCGGCTCGATCTTGCGCACGCCGCAGCACTCGCCATGGCCGTCCTTGTAGAAGCTGAACAGACCCTTTTCCTTGACGAAGGGCTCAAGCTTGCTCTGGTCCGGCGAAATCAATTCGATGTCGATCTTGTAGAACTCGCGCACCTGCTCGATGAAGCGGTAGGTCTCCGGGTGCAGGCGGCCCGTGTCGAGGCTGAACACCTTGACGTTCTTGTTCAGCTTCCAAGCCATATCGACCAGCACCACATCCTCGGCACCGCTGAAGGAGATCCACAGGTCATCACCGAACTGGCTGAACGCCAGCTTGAGAATATCCTGGGCGGATTTGTTGGCATAAGTCGCGGCGAGTTCGGCGACGTCGAAGGCTGGGTTCATCAGGACGGTTCCTACAGGTCAGTGGCGCTGAGCGCTCTATAGGGGGGTGATGGTATCAAATCCACCCTGCGTTGCGGCGACGAGCTTGAATCGCTAGAGTTCGGCAGTCCTTTTGCTCGCTCAACCAATAACATCCAATGGGAGTGTCTTGTGGAAATTGCCTGTCTTGACCTGGAAGGGGTGCTGGTTCCGGAAATCTGGATCGCCTTCGCCGAAAAAACCGGTATTGAATCCCTGCGGGCCACCACCCGCGACATTCCCGACTACGACGTGCTGATGAAGCAGCGCCTGCGTATCCTCGACGAACATGGGCTCAAGCTCGCCGACATCCAGGAAGTGATCGCCACGCTCAAGCCGCTGGACGGCGCCATCGAGTTCGTCAACTGGCTGCGCGAGCGTTTCCAGGTGGTGATCCTGTCGGACACCTTCTACGAATTCTCCCAGCCGCTGATGCGCCAGCTGGGCTTCCCGACCTTGCTGTGCCACCGCCTGATCACCGATGAAAACGACCGGGTGGTGAGCTACCAACTGCGCCAGAAAGACCCCAAGCGTCAGTCGGTACTGGCCTTCAAGAGCTTGTACTACCGCGTGATTGCCGCGGGTGATTCCTACAACGACACCACCATGCTGGGCGAAGCGGACTGCGGGATCCTGTTCCACGCGCCGGAAAACGTGATGCGTGAGTTCCCGCAGTTCCCGGCAGTGCATACGTTTGAGGATTTGAAGAAAGCGTTTATCAAGGCGTCTAATCGGGCGTTGAGCCTGTAGGTTATTCAGCGCGGCCAAGGGTTCTATCGGGAGCGAGCTTGTTCCCGATAGGGCCGGTCCAGTCGTTACAACGCTTCCAACGTCTGCAGCAGCACGCGCACCTTCGTCAGCGACTCCTGATACTCCGCTTCCCACTGCGAGTCGGCCACAATCCCACCGCCACCCCAGCAGCACACCTGCCCATCCTTGACCAGCAGGCTACGAATGGCGATGGAGCTGTCCATCTCGCCACGCACGTCCAGGTACACCAGCGAGCC
Organism: Pseudomonas sp. MWU13-2517; assembly: GCF_023242545.1. Taxonomy (NCBI): domain Bacteria; kingdom Pseudomonadati; phylum Pseudomonadota; class Gammaproteobacteria; order Pseudomonadales; family Pseudomonadaceae; genus Pseudomonas; species Pseudomonas sp. MWU13-2517. The sequence goes on along the minus strand of NZ_JALMFA010000005.1, from coordinate 277,753 downwards.
GCAGTACAAGCCGCGGCGCGTCGGCTCCAGCTCGTCGATGATCTGCATGGCGCGGATCTTCGGGGCACCGGTGATGGAACCGCCGGGGAAGCTGCCGGCGATCAGGTCGAGGGGATCTTTGTCGTCGGCCAACACACCCGTGACGCTGCTCACCAAGTGGTGCACGTTGGGGTAGCTTTCCAGGCTGAACAACTCCGGCACTTTCACCGAGCCGGTGCGGCAGGTGCGGCCGAGGTCGTTGCGCAGCAGGTCGACGATCATCAGGTTTTCGGCGCGATCCTTGGGGCTGGCCAGCAACTCGGCAGCGTTGGCGGCGTCCTCTTCGGGCGTCAAGCCACGCGGGCGAGTGCCTTTGATCGGGCGGGTTTCGACCCGGCGTTCACTGATGTGCACGAAGCGTTCGGGCGACAGGCTCAGTACCGCGCCGTCGTCCGGCAGGCTCTGGAAACCGGAGAACGGGGTCGGGCAGGCTTCGCGCAGCGCGCAGTAAGCGGCCCACGGATCGCCTGCGCACGACGCCCGGAAGCGCTGGGCAAAGTTGACCTGGTAGCAGTCGCCGGCCTGGATGTAATCCTGAATGCGCACGATGGCCTGCCGGTAAGCCTCGGCGGTGAGGTCGGGCGCCATGGGGCCATGCAGTGTGAAGGTCGCCGGTTTCTCGGCCACCGGCTGACCGAACAAGCTGATCAAGCGTTGTCGCTCGTTGTCGGCCAGGGTCGGATGAAACACAAGCTGGCTGGTTTGCACCTGATGATCACTGATCAACGCCCAGGCATACAGGCCGAAGCGCGCGTCCGGCAGGTGCAAATCATCCGCCGCAAGGTGTGGCATTTGCTCGAGATGCCGACCAAAGTCATAGCTCAGGTAGCCGATCAGCCCACCGGTAAAGGGCAGCTCATAACCGGCAGGCAGCTCTGCGCGACCCAATTGGCCGAGGTTTTCCCGCAAGCGCTGCAGGAAACCGTCACCACGTTCGTCAGGTAATACCGTCAACGTTGCTTGGGGCCACGCGCTGAGCAGGTCATACCGCCCACGCTCGGCCGCCGGTCGGCCGCTGTCCAGCAGCACGGCGCCTGGCGCGTGGCGAATCGCCGCAAAATACTCGGCGGGGTTGGCCCGATAGGGAAGAGGGTGTACGGAGCAAGTCAGCATTTAGCCTTCAACCGGTGGAATATGCCCAAACATTTCCTGCACGAACTGCACCCGCTCCTGCGGGGTTTCCACCACGCCGGCTGACTTCAATGCTTCCAGCCGCGCTTCTACCGCATGGGTACGCAGGGTCAGCCCGCAGTCGTTGGCGATCTGGATATTCAGCCCAGGCCGGGCATTGAGTTCAAGGATCAGCGGGCCTTTTTCCTGGTCCAGCACCATGTCCACACCGATGTAACCCAGCCCACACAACTCATAGCAACTGGCGGCCAGTGACATGAAGCCGTCCCAGTAGGGCAGTTGTACGCCGTCCACTGCATTCGTGGTATCGGGATGTTTGGTGATGATGTTGTTCAGCCAGGTGCCGCGCAGGGTCACGCCGGTCGCCAGGTCGACACCCACGCCGATCGCGCCCTGGTGCAGGTTGGCCTTGCCGCCCGACTGGCGAGTCGGCAAGCGCAGCATGGCCATGACCGGGTAGCCCATCAGCACGATGATGCGGATATCCGGCACGCCTTCGTAGCTGATGCTTTTGAAGATCTGGTCGGGCACTACGCGGTATTCGATCAGGGCGCGGTCGCGGTGGCCGCCCAGGGAGTACAGGCCGGTGAGGATGCTGGAAATCTGATGTTCGATTTCCTCATGGCTGAGCAACTTGCCGGATACCGTGCGGTAGCGCCCTTCAAAGCGGTCGGCCACCACCAGGATGCCGTCTCCGCCGGCGCCCTGGGCCGGCTTGATCACGAAGTCGCTGCGCCCATCGAGGATCTCGTCGAGTTTGTCGATTTCCTTCTCGGTGGAAATGATCCCGTACATTTCCGGCACATGGATGCCGGCAGCGATGGCGCGTTCCTTGGTGAGGATCTTGTCATCCACAACCGGATACAGACTGCGCTTGTTGTACTTGAGCACGTAGTCGGCGTTACGCCGGTTGATGCCCATGATTCCCCGTGCTTCCAGGGCCTTCCAGGTTTTCCAGAGGCCGAACATTATGAATCAGCCTTGAGGAATGCCTTGAAACGCACCAGTTCGGTCAGGCGATAACCGCGATAACGCCCCATGGCCAGCATGAAACCCACCAGGATCAACAGGATCGCCGGGAAGGTGAACACGAAATAGATCAGTTCCGGCACGCTCATGATCAGGTGCGCCAGGGTCGCGGCGAACAGCGTGCCGATCGCCACTTTAAACGCATGGTTGGCGCCGCGTTCTTCCCAGGTGATCGACAGCCGCTCGATGGTCATGGTCAGAATCACCATCGGGAACAGCGCGACCGACAGCCCGCGCTCCAGCCCCAGCTTGTGACTGAACAGGCTGATGGCCGCAATCAGCACCACGACGAAGGTCAGCACCACCGACAGCCTCGGCAGCATCTGCAATTTCAAGTGTTCCAGGTACGACCTGAGGGACAGGCCCAGCGCCGTGATGATCGTGAACAGCACAATGCCGAAGCCCAGTTGCGTCTCGCGGAACGCCAGGGCGATCAGCACCGGGGTGAAGGTGCCCAGGGTCTGCAGGCCGATCAGGTTGCGCAGGATCAGGATCACCAGCACGCCGATCGGGATCATCACCATGATCATGAAGGTCTGCTGGGTTTGCAGCGGCAGGCCGTACAGCGAGTATTCGAGGAAGTTGGCGTCGGTGTTCTCATCGGTCAGCTTGGCCAGGCGAATAGCGTTCATTTCGCTGTTGTTCAGGCTGAAGGTCACGGCCGCTTTCTTGCCGCCCTCTACCGTGATCAGGTTTTCATCGCCGGTCCACCACAGTAGGCGGTCGGCCGGCAGGCCCTGTTCACCTGTTTCCGGGTTGAAGTACAGCCAGTCGTTGCCATTGAAGCTGCGCAGCCACAGCTCAGGCGTTTGCGGTTGGTCAGCCACCAGGCGGATGGTGTGCACCTTTTCGATCGGCACATGGGCAATCGACAGCAGCAGTTCGACGATCCGGGCCTTGTGCGGTGTCGACGGATCGCCGGCCAGCAGCAGTTTCACGTTATCGTCGTTGAGGTTGTTGGTGCGTTTGATGGCCTCGCCGATAAATGTCTCAACATCGGCCGAGTGCTGTCGGATCGGCGCCAGCAAGGCTTCGGCGGCGATTTTTTCCGGGCCGTCCACGGCAATGCTGTCGCGGAAGGTCGGGCCCTTGACCTTGACCTTTTCGCCGCTGTAACGCTTGGTCAGCACCAGGCGGTAATACAGGGTCTGCTTGCCCTTGGCCCGGCGTGCCGACCAGGTCACCTTGCGGTTGCCGTCGGTGCGGTTGACGCTCACCCCATAGTTGTTCGAGATGAAGCTTTCATTGAGGCTGACGAAGTCGCGGCTCAGCGGCGGCACGAACATCGAGATTTTCACCGGGTCCTTGGGGCTGGCGACGAACTCGACCTTGGCGTCGATGTTCCACAGGTCGTCGGTGGCGTCCTCGGTCACGGGGATACCCAACACGAAAATCTGGTAGGCGGTAACCGAAATGCCCAGCACCACCAGAATGGTGATCAGGATTTTCAGGTGCAGGGTCAGAGAGCGCATTCGGTTTACTCGGCGGTATAAGCGTCGGCGGCGCAGGCAGGTTTGCCCGCTGCATATTTGAGACTGGGGTCGACCAGCGCATCAAAGCGTTTCAAGGCTTCGGAGCCGATCAGCAGCGGGTATTGGAATGCGCTGCGGTCAGTCAAGTTCACTTCGATGCTGCGTAAAGCGGCGCCCATGCAGATATCCAGGGCAATCACCGGGCGGGCGGTGTAGTGCTTGTTCTCATCCGGGTCGTAGTCACCGGCGCGGCGCTTGATCTTGCTGACGCGGGCCAGGGGCAGTTCGATGGGGTGGGCATGGGCGGTGTCGATGGCGAGGTAAAAGCGCACCCAGGATTCGCCATTGCGCTTGAAGCGCTTGATATCGCGGGCACTGAGCGAAGCGGTCTTGGCACCGGTATCGAGTTTGGCCGCCACTTCCAGGTCGATGCCGGTCAGCTTGGCGTATTCGTTCAGGCCATACACGGTCTTCTCGGCGCCTACGCCAAGACCCGGTACGCACACTAGGCAAATCAATAGAAGGAAGGGCTTGAGTCTCATAAATCCTGAGGCGGTGCCGTGCGATGTTCAATTCAAGGCGACTGGCATTGCTGCGCAAACTCCCTCGTGCGCCGTTTCATCAGGTGATGTCAGGCGAAAGCGGCGGGCATTCTAACATGATGCTTTTCCGGCGCCAGCGCTGGCAGGCGGCCATGCCCTTGGAAGGTGTGGCAGGGGTTATTAGACGATTGTCGACAATATGTATTTATTCTTTGACTATCAGGGTCTGATTGGCTAGTTTTTGCGGCATTGCTTTTAAAGGTGTCGACAATATGCTGGAGCAGCTGGAAACCCCAGTGGTAGCGCAAGACGATTCCCAGACCATGTCCGAGAACGTCTTCCGGCGTATCCAGGCCGCCATCGTCAAGGGTGAGATCGCCCCCGGCAGCAAGATTTCCGAGCCGGAACTGGCCCGCACTTACGGCATCAGTCGTGGCCCGCTGCGTGAAGCGATCCACCGCCTGGAAGGCCAGCGCCTGCTGGTGCGGGTGCCGCATGTCGGCGCGCGGGTGGTGTCCCTGAGCCACGCTGAACTGATCGAACTCTACGAAATCCGTGAATCCCTCGAAGGCATGGCCTGTCGCCTGGCCGCCGAGCGCATGACCGACGCGGAAATCGAGGAACTGCGCCAGGTACTGCACACCCATGAGCGCGACGAAGCGTTCCAGGCCGGCCTCGGTTATTACCAGCAGGAAGGCGACTTCGACTTTCATTACCGGATCATCCAGGGCGCCGGCAACCGCACCCTCACCCAAATGCTCTGCGGCGAGCTGTACCAACTGGTGCGCATGTACCGCATCCAGTTCTCCGCGACACCCAATCGTCCACGCCAAGCTTTTGCCGAACATCACCGCATTCTTGACGCGATTGCCGATCGCGACGGTGAACTGGCGGAGTTGTTGATGCGGCGCCATATCGGCGCATCCAAACGCAACATCGCCCGTCACTTTCCAGACACTGCCCCCTAACGAGGTGAGTCATGAGTTCCAACAACAACAGCACTCCAGGCCAACGTTTCCGTGACGCGGTCGCCAGCGAACACCCTTTGCAGGTGGTCGGCGCGATCAACGCCAACCACGCCCTGCTGGCCAAGCGCGCCGGCTTCAAGGCGATCTACCTGTCGGGTGGCGGGGTGGCTGCAGGTTCCCTGGGCGTGCCGGACCTGGGGATCACCGGCCTGGATGACGTGCTGACCGACGTACGCCGCATCACCGACGTGTGCGACCTGCCGCTGCTGGTGGACGTGGACACCGGTTTTGGCTCCTCGGCGTTCAACGTGGCGCGCACCGTCAAGTCGATGATCAAGTTCGGCGCAGCGGCCATCCATATCGAAGACCAGGTCGGCGCCAAGCGTTGTGGTCATCGCCCGAATAAGGAAATCGTGTCCCAGCAGGAGATGGTCGACCGCATCAAGGCGGCCGTGGATGCGCGCACCGATGACAGTTTCGTGATCATGGCGCGTACCGACGCCCTGGCGGTGGAAGGTCTGGAGTCCGCCCTGGAGCGTGCCGCCGCCTGCATCGAGGCCGGCGCCGATATGGTGTTCCCGGAGGCCATCACCGAGCTTGAGATGTACAAGCTGTTCGCCTCCCGTGTGAAGGCGCCGATCCTGGCTAACATTACCGAGTTCGGCGCGACGCCGCTGTACACCACCGAACAGTTGAAATCTGCCGATGTTTCCATCGTGCTGTACCCGCTTTCGGCTTTTCGCGCCATGAACAAGGCCGCCGAGAACGTCTACACCGCGATCCGTCGCGACGGCACCCAACAGAACGTGATCGACACCATGCAAACCCGCATGGAGCTTTACGATCGCATCGACTACCACACCTTCGAGCAGAAGCTCGACGCGTTGTTTGCCGCGAAAAAGTAACGCGGCACGCCTCCCTAATAAATTCAAGATTGGAGAACGAACATGGCTGAAGCAAAAGTACTGAGTGGTGCCGGCCTGCGTGGCCAGGTCGCCGGGCAGACCGCACTGTCCACCGTGGGCCAGGCCGGTGCCGGCCTGACCTATCGCGGCTACGACGTGCGCGAACTGGCCGCCGATGCGCAGTTTGAAGAAGTCGCCTACCTGCTGCTGTACGGCGAGCTGCCGACCCAAGCCGAACTGGCCGCCTACAGCGCCAGGCTGAGCAAGCTGCGCGACCTGCCGCAAGCACTCAAGGAAGTGCTGGAACGCATCCCCGCCGACGCCCACCCGATGGACGTGATGCGCACCGGTTGCTCGTTCCTGGGCAATATCGAGCCGGAGAAAGACTTCAGCGTGCAGCGCGATGTCACCGACCGTCTGCTCGCGGCTTTCCCGGCGATCATGTGCTACTGGTATCGCTTCAGCCACGACGGCAAACGTATCAATTGCGTGACGGACGAGCCGAGCATCGGTGGCCACTTCCTGCACCTGTTGCACGACAAAAAGCCCAGCGACCTGCACGTCAAAGTGATGAACGTGTCGCTGATCCTGTATGCAGAGCATGAATTCAACGCCTCGACCTTCACCGCCCGGGTGTGTGCGTCGACCCTGTCCGACCTGTATTCCTGCGTTACGGCGGCCATCGGCTCGTTGCGTGGCCCGCTGCACGGCGGCGCCAACGAAGCGGCGATGGAAATGATCGAGCGTTTCTCGTCAGCGCAGGACGCCGTCGAAGGCACCCTCGGCATGTTGGCGCGCAAGGACAAGATCATGGGCTTCGGCCACGCGATCTACAAAGACAGCGACCCGCGTAATGAAGTGATCAAGGGCTGGTCGAAGAAGCTCGCTGACGAAGTGGGCGACACCGTGTTGTTCCCGGTGTCCGAAGCCATCGACAAGACCATGTGGGAGCAGAAGAAACTGTTCCCCAACGCCGACTTCTACCATGCCTCGGCGTACCACTTCATGGGTATCCCGACCAAGCTGTTCACCCCGATCTTCGTCTGCTCGCGCCTCACCGGCTGGGCGGCACATGTGTTCGAGCAGCGCGCCAACAACCGCATCATCCGTCCAAGCGCCGAATACATCGGCGTCGAGCAGCGCAAGTTCGTGCCAATCGAACGTCGCTGAATGGCTGGCTCAATCGGTTTCCTGTAGGAGCGAGCCAGCTCGCGCCTACAGGGGCCGGGTTCCCGCCGTAACCTTACCGTGACCGAGTCCTGACGATGAACACAGAATTTCGCAAACCGCTGCCCGGCAGTCGCCTGGATTACTTCGATGCCCGTGCGGCGGTCGATGCAATCAAGCCCGGCGCCTACGCCACCTTGCCTTACACTTCTCGCGTACTCGCCGAGAACCTGGTGCGCCGCTGCGACCCGGCTACCCTCAACGCGTCCCTCGGCCAGTTGATCGAACGCAAGCGCGACCTCGACTTCCCGTGGTTCCCCGCGCGCGTGGTGTGCCATGACATCCTCGGCCAGACCGCCCTGGTAGACCTTGCCGGCCTGCGCGATGCCATTGCCCAGCAAGGCGGCGACCCGGCCCAGGTTAACCCGGTGGTGCCGACCCAATTGATCGTCGACCACTCGCTGGCCGTCGAAGCCGGTGGTTTCGATCCGCAGGCGTTCGAGAAAAACCGCGCCATCGAAGACCGTCGCAATGAAGACCGTTTCCACTTTATCGAGTGGACCAAAAAGGCGTTCAAGAACGTCGACGTGATCCCGCCAGGCAACGGCATCATGCACCAGATCAACCTGGAGAAAATGTCCCCGGTGATCCAGGTGCGCGACGGTGTTGCCTTCCCTGATACCTGTGTCGGCACCGACAGTCATACCCCGCACGTGGACGCCCTGGGCGTGATCGCCATCGGCGTCGGCGGCCTGGAAGCAGAGAGCGTGATGCTCGGCCGCGCCTCATGGATGCGCCTGCCGGAAAGCGTCGGCGTGGAGCTGACGGGCAAGCTGCAACCGGGCATCACCGCCACCGACATGGTGCTGGCGCTGACCGAGTTTCTGCGTAAACAAAAAGTCGTGGGCGCATGGCTGGAGTTCTTCGGCGAAGGGGCTTCGGCACTTACCCTGGGCGACCGTGCGACTATCTCCAACATGGCACCGGAATACGGCGCCACGGCGGCGATGTTCTATATCGACCAACAGACCATTGCCTACCTGAAGCTCACCGGCCGCGAAGACGAGCAAGTCGCCCTGGTCGAGCAATACGCCCGCCATACCGGCCTCTGGGCCGATGACCTCAAGAGTGCGCAATACGAGCGCGGCCTGACCTTCGACCTGTCCAGTGTCGTGCGCAACATGGCGGGCCCGAGCAACCCGCATGCTCGCGTGGCGACCCGCGACCTGGCGTCCAAAGGCATTTGCGGCCCGTGGGAAGAAGTCCCCGGCCAAATGCCCGACGGCGCGGTGATCATCGCGGCCATTACCAGCTGCACCAACACCAGTAACCCGCGCAACGTGATCGCTGCCGGCCTGCTGGCGCGCAACGCCAACAAGCTGGGGCTGACCCGTAAACCGTGGGTCAAATCCTCGTTGGCGCCGGGCTCGAAAACCGTGGCCATGTACCTGGAAGAAGCCGGCCTGGACCACGAGCTGGAGAAGCTCGGCTTCGGCGTGGTGGCGTTTGCCTGCACCACCTGCAACGGCATGTCCGGCGCGCTCGACCCGGTGATCCAGCAGGAAATCATCGACCGCGACCTGTACGCCACCGCCGTGCTCTCGGGTAACCGCAACTTCGACGGGCGTATTCACCCGTACGCCAAGCAAGCCTTCCTTGCTTCGCCGCCGTTGGTGGTGGCCTACGCGATTGCCGGCACCATCCGTTTCGATATCGAGAAGGACGTGCTGGGCCTGGACGCCGGCGGCAAGGAAATCCGCCTGCAAGACATCTGGCCGAGCGATGAAGAGATCGACGCGGTGGTCAAGGCGTCCGTCAAGCCGGAACAGTTCCGCAAAGTCTACATCCCGATGTTTGCCGTGCACGAAGACACCGGCCCGAAAGTCGCGCCGCTGTATGACTGGCGCCCGCAGAGCACCTATATCCGCCGCCCACCATACTGGGAAGGCGCGCTGGCCGGTGCGCGACCGCTCAAGGGCATGCGCCCGCTGGCGGTGCTGCCGGACAACATCACCACCGACCACCTGTCGCCCTCCAACGCGATCATGCTCGACAGCGCCGCGGGTGAATACCTGGCGAAAATGGGCCTGCCGGAAGTCGACTTCAACTCCTACGCGACTCACAGGGGCGACCACCTGACCGCACAACGTGCCACCTTTGCCAACCCGAAACTGTTCAACGAAATGGTGGTTGAAAACGGCAAGGTCAAGCAGGGTTCCCTGGCGCGCATCGAGCCCGAAGGCCAGGTCACGCGGATGTGGGAAGCCATCGAAACCTATATGGAGCGCAAGCAATCGCTGATCATCATTGCCGGTGCCGACTACGGCCAGGGTTCATCCCGTGACTGGGCGGCCAAGGGCGTGCGCCTGGCCGGTGTGGAAGCGATTGCGGCTGAAGGTTTCGAGCGCATCCACCGTACCAACCTGGTGGGTATGGGCGTACTGCCGTTGGAGTTCCTGCCGGGTACCGACCGTCACACGTTGAAGATCGATGGCAGCGAAACCTATGACGTGGTCGGCGCACGCACCCCGCGTGCGCAACTGACCCTGGTGATCAACCGCAAGAATGGCGAGCGTGTCGAAGTGCCGGTGACTTGCCGCCTGGACACCGCCGAAGAAGTGTCGATCTACGAGGCGGGCGGCGTGTTGCAGCGTTTTGCCCAGGACTTCCTGGAATCGGCGGCCACCGCCTGAAGAGGATAACCATGGCACACGCAGCGCAAATCAAGATCCCGGCCACTTACATGCGTGGCGGTACCAGCAAGGGCGTATTTTTCAGCCTCAAGGACCTGCCCGAAGCGGCACAGGTGCCGGGCGCCGCGCGCGACGCCTTGCTGTTGCGGGTGATCGGCAGCCCCGACCCGTACGACAAACAGATCGACGGCATGGGCGGCGCCACATCGAGCACCAGCAAGACGGTCATCCTGGCGAAAAGCACCCGCGCCGGGCACGACGTGGACTACCTGTTCGGCCAGGTCTCCATCGACAAACCCTTTGTCGATTGGAGCGGCAACTGCGGCAACCTGTCGGCGGCGGTGGGCTCGTTCGCCATCAGCGCCGGGCTGGTCGACCCGGCCCGCGTGCCGCACAACGGCGTGGCCGTGGTGCGGGTGTGGCAGGCCAATATCGGCAAGACCATCATTGCCCACGTACCCATCACCGATGGCGCCGTGCAGGAGACCGGTGACTTCGAACTCGACGGCGTGACCTTTCCGGCCGCTGAAGTGCAGCTTGAGTTCATGGACCCGGCAGCGGAAGAAGAGGGTGGCGGTGGTTCGATGTTCCCCACCGGCAACCTCGTCGACGACCTGGAAGTGCCGGGTGTCGGCACCTTCAAGGCGACGTTGATCAATGCCGGTATCCCGACGATTTTCATCAACGCCGAAGACCTCGGCTACACCGGCACCGAGCTGCAAGGTGCGATCAACAGCGACCCGAAAGCCCTGGCGATGTTCGAGACCGTGCGAGCCTATGGCGCGCTGCGCATGGGCCTGATCCAGCATGTCGATGAAGCTGCCCGGCGCCAGCACACACCGAAGGTTGCGTTTGTGGCCAAGCCTGCCGATTACGTGGCATCCAGCGGCAAGGCGATCAAGGCTGCGGATGTGGACCTGCTGGTGCGCGCGCTGTCCATGGGCAAGTTGCACCACGCGATGATGGGCACGGCAGCGGTGGCAATTGGTACGGCGGCGGCGATTTCCGGCACCCTGGTCAACCTGGCGGCCGGTGGCGTGGAGCGCAGCGCCGTGCGCTTCGGGCACCCGTCCGGCACCTTGCGCGTTGGCGCCGAAGCCAGCCAGGTGAACGGCGAGTGGGTCGTCAAGAAAGCCATCATGAGCCGCAGTGCGCGGGTGTTGATGGAAGGCTTCGTGCGTATTCCCGGCGACGCCTTCTAAAGCCCCTGCACAGTTCCAATGTGAGAGGGGCAAGCCCCCTCCCACGATTCAAGGCAGACATTCAAGATCTGCTTCCTTCCACCGTAAGCCCGAGGACCCACCCCCACCCCTTTTGGAGAACTGCCATGAGTGCCAACGTCGACCAGAACAACCGTCCCGACTACGATCAGGTCCTGCAGGATATTGCTGACTATGTCCTCAATTACCGTATCGATTCCACGGACGCGCTGGACACCGCCCGCAACTGCCTGATGGACACGTTGGGCTGTGGCCTGCTGGCTTTGCGCTTCCCCGAGTGCACCAAGCACCTGGGGCCACTCGTCGAAGGCACGGTGGTACCGTTCGGCGCGCGTGTGCCGGGTACGTCATTCCGCTTGGACCCGGTCAAGGCCGCGTGGGATATCGGCTGTATCGTGCGTTGGCTCGATTACAACGACACCTGGCTCGCCGCCGAATGGGGGCACCCTTCGGATAACCTGGGCGGCATTCTCGCCGTAGCCGACCATCTGTCGCAAAAGCGCGTGGCCAACGGGGACGCGCCGTTGACCCTGCGTGCGGTGCTGGAAGCGATGATCATGGCCCATGAGATCCAAGGCGTGATTGCCCTGGAAAACGCCTTCAACCGTGTGGGTCTCGACCATGTGTTGCTGGTGAAAGTCGCTTCCACGGCCGTCACCGCCAAGCTGATGGGCGCCAACCGTGAGCAGTTGCTCGCGGCCTTGTCCCATGCCTTTGTGGATGGCCAGGCGCTGCGTACGTACCGGCATGCGCCGAACGCCGGTTCGCGCAAGTCCTGGGCGGCGGGGGACGCGTCGAGCCGTGGTGTGCGCCTGGCGGATATCGCGCTGCGCGGCGAGATGGGTATCCCCGGTGTATTGAGTGCGCCGCAGTGGGGCTTTTACGACGTGCTGTTCAGCCACACCAACAAGGATCTGGCTCTCAAGCCGGAGGATAAACGCACCTTTAGCCTGTCCCAGCCCTACGGCACCTACGTGATGGAAAATGTGTTGTTCAAGATCAGCTTTCCCGCCGAGTTCCATGCGCAAACGGCGTGCGAAGCCGCCGTGATTCTGCACCCGTCAGTGAAGGACCGCCTGCATGAGATCGAGCGTATCGTGATCAGCACCCATGAGTCGGCGATTCGCATCATCTCCAAGGTCGGCCCGCTGGCCAACGCCGCCGACCGCGACCACTGCCTGCAATACATGACCGCCGTGCCCCTGGCCTTCGGCAATCTGGTAGCGGAGCAGTACGAGGATGAATTCCATGCCGCGCATCCCATCATCGACCAGTTGCGCGAAAAGATGGTCATCGTCGAAGACCCACGCTACAGCCGTGAATACCTGGAGGCGGATAAACGCTCCATCGCCAACGCGGTCCAAGTGTTTTTCACCGACGGCACCCACACCAGGCAGGTAGCGGTGGAATACCCGATAGGCCATCGCCGTCGCCGGGTGGACGGCGTTTCGTTGCTGGAAGAGAAGTTCAAGGCCAACCTGGCCACACGGTTTACCGCGCAGCGCAGTGGGGAGATTTTTGCGTTGTGCAAGGATCAGGCGTGGCTTGAGGCCACGCCAGTGAACCGTTTTCTGGATTTGTTCATGATCTGAACAAACACCGGGGATTAATGCGGGAGGGGATCAAACCCCCTCCCGCTGCTTCCAGGGGGCTACATGCTGCCTTCGACGTCCTCCAGGCTGAACGTCTCGGTGTGGTCGTCATAGGAGAAGATTTCCGCATAGCGCCCCCACGCCACCACGGTTTCCAGGGTTTTCTCCACGAACGCTTCGGTCATCGAGTCTTCCAGCTCTTGTTCGAAGCGCACCCGAGGTGCGCGGTGCCCGCTGCGTTCAAGCAGTACCTGGTGAATGCGTGCGGCCAGCGGTACGTGCTGGATCAAGTGTTCGGCGAACAGGGTCTTGCGTTCCTGGGTGCCGTAGTCGGCGAAGAGCTTGCCGGCGTCGGTGAGCGTGATGTCGGCACCCTTGAGTTCGGCGAAGCCCAGGTGCTCCAGCATTTCGGCGACGGGGAACAGGTCGTCGACTTCCAGCAGGCGCCGTTCGGCCACGGTGGGCAGGCCGGCGTGGCCGTTGTAGGGCTCGGCGGCGAGGGTTTCGATCAGGCCGGCCATGAGGTTGGTGGACACTTCCGGCAGCAGGCTGCTCATCTTCAGTTCGGGCTTGCCGACGCTGGCATCGGCGCTGCGGCGGTCGGTCATCAGGGCGTAGATGTCGTCGACCATTTGCCGGAAAGTCGGATCCAACCGGTTACGCGGGTGCGGGAACGGCACCTTGATCTCCGCGACCACGCGTCCGGGGTTGGACGACAGCACCAGGATGCGGTCGCACATGAGCACCGCTTCTTCGATGTTGTGCGTCACGATCAGGATCGACTTGATCGGCAGTTGCTTGCCGCTCCACAAATCCAGCAGGTCGGTACGCAGCGTTTCCGCGGTGAGCACGTCCAGGGCCGAGAACGGTTCGTCCATCAGCAGCAGGGTCGGGTTGACCACCAGGCCGCGGGCAAAGCCTACGCGCTGGCGCATGCCGCCGGACAGCTCACGAGGGTAAGCGTTTTCGAACCCGTCCAGGCCGATCAGGTCGATGGCGGCCAGGGCGCGCTTGCGGGCTTCCTTGCGCTCGACTTGCAGGGCTTGCAGGCCGGCCTCCACGTTTTCCAGTACGGTCAGCCAGGGGAACAGCGCGAACGTCTGGAACACCATGGCGACGCCTTCGGCCGGGCCGGTCAACGGTTTGCCGTGGTATTTCACTTCACCCGACGACGGCTGGATCAAGCCGGCGATGATGCGCAGCAACGTCGATTTACCCGAGCCGGAGCGGCCGAGCATGCCAACGATTTCGCCTTCGTGCAGGCTCAGGTCTACGCCGCTGAGCACTTGCAGCTCTTCTTTGCCTTTGCCGAAGACCCGGTTCACGTTTTTCAGCGAATAGATTTGGGGGGTGTCGGCGGTGTGTTCGGTATAGGTATTCATCACAGCGAATCCCATTAATTCAGACGAAGTTTGTTTTCGGCGATGGCGTACATGGGGCGCCAGACCGCACGGTTGAACGCCACCACGAAGATCGACATCACCACTACGCCCAGGGCGATCTTGGGGAAATCACCGGCGGCGGTGGTTTGTGCGATATAGGCGCCCAACCCGTGGGCGACCACGTTGTCCTGGCCCCAGGACACGTACTCGGACACGATGCTGGCGTTCCAGGCTCCGCCCGAGGCGGTAATCGCACCGGTGATGTAGTACGGGAAGATCCCCGGCAGCATCACCTTGCGCCACCACAGCCAGCCGCGAATGCGGAAGTTGGCGGCGGCCTCCTTGAAGTCGTTGGGGAGGGCGCTGGCTCCGGCAATCACGTTGAACAGGATGTACCACTGGGTGCCCAGCACGATCAGCGGGCTCAACCAGATGTCCGGATTGAGATGGAAATGCAGGATCACGATGACGAACACCGGGAACAGAAGATTCGCCGGGAACGCCGCGAGGAACTGGGCCAGGGGCTGGATTTTTTCCGCCAGCTTCGGGCGCAGGCCGATCATCACACCCAGCGGCACCCAGATCAGCGAGGCAATCAGGATCAGCCCGGCCACCCGCAGCAAGGTAATCAGGCCCAGCACCACCACGTGGCCGACCTCGGCGAAAGTGACCTCGGTGCCGACGTACTGCACGATGTGGTACAGCGCATACGCGGCCATCAGAGCGATCAGTGTGCCCCAGACCCAGTCGATGAGTCTGGACGCGGCGGGGGTTTCCGTCGGCAATGCCTTGAATGCACCGCCCACCGGGCTGAACCGCTTGTTGCCCAGGCGGCTGAAGGTGCGGGTGACCGGGCGCAGGATGCGCTGGACGACACGGGTACGCTGGATCAGGTTCAGCACCCAGGATTGCGGAGCGGCGCCCTGGGAGGCGGTGGTTTCCATGCGGAACTTGTCAGCCCAGGCCACCAGCGGGCGGAACAGGAACTGGTCGTAGATCAGGATGACCGCGATCATCGCCAGGATCACATAGCCCACGGCGTGCAGGTCTTTCTGGGCGATGGCCAGGGCCAGGTACGAACCCACGCCCGGCAGGGTGATGGTTTTGTCACCGACGGTGATGGCTTCGGAAGCGACCACGAAAAACCAGCCGCCGGACATGCTCATCATCATGTTCCATACAAGCCCGGGCATGGCGAAAGGTACGTCGAGCTTCCAGAATTTCTGCCAACCGGAGAGCCGCAGGTTGGTGGACACTTCCACCAGGTCATGGGGCAGCATGCGCAGCGACTGATAGAAGCTGAACGTCATGTTCCAGGCCTGGCTGGTGAAGATCGCGAAGATGGCGGCGAACTCGGCGCCGAGCACGCGCCCGGGAAACAGCAGCAGGAAGAACGTCACCGTAAACGAGATGTAACCGAGGACCGGCACCGATTGCAGGATGTCGAGCACCGGCACCAGCAGTTTTTCGGCACGCCGGCTTTTGGCGGCCAGGGTGCCGTAGAGCAAGGTGAAAACCAGTGACGCCACCATTGCCGCGAGCATGCGCAGCGTGGTGCGCATTGCATATTCCGGCAGGTTCGCTGGGTCCAGGGAAATGACTTCGCTTTGCAGGGTGGCGATAGGCGCCCAGGTCTCCCGTGCGGTGATGGAGAAAAACAATAGAAAACCGATCACCAGTGGCAGCGCAACCAAATCCCAGCGGTTGGGCAGCAGGCGCAAAGTGGACGCAGGGATGTAATGACGGAACACTTTGTTCATAGGCAGTGGCTCATAGGCAGTCGTTCCTGCAGCGTTCAGGTTCAGAAGGCGTGGTGAGTTTGAGCGTAGCTTCTCTGCAAGCACCCACAGAGAAAGGCTGGGCGCTCTTTCTCCATGAGTCGGGACGGCGTATCTGGGGGAGGTACGCTGCCGGGGGAATTGTACGTTTCTGAATGTTACAAACGCGTAAATTTGCTGTCAGTTTGCTGTACGAACTATCAGTTGGGCGTTATTCAAACCGCAGGATCACTCGGCGGTTGTGCTTGCTCTTTTTCTCGATCTTTTCGCAGAACACCTTGCCGATTTCCTCGGTGTTGATCACGTGGGTACCGCCGCAGGGCTGGATGTCGACGCCGGCAATTTCAATCACGCGCACTGAACCCTGGATCACCGGGGGCGCCACCGCCTGGGTGCGGGTTATCTGCAGCAAGGTCGAATACTCCGTGGCGGGCATCGACAGGGTTTTCACCGCGTGGGCTGCTTCGATCAGGGCGTTGAGGTCGCGCGTGAGGGTGTCTTTGTCGAGGGTCATTTCCGGCAGGTCGAAATCCAGGCGGCCTTTGTCCGCGCTGATGCTGCAGCCGGTCACGGGGGCATCGATGAGCGAGCACAACAGGTGCAGGCAGGTGTGCATCTTCATGTGCTGGTAGCGCCGCTCCCAGTCGAGGCCGGCGTCTACCTGCACGCCGGCCGTCAATTGCTCGGGGCAGTGTTCCACCTGGTGCCAGATGATTGAACGCAGCACCGGGTCGCGCACGGTACCCACAACGTCGACCCGAGTGCCATCGGCCAGGGTCAGATGCCCGGTGTCGCCCGGCTGCCCGCCGCCCGTGGGGTAGAAGAGCGTATGCTCCAGGGCGATGCCCTGTTCGCTGACGGCAATTACCCGGGCGCTGAAGGCGTTCTGGTAGGGCGCGCTGTCGAACAGCGCCAGGGTTTCCATGGTGTGTACGGACATGTTCATCCTCCAACGATCAAGGGGCTGGCTTGCAGCAGGTGGCGCACCATTGCGCTCAAGCCAGGGGGGGAGAGCAGGGTGATTTCAAATTCCGGCCCGCAGATTTTCAGGTTAAGCGGCAGGCGCGGCAGTTGTTCGCCGATGTCGAGGCGGCGCAGGCGAAATTGCAGGTGATGGCGTTCTTTCACCGTCGGTTCCAGCATCAATCCGCGCAACGGATGAAAGTCGGCATCCAGCACCGTGACGTTGTAGCTGGCGTTGACCTCGCCGACCACATGCAGGCGCTCATCCAGGGCGAAGGCACCGAGGTAATGGGTGTGGTCCGTTTCAACGTTTTTTTGCAGTTGGACCTGGTTGACCACTCTGACCCGGGTGCCTGCTGGAACGTCCTGGGTGATCACGCACGAAGGGCTGATAAACACGTTATCGCCGATCAGCACATAGCCCAGCACCCGGGCGCCGGCGCCGACTTCGACGTTGTTGCCCAGGCGTGGATGGCGCTTGCCGTCCGGGTTATTGGCGATGCCGCGAGCGCCCAGCGTGACGCCGCAGAGGATGTAGCAGTCGTTGCCGATTTCGCAGGTTTCGCCGATCACCGTGCCGTAGCCGTGGTCCAGCACAAAGCGTCGACCGATACGCGCCGCCGGGTGAATCTCGGCGCCGGAGAGGATCTTGCCCTGGTTGCTGAGCTTGAGCGCAATGCGTGAAAACACGCCGTTGGTGTTGCCGGGGAAGTGCCAGACCAGGTGTGCGAGCCGGTAGAACAGCACCGCCTTGAACGAGGCGTAGGACTCCAGGATCAACTCGCCGCGCCCACGGGACGCCGGATCGCGGTAGGCGTAGGCGATCAAGTCTTCGGCGACTGCCTGGGCGGCGTTCTGGATCAAGGGTGCCAGGTGCGGTTCCAGTTGCTTCATCTGCGCAGGCGTCAGGGTCTTGATGAGATGGGTGAGCAACTCATCGTGCAACTGCTGTATGTCGATAAAGCCCCCCATGGAGGTACCCCCGCATTCTGGTTGGTTGGGTAACCGGTTATTCGAAACTGGGCAGGTAGCTGTCAGCATTGTCGTAGACCATGGTCAACACCACCGTTTCGGGCGGTAGTTCGGGAGCGAGTTGGGCGATGGCGACCATATTGGCGGCTGACGACAAACCCAGGCTGATGGCGTCGGTGCGCATGATGCGTTTCATCATGTCGATGCACGCCTGGTGCTGCACCTTGAGCATGCCGTCCAGTACCTCCAGGTTGAGAATGCTCGGGATCAGCCCGATCGACAGCCCCTGGATCTGGTGCGGCGCGTGCCGATCCTTGAGCAGGTCGCATTCTTCAGGCTCCACGCCCATGACGCGGATCGCCGGCCAGGCCGCCTTGAGGGTTTCGCCGATACCGGTGATATGGCCGCCGGTGCCGATGCCGCTGACGAAGTAATCCACGCGCCGCTCACCGAAGGCGCGAAGGATTTCCGGCGCGGTGGTGTCACGGTGGGTTTGCGGATTGGCGCCGTTGCGTTGCTGGTTGAGCATCACGTAGTTGGGGTTTTCCAACTGCAGCTCCATGCATTTTTCGCCATGGGAGTTGTTGCCAAGGCGGCTGTCCGACAGCACCACTTTGGCACCGTACAAGCGCAGCAGTTTTTGCTTTTCGGGGCTGTAGTTGTCGGGAATCACCAGCACGACTTTGTAGCCCAGCACATTGCCGGCCATCACCAGGCCAATGCCGGTATTGCCGCCGCTGGGCTCGATGATGGTTTGCCCGGAGTCACGAATCAGCACGCCCCGGCGCTCGGCGTCGAGGATCATGCCCAGGGCGATGCGCGCCTTGTGGCTGCCGCCCGGGTTGAGGGATTCGAGCTTGGCGTAGACTTCGATGCCGAGGTCTTCGGAAAACTGCGCCAGGCGCACGATGGGCGTCTGGCCGATGACGTCGAGAATGGAGTTATGCAACATCAGTCAATCCCCGATCAATACAAAGGCATGTCGGGTTCGACGTCGCGCACCCAGTGTTTCATGCCGCCCTGCAGGACTTTGGTGTTGGCAAAACCTGCCGCCAGCAAGGTGCTCGCCGCTTGCTCGGCACGGGTCCCGGCGTAGCAGATCAGGTAGTGGGTGTTATCACGGCTGAGGCTGTCGAGTTGCCCGTCCAGCTCGGCCAGGGGGATGTGCACCACGCCCGGCAGTTTGCACACCTCCAGTTCACTGGCATCGCGCACATCCAGCAGCACGTCGGCGCTGCTGTGGTGGTCCAGCACTTGTTTGAGTACGCGCGGCTTGATGTAGCGTTCTTCGGCCAGGGACGGTTGGCTCGGCACGGCGTCGGCGCAGACGGCCGGCGCGACGCTTTCGCTATGGCGAAGGTCCGAACAGCAGGGGCAGTCGGCGCGCCGTTTGAAGCGGATTTCGCTGAATTTCATCGCCAGCGCATCGAAGCGCATCAAGCGGCCGGACAATGGCTCACCGATACCGATCAACAACTTGATCGCCTCGGTGGCCTGGATCATCCCCACCACCCCCGGCAATA
The DNA here is from genome assembly GCF_023242545.1 of Pseudomonas sp. MWU13-2517. Taxonomy (NCBI): domain Bacteria; kingdom Pseudomonadati; phylum Pseudomonadota; class Gammaproteobacteria; order Pseudomonadales; family Pseudomonadaceae; genus Pseudomonas; species Pseudomonas sp. MWU13-2517. The sequence goes on along the minus strand of NZ_JALMFA010000005.1, from coordinate 258,377 downwards.
CGCCGATCACGCCGCCGGCGCTGCAGTTGGGGGCCAGTTCGGCGGGAGGGGCTGAGGGAAACAGGCAGCGGTAGCACGGCCCACCCTTATAGTTGAGTACGCTGATCTGCCCGTCGAAACGGTAGATGGCGCCGTACACCAGGGGTTTGCCCAACTGCACGCAGGCGTCGTTGACAAGGTAGCGCGTGTCGAAGTTGTCGGTGCCATCGATCACCAGGTCGTAGGCGCCCACCAGCTCCAGGGCGTTGTCGGCATTCAGGGCGGTGTCGTGGGCGTTGATCTGGATATGGCGATTGAGGTCCAGCAGGCGTTGCCTGGCGGATTCGACCTTGGGCATGCCCAGCGTGCTGTGGCCGTGGACGATCTGGCGTTGCAGGTTGCTGCTTTCCACCACGTCAAAGTCGACCAGGCCCAGGGTACCGACGCCGGCTGCCGCCAGGTACAGGCTGATGGGGGAGCCCAGGCCACCGGTACCGATGATCAGCACCTTGGCCTTCTTCAACTTCAGTTGGCCCTCGCGCCCGACGCCGGGCAGGGTGATGTGGCGTACGTAGCGCTGCACTTCTTCGTTGCTCAGGGCATCGACATCCATGCCGCCGGACGTGGCCAGCAGCACTTCGATCCTGGCTTTTTCCGGCAAGGGTTCATCGGCGCCGATCAGTTCTTCTTCGGCAGTGAACAGGAAGTGCTCCTTGAGCTGGTTGTTCTTTTCGTGAAACAGATGCGCGCGCAGCTGTGGGTGGTGGCTGCAGAGATTTTCAATGACTTCGCGCAATGTCGATCCGGCGCCCTCAAGGGTCGATCCCGGCAGCTTGGCTACGCGAACCAGAATGTCGGGGAAAGAGACAGCGTTCATGGACAACTCCGTGTGCAGGTCGTTGAAAGGGTTAAGGGCGAAATGCTTGCCATCCCAGGCAAACAACTTTGATCCCAGGGCCCGGCCCTGGCGAACGTCAACCACCAGATAGCTGACGGGGTAGATCGGCTCGCCCAGGAACAGCGCCTTGTCCTGGTCTTCGTCACTGAAATAGGCGCCGACATCCGGGTGGGAGTGGTAAATCACCACCACCGGGTTGTCACTGCGAAACGCCTTGTTCATCAGCAAGGTGTCGGCTACGGAAAAGGTGTAGCCGTTGGCCGCACTGCGCGGGTACATCTCGGGGTTCTTGCGGTGCAGTTCGTTCTGGATATTGCTGCCCAGGTACACGCTGCCGTCGGCGAAGACGAAACCACAGCATTCCTCGGGGTAGCTGCGGCTGGCGTGGGCGTAGATCTGTTCCAGGGCTTTTGGGCGCAGGGGGTCCATGTTTCTCTCGCGTTGCTGATGTGGATGGGGCGAGTGGGTCAAGATTTCCTGGCCAGGAACTTTTCAATCGGCAACTTGGTGATTGCAAAGCCGGCCAGCAGGATGGCCGAGTACAGCATCAGGTCCCGGGAAATCGCCACACCCTCGTACCACGCGCCGATGATCACTGCGAACACCGGGAAGATGATGAACACGAACGACAGGATGATCGGGCTCAAACGCTTGAGCAGCATGAAGTACACGATGAACCCGCCCACCGACGCAACCAGCCCGAGGTAGAACAACGCACCCCAGGAACGCAGGGAGATGTGTTCGAAGGTGGGCGTTTCAAACCACAAGCCGGCCATGAACAACATCAGCCCGGCGATGCCGATGGGCAGGGTGTTGTAGGTGATCACGCTGATGGCGCTGCCTTTTTGCTTGGTAATGACGTAGCACAGCGCGTGCATGATCGCGGCGCTCAGGATCGCCAGCACGCCGAGGAACTCCGCATGGTCCAGGTGCAGGCCCTGGCTGCGGATGATCATGTAGAGGCTGGCGAAACCGATGCCGATGCCGACCACCTGGGAGAAATAGATGCGCTCACGCAGGAACAGCGCGGAGAAGATCAGGATAAATACCGGCATGCAGCTGAACAGCAGCGCGGTGAGGCCGGACGAGACGTGCATCTCGCCGTAGTTGAGCAGGTAATAAGGAACGCTGAAGTAGGAAAGGGTCACAAACACGAAGAACCAGCGACTTTCCCGGGGAAACAGGATCGGCTCGCGACGAGCCAGGGCAAAGCACAGGAACAGTGGGAAGGCGATCAGGAAGCGCAGGCCGGCGGACGTCAGCGGTGGCACGCTCTCCACGGCGATCTTGATGCCCAGCCAGGTGGTGCCCCAGCTCAGGCACACAATCAGGAACATGATGCTGGTCACCAGTCCAGCCAACCACTGTTTCTGATTTTTGATTTTTGCAGTGTTTTCGAGAACGGCGGACATTGGCATCGTTTATTGCTTCCCTGAGCCGGAATTGAACTCTATATTGAACTTGTTATGAGTGATTCAATCCGGTGATTGAACCCGCAAAAGCACACTATTAGGGCGAATGATGGCTGTCAAAACAAATATTGACATGGTGTCAATTATGCGCGAGGGGTTGTCCAACGGTCAGGGGGTGAAGTACAAGCGCCTGTCCGACGTCATGGAGCGGGGCATCCTTGAAGGCTTGATTGAGCCAGGAAGAAAACTGCCGCCCCATCGGGTGCTCTCCGACAACTTGGGGGTGACCATTGGCACCATCAGTCGGGCCTACGGAGAACTGGAGCGTCTGGGATTGGTGGTGGCGCGGGTCGGTGACGGCACATTCGTACGCAAGCGTGGGATGGAGCGCCAGCGGGATGAAGGCTTTCGCAACTTCAGCGATGAGCCGCGCCAGTACTTCGACATGAGCCGCAATATGCATATCCCCGGGCAAGAGACGGTATTTCTTGCCCAGAGCTTCCAAACCCTGTCGACCAATGCCAAGTTCCTCCAGGATATCAGCGCCTACACCCCGGACGCCGGCCTGCCACGCTATCGCGAGGCTGGTGCGCAATGGCTGGTGCAGCGCGATTTTCATCCGATTCCCGAGCAGGTCATTTGCGTGAATGGCGGCCAGCATGGCCTGCTCTGCTCAATGATGGCGCTGTTGCGGGCCGGTGATACGGTGGTCACGGAGCAACTGACTTATCCCGGGCTGATCACCGCAGCGCGGATGTTGGGCATCCGGCTGATTGGCCTGGAAATGGATGAGGAAGGCGTGCTGCCGAGCGCGCTGGATGAAGTCTGTCGAAATCACCGGGTTTCGGCGTTGTACTGCACACCCACCATCCAGAACCCGACGACGGCGGTGTTATCGGTAGCGCGTCGGGAGGCGTTGGTCAAAGTCTGTCGCGAACACAATCTGTTGATTCTTGAGGACGAAGCCCACGGTGTGTTGGTGGAAGATCGTCCGCCGCCCCTCAGTGCATTCGCGCCCGAACGCACGATTTTGATCAGCAGCCTGAGCAAGGCCGTGTCTGCCGGCCTGCGTGTGGGTTATGTGCATGCACCGCCAGCGCTGGTCAGCCGTATCTCGGCGGCGCTGCGGTCCACCTGCTGGATGGCCACGCCAGTGACGCTGGAACTGGCCACCCAGTGGATCGAAAACGGCACGTCGGAATACCTGCTGCGTCAGCAAATCAATGAGATCAGCCGCCGTAAGGCCCTGGTGCAAGGCCTGCTGGCTGGGCTGCAATACCGCACCCATCTCAACAGCCCACACTTCTGGATCGAAGTGCCGGAGCCTTGGCGTGCGTCGGAAATCGAGGCGGAGCTCAAACAGAACAATTACCTGATCGCCACCGCCGAGGCATTTGCCGTGGGGCAAACCGCGGTACCGCAGTTCATTCGGGCGAGTATCTGTAATACGTCGGGGGATGATCAATTGTTGCGGGCGGGGTTTGATGCGTTGGCTACCGCGCTCGGGCAGGGCGGGGGACGGTTTCAGTTGTAGCCCGGGGGCGGTTGCTGTGGTGAGCGGGTTTGCCGAGCGCCGGTGCTGCGGCGGCTCGACAAGCTCGCTCACTACAAGCGCTTGCGGTAAAACGCTTACTTGAAGCGCCGCTCCACACCTTTCTCCACCAGAATCTTCGCGGAAATCTCTTCCACCGAGAAATGCGTGGAATTGATGTGCGCAATATTCTCGCGACGGAACAGATTTTCCACTTCGCGCACCTCGAACTCACACTGGGCATAGCTGGAGTAGCGGCTGTTAGGCTTGCGCTCGTTACGAATGGCCGTGAGGCGGTCCGGGTCGATGGTCAAGCCGAACAGTTTGTGCTGGTGCGCACGCAGGGCTGCCGGGAGCGTCAGGTGTTCCATATCCTCTTCGGTCAGCGGGTAGTTGGCCGCGCGGATGCCGAATTGCATCGCCATGTACAGGCAGGTTGGGGTCTTGCCGCAGCGGGACACGCCCACCAGGATCAGGTCGGCCTTGTCGTAGTAGTGCGTGCGGGCGCCGTCGTCGTTGTCGAGGGCGAAGTTCACCGCCTCGATACGCTCCATATAGTTGGAGTTGTGCCCAATGGAATGGGATTTGCCCACGGAGTACGAGGAGTGTTCACTCAGCTCTTGTTCGAGAGGCGCCAGGAACGTCGAGAAGATATCGATCATGAAACCATTCGAAGTCGCCAGGATCTCACGAATATCCTGATTCACGATGGTGTCGAAAATGATCGGACGGAAACCGTCTTTTTCAGCCGCCAGATTGATTTGTTGTACCATGGCCCGCGCTTTATCCACGCTGTCGATATAGGGCCGCGTGAATTTGGCGAAGGTAACGTTTTCGAACTGCGCAAGCAGGCTTTGACCCAGTGTCTCGGCGGTGATACCCGTGCCGTCGGAAATAAAGAAAGCAGATCGTTTCATTTGAGCCCTGGGCCTTAAGCTGGTGGCGAATCTTGGATATGATAGGCGCGATTTTGCCGTCCCGCAGTGGGCCGCATTCTCACTTATTTTCCAGGTCCAGGCCACAAGCGCAGGCGTTTGCTCTTATATGAGCCGCCGGCGTCCTGAGCTTTTCCAACACAGTTAGTGGAGAGATCACCTTGGTAGAGTACGTAGTTTCCCTCGATAAGCTCGGCGTCCATGATGTAGAGCACGTAGGGGGCAAGAACGCATCCCTCGGCGAGATGATCAGTAATCTTGCAGGCGCTGGTGTGTCGGTGCCCGGTGGTTTCGCCACCACGGCCCAGGCTTACCGCGATTTCCTCGAACTGAGCGGCCTCAATGCTCAGATCCACGCCGCGCTGGATGCCCTGGACGTCGACGACGTCAACGCCCTGGCCAAGACCGGTGCCCAGATCCGCCAATGGATCATGGAAGCCGAGTTCCCCGAGAAGCTTAACGAAGAAATCCGCACCGCCTTTGCCACCCTGTCGGCCGGTAACCCGGACATGGCGGTCGCCGTGCGCTCCTCGGCCACCGCCGAAGACCTGCCCGACGCCTCGTTTGCCGGCCAGCAGGAAACCTTCCTGAATATCCGTGGCGTGGAAAACGTCATTCGTGCAGCCAAGGAAGTGTTTGCCTCGTTGTTCAACGATCGCGCCATTTCCTACCGCGTACACCAGGGGTTCGACCACAAGCTGGTGGCCCTGTCTGCCGGTGTGCAACGCATGGTGCGTTCGGAAACCGGCACTGCCGGCGTGATGTTCACCCTGGACACCGAATCCGGCTTCCGTGACGTGGTGTTCATCACCGGTGCCTACGGCTTGGGCGAAACCGTCGTACAGGGCGCGGTAAACCCGGACGAATTCTACGTACACAAGGGCACCCTCGAAGCGGGCCGCCCGGCCATCCTGCGCCGCAACCTGGGCAGCAAGGCCATCAAGATGATCTATGGCGACGAGGCTAAAGCCGGTCGCTCGGTGAAAACCGTTGAAGTCGACAAGGCCGAGCGTGCACGTTTCTGCCTGACCGACGCAGAAGTCAGCGAACTGGCCAAGCAGGCGATGATCATCGAGAAGCACTACAAGTGCCCGATGGACATCGAATGGGCCAAGGACGGTGACGACGGCAAGCTGTACATCGTGCAGGCCCGCCCGGAGACCGTGAAAAGCCGCACGTCGGCCAATGTCATGGAGCGCTACCTGCTCAAGGAAACCGGCACTGTGCTGGTGGAAGGCCGTGCCATCGGCCAGCGTATCGGCGCGGGCAAGGTACGGATCATCAAGGACGTGTCCGAAATGGACAAAGTCCAGCCAGGCGACGTACTGGTTTCCGACATGACCGACCCGGATTGGGAACCGGTGATGAAGCGCGCCAGCGCCATCGTGACCAACCGTGGCGGGCGTACCTGCCACGCGGCGATTATCGCCCGTGAGCTGGGGATTCCTGCCGTGGTGGGATGTGGCAACGCCACCCAGTTGCTCAAGGACGGCCAGGGCGTGACCGTATCCTGCGCCGAAGGCGACACCGGCTTCATCTTCGAAGGCGAGCTGGGCTTCGACATCAAGCAAAACTCCATCGACGCCATGCCCGAATTGCCGTTCAAGATCATGATGAACGTCGGCAACCCCGATCGCGCCTTCGATTTCGCACAACTGCCGAACGCCGGTGTGGGCCTGGCCCGCCTGGAGTTCATCATCAACCGCATGATCGGCGTGCACCCCAAGGCCCTGCTGAACTACGACGGCCTGCCGCTGGAACTCAAGGAAAGCGTCGACAAGCGCATCGCCGGCTACAACGACCCGGTGGGCTTCTACGTCGATAAGCTGGTCGAAGGTATCAGCACCCTGGCCGCGGCGTTCTACCCGAAAAAGGTCATCGTGCGTCTGTCGGACTTCAAGTCCAACGAATACGCCAACCTCATCGGCGGCAAGCTCTACGAGCCGGAAGAAGAAAACCCGATGCTGGGCTTCCGTGGCGCCTCGCGTTACATCAGCGAAGCCTTCCGTGACTGTTTCGAACTTGAATGCCGCGCCCTCAAGCGCGTGCGCAACGAGATGGGCCTGACCAACGTCGAGATCATGGTGCCTTTCGTGCGCACCCTGGGCGAGGCGAGCCAGGTCGTCGACCTGCTGGCTGAAAACGGTCTGTCCCGTGGCGAAAACGGCTTGCGCGTGATCATGATGTGCGAGCTGCCGTCCAACGCCATCCTGGCCGAAGAGTTCCTGGAGTTCTTCGACGGTTTCTCCATCGGCTCCAACGACCTGACCCAGCTGACTCTGGGCCTGGACCGTGACTCCGGGATCATCGCCCACCTGTTCGACGAACGTAACCCGGCAGTCAAGAAGCTGCTGGCCAATGCCATCGCCGCCTGCAACAAGGCCGGCAAGTACATCGGCATCTGCGGTCAGGGCCCTTCGGACCACCCGGACCTGGCCAAGTGGCTGATGGAGCAGGGCATCGAAAGTGTCTCGCTGAACCCCGATTCCGTGCTGGAAACCTGGTTCTTCCTGGCTGAAGGCCAAGCGCCCGTCTAAGGTCGACACGTCAAAAGTGCCGGTCACTCGTTGAGGGTGACCGGCATTCTTATCTGTACAGGGCGGGAATCCTTGCGGACGCCGCCCTTTTTTGTGCAAGAGCATTATGCAAAGCAGCAGCAATCTATTTCCCGTCGCCCTGATCAGCGCCGAGCGTCGTGGCGACCTGAGTGAAGATGTGTACCGCCTCAAGCCCGCCAATAGCCCGGACGGCACTGTCGAGCTGGCCGTGACCCGCCTGGGTCTGGCTGATGTCCCGGAAAACCGGGGCATGCCGATTATTTTGTTGCACGGTAGCTTTTCCAATCGGCGTTTCTGGTACTCGCCCAAAGGTATCGGCCTGGGTGCTTATTTGGCACGTCAGGGGTTTGATGTGTGGATTCCGGAAATGCGTGGTCATGGCCTGTCCAAGCGCAACCACGACTATGCCAAGAACCGTGTCGCCGATTATGCGCGCTACGATGTGCCGGCCATTGGCGCGTTCGTGCGTGAGCAAAGCGGGCAGATTCCGCACTGGATCGGGCATTCCCTGGGTGCTACGACCCTGGTAGCGGCCCTTGGCGGCCAGCATTTGGGCGCGCCTGCGGCCGCTTCGGTGGCATTGTTTGGCTGTCAGGTCAGCCGCACGTATTGGCCGTTGAAAATCCCGGTGGTGGAGTGGGGCGGACGCCTGATTTTGAAGCGCTTCGGTCAGCTGTCCGGCCCAAGGCTCAAGCGCGGCCCGGAAGACGAACCCGTAGGTGTCATGATTGAAAGCATGCGCTGGCATGGCCTGTTCGGCCGCTTTGGCGATGCCGACCGCGACTGGTGGAAAGGCTTGGCCGAGGTTGATGTGCCACTGCTGGCTGTGAGCGCTGCGGGCGATCAGCAGGACCCGGACTGGGCCTGCCGCAAGCTGTTCGAGCAGGTGGGCTCCGAGCATCGCCAGTACCTGTGCCTGGGGCGTCAGCAAGGTTTTACCAGCGATTTCGGGCATGTGGAGATGCTGGTCAGCAAGCCCGCGCAGGCCGAGGTCTGGCCATTGGTGGCGCGCTGGTTGAGAGATCCGCTGACACCTTTGTTCGGTGTACAGTCCGAAGTTGAAGCCGTGGTTTGACGAAGCGCTCTGCCAAGAGCGTTTCACTTGTGAATGGTTGCGGCTAAGATATGACGCATTAAACGCTTCTGGTCATATTCAGTCGCGCAACGGGTATTGCGTTGCAGCCAGCCGGGTCTGATCATGGCCGCCGTCAACCGGGCAGCTCTTAAAGAATGCCTGTTGTGACGCGTTTTCCTGATGTACACCGTGGGATGTTGAACCTCTACTTTGCCGACAGGAGTTTCTCGATGAACCATTATGTGACCCCCGACCTGTGTGACGCCTACCCGGAATTGGTGCAGGTGGTTGAGCCGATGTTCAGCAACTTCGGCGGGCGAGACTCCTTTGGCGGCGAAATCGTCACCATCAAATGCTTCGAAGACAACTCTCTGGTGAAGGAACAGGCCGACCTGCCAGGTGCCGGCAAGGTGCTGGTGGTCGACGGTGGCGGTTCTCTGCGTCGGGCGTTGCTGGGCGATATGATTGCCGAGAAAGCCTCGAAAAACGGTTGGGAAGGGCTGGTGATCTACGGCTGCATCCGTGACGTCGACGTTATCGCCCAGACCGACCTGGGTGTGCAGGCTTTGGCGACGCATCCGATGAAGACCGACAAGCGCGGCATTGGCGACTTGAATATGGCGGTGACCTTTGCAGGTGTGACCTTCCGCCCGGGTGAGTACATCTACGCCGACAACAACGGTGTGATTGTGTCGCCCAGCCCACTGAAAATGCCCGAATAAACCGCAGTAGCCATAGGGGTCAGGATGTTCGAGGAAGAAAACGCGCAATGGGGGTTGGTACATGCCCTGGTGCTGGACGGTAAAGGCGGTGCGCGTTGGATTGCCCGGACTGAGCTCGACGATTTGCAATTGCAGCCCCAGGAAAGCCTGTGGCTGCATTGGGATCGCAGTCATCCCCAGACTCAGACCTGGCTGCGTAAATCCAGTGGTTTGAGCGAGTTTGCCTGTGACCTGCTGCTGGAGGAGAACACGCGTCCGCGCCTGTTGCCGTTGCCGGATGCCCAATTGCTGCTGTTTTTGCGTGGGGTGAACCTCAATCCCGGTGCCGAGCCGGAAGATATGGTCTCGGTGCGCATTTTTGCGGCGGCCGACCGGGTCATTTCCCTGCGTCTGCGGCCGTTGCGCGCCACCGATGAGCTGTTGGTGCAGCTGGCTGAGGGCAATGGGCCGAAAACTGCGTCTGAGCTCATCCTTTATATGGCGCAATACCTGACCAATAAAGTGCAGGATCTGGTCACTGACCTCTCTGAGGTCGTCGATTCCGAGGAAGAAAAGCTCGATGCCGACGAACGGTATACTCCGGAGCACGGCAGCGTCTTGCAGATTCGCCGACGCGCAGCCGGGCTCAAGCGTTTTCTGGCGCCGCAACGGGATATTTTCGCGCAGCTGACGCGCGCCAAATTGCCCTGGTTTTGTGACGACGACGCTGACTACTGGAACGAATTACACAACAGCCTGACGCGTTACCTGGAAGAACTCGAATTGACCCGAGAGCGCGTGGGGCTTGTGCTTGAGACCGAAGACCGGCGATTGAGCGTGCGCATGAACCGCACGATGTACCGCTTCGGGATCATCACCGGAATTTTTCTGCCGATGAGTTTTTTGACCGGCCTGCTGGGGATCAATGTGGGCGGCATACCGTTTGCGGGAAACCCTTACGGATTCGCGATCGCCTGCCTGATGATGGTGGCCGTTGCATTGGGACAATGGTGGCTTTTTCGACGTTTACGTTGGGTTTAACCTGAATATGACCTGAATATAAGAAAGGTCTTATGTGACTTCAAGAATTTTACCCTCGTCTTTTAAAACACTTGCGAGAGGTCTTTATGCACGATCCGTTCGAACAGTCTTTGCGTGACATGCTCAATGCATCGCCGTCCAACCGTGACGACGACGCCTGCCTGGGCCGCGTTTTGAAAACCGCCAACCGTCAGGTAGGGGCGGGTGACCTGTTCGGTCTGTTGGGTCGCTGGTTGCCGGCGCTGATGATGGCCCTGAACAATGGTTCGGCCCATGTGTCGCCGGTTTCCCGTCGTGAACCTCTTGCTCGCACTGCTGATAAGGCTGATTGAATATGGAACTTGATCTCTGGACCCAGAGCCTGGTCACTGCGATGACCGCACTATGGACCAAGGTGGCGAATTTCATTCCCAACCTGTTTGGTGCCCTGGTTCTGGTCCTGCTGGGCTTTGTCGTGGCCAAGTTACTCGACACCCTGCTGTCCAAATTGCTCGCTAAACTGGGGCTGGACCGATTGATGGCAGGCACCGGCCTGACCAAACTGCTGGGGCGCGCCGGGCTGCAAGTGCCGATCTCCACATTGATCGGCAAGATCGTTTATTGGTTCGTTTTGCTGATTTTTCTGGTTTCTGCGGCGCAATCCCTTGGACTTGAGCGAGTTTCAGCTACGCTCGACATGCTGGCGCTGTATTTGCCGAAGGTTTTCGGCGGCGCGCTGGTGTTGCTAGTAGGCGTTTTGCTGGCGCAACTTGCCAATGGGCTGGTGCGCGGAGCGGCTGAAGGCGTGGGCCTGGACTATGCGGCGGGCCTGGGGCGTATCGCTCAGGGGCTGGTGATCATCATCAGTATTTCTGTCGCGATCAGCCAGTTGGAGGTCAAGACTGACCTGCTAAACCACGTGATTGTGATTGTTTTGATTACCGTTGGTCTGGCTGTTGCGTTGGCAATGGGGTTGGGAAGCCGGGAAATCGCGGGTCAGATTCTTGCGGGAATCTATGTACGTGAGCTGTATCAGGTTGGGCAGCACGTGCGTGTGGGCGAGGTTGAAGGGCAGATCGAGGAGATCGGCACGGTCAAGACGACGGTGCTGACCGATGACGGCGACCTGGTGTCGCTGTCCAATCGGATTCTCCTGGAACAGCAGGTCAATAGCCGCTAATCCGGCAAATCCTGCTAATGTACGCCGCCGCGAACCCGGCTGACCGGATTGCGGCGGACATTGACCTGACTGTCGGCACGACTTGTTTTGAATAAAGCCCAAACGCTGTCCACGCGCTATGACCCCCGTGAGCTCTCTGATGAGGAGTTGGTCGCGCGCGCGCACACGGAGCTGTTTCACGTAACACGTGCGTACGAAGAATTGATGCGCAGGTATCAACGCACTCTGTTCAACGTTTGTTCAAGGTATTTGGGGAACGATAGAGATGCGGATGATGTCTGTCAGGAAGTGATGCTCAAGGTGCTGTACGGCCTGAAGAACTTCGAGGGCAAATCGAAGTTCAAAACCTGGCTCTACAGCATCACGTATAACGAATGCATCACGCAGTATCGTAAGGAGCGGCGAAAGCGTCGGTTGATGGACGCTTTGAGTCTTGACCCCCTTGAGGAAGCGTCTGAAGAGAAGGCGCCGGCACCCGAGGAGAAGGGCGGACTTGATCGCTGGTTGGTGCATGTGAACCCGATTGACCGCGAAATTCTGGTGCTACGATTTGTCGCAGAGCTGGAGTTTCAGGAAATCGCTGACATCATGCATATGGGTTTGAGTGCTACAAAAATGCGTTACAAACGTGCTCTTGATAAATTACGTGAGAAATTTGCGGGCGAGACTGAAACTTAGTGCGTGGCAAATATCTCTTACGTGTAGGCAAGTTCTGTTAGACTTGTCGCCGAGTTGTCCCCCGGTTTGTGGGACTGCTTTACAATCACCAGATGGGGATTTAACGGATGAAACTGAAAAACACCTTGGGCTTGGCCATTGGTACTCTTATTGCCGCTTCTTCTTTCGGCGCACTGGCACAAGGCCAAGGCGCAGTTGAAGGCGAGCTGTTCTACAAGAAGCAGTACAACGATAGCGTTAAGCACATCGAAGACGGCTTCAACCCTGGCGCTCGCATCGGTTACTTCCTGACCGACGACCTGTCCTTGAACCTGTCCTACGACGCTACCAACCACACCCGTTCGAACGACGGTACTGGTAACCAGAAGATCAAAGGCGATACCGGCAGCCTGGTTGCCCAGTATCACTTCGGTCAAGCTGGCGTAGACAGCCTGCGTCCATACGTAGAAGGCGGTTTCGGTCACCAGAGCCGTACCAACGTCAAAGTTGACGGCCACAGCGGTCGCGACCAGTCTACCCTGGCCATCGCTGGCGCTGGCGTGAAGTACTACTTCACCAACAACCTGTACGCTCGTGCCGGTGTTGAAGCTGACTACGCACTGGACAACGGCAAGTGGGACTACTCCGCACTGGTTGGCCTGGGCGTGAACTTCGGCGGTAACGCTGGCGCAGTAGCTCCAGCTCCTACCCCAGCACCAGCTCCAGAGCCAACTCCAGAGCCAGAAGCTCCAGTTGCTCAGGTTGTTCGTGTTGAGCTGGACGTTAAGTTCGACTTCGACAAGGCCGTTGTTAAGCCTAACAGCTACGCCGACGTGAAAAACCTGGCTGACTTCATGAAGCAGTACCCTAACACCACCACCGTGGTTGAAGGTCACACTGACTCCGTAGGTCCAGACGCTTACAACCAGAAGCTGTCCCAGCGTCGTGCTGACGCTGTTAAGCAAGTTCTGGTCAAAGACGGTATTGCTCCTAACCGTGTAAGCTCGGTTGGTTACGGCAAATCCCGCCCAGTTGCTGACAACGCAACTGAAGCTGGCCGTGCTGTTAACCGTCGCGTAGAAGCCTCGGTTGAAGCTCAAGCTGCTCAGTAATTACTGAGTGGTAGAAAAAAACCCGGCTCAGGCCGGGTTTTTTTTCGCCTGGAATTTGCCTCAGGCGCTGGCTGATACGGCAATGCAGGCCGGCTGCGCAGCGCCGGCAACACTGCCTATCACCAGGATCGCCGGGCTCTTCAGGCCGAACGCCTGCGCATCCCGTTGCATCCGCGCCAGCGTGCTGCGGCATTCACGCTGTTGGGGCAGCGAGGCGTTTTCAATCATCGCCACCGGCATATCGGCGGCCATGCCACCATTGAGCAATTGCTGACGAATCTCCTCCAGCTTCGCCACTCCCATGTACACCACCAACGTCGTCCCTCCCTCGGCCAGTGCCCGCCAGTTCAGGCTGCTGTCGTCCTGGGTATGCGCCGTGACCAGCGTTACGCCACGGCTTACACCGCGCAAGGTCAATGGAATAGCGCAATTCGTCGCACCCGCCAGCCCCGCCGTGATTCCGTTGACCAATTCCACGTCAACACCGCGCTCGCGCAGCCACACCGCCTCTTCACCACCCCGGCCAAAAATGCACGGATCGCCCCCTTTGAGCCGAACCACGCATTTTCCCTGGCGCGCATAGCGCAGCATGAGCCTGTGAATAAAATCCTGGGGCGTCGACCGGCAGCCGCCGCGCTTGCCGACGGTGATCACCCGCGCATCGAGGCAATGCTCCAGCACCTGCGGGTTGACCAGATCATCGATCAGTACCACATGTGCCTCACGCAAGGCCCGCACCGCCTTGAGGGTCAACAGTTCCGGATCACCAGGCCCTGCGCCCACCAACCAGACTTTTGCGTTCATGTTCTTCTCCTCACACATTGATGGCGAATGGCTGCGGGTGGCCGGCCAAAAGACGTTTGATTTCAGGCACGCAAGAGCCGCATTGAGTACCGCAGCCCAGTTCTTGTTTGAGCGCCTCCAGGTTGAGGCCGCGGTCGATGCCTGCGCACACCGCGTTTTCGCTGACGTTCTTGCAGTTGCACAGGATCTTGAGGCTGGCCGCCGTGCCACCGGGCGGTGCACTTAAAGGGGCCAGCAGCCACCGGCGTAATTGATCATCGGCGCGGCCTTCCAGCCACAGGCTTTGCAACCAGTGCCGCGCCAGGGTTTCACCCGCCAGGCGCAGCGCGGTAATACGGCCTTTCTCGATCTTCACGCGTTTGCCGATCGAGCGGCGTGGGTCGTCATAGGCCATGACGGGGCCGTCGTTGAGCCCGAGAAGTTCGTCGATACGGGTCAGCAGTGGCAGGCCGGGCGCCTCGCCATGTGCCGCACGCACCAGCAGCGCCGGTCGTTCACGGCCGACCAAACTCAAGCTGACGTAGGCAAAGTCCTCACACAGTGGGCGCAGCGCCTCGAAGTGTTGTTGCACATTTCCTTCGATCAGCGCGAACAGCTGCCACGGCAGGTGTACAGCCTCCAGGCGCACGCCACTGTGCTTGAGCTCCGGCTGTTTTGATAAAGGATCAAACGCCGGCTGCGTAAGGGTGTTTACGCCACCCTTGAGAAAGCGATCGCCCCAATGCATGGGCAGGAACGCTTGGCCTGGGCGCACGCTGTCATCGCTGCTGACAGCGACGATCACACTGCCGCGACGGCTTTTCAGGCTGACCAGATCACCTTCCTTGAGGCGATAGCGGCGTAATTCATCCGGGTGCAGGCTCAACAACGCTTCACTGACGTGCCCAAATAACTGTGCCGCCGTGCCGGTGCGGCTCATGCCATGCCACTGGTCCCGCAGGCGGCCGGTGATCAGGGTCAGAGGGAAGCGTGCGTCGCGTTGCTCCTTGGCCGCGCGATAAGGATCAGCGACAAACTGCGCGCGACCGCTATCGGTTGGGAACACACCGTTGCTGTACAGACGCGTGGTTCCGGATTGCGCGCCCATCGGAAACGGCCATTGCTGCGGCCCGATCTGGTCGAGCAGGGCATGACTGATACCCGACAGGTCGAGGTCACGGTTGCGCGTCAGCCCTTTGTATTCGTCAAAGATCTGTGCCGGTTGTTCGAACGCAAACAGGCTGCTCAAGCCAGGCCGTAATCGCTGCTCCAGACGCTGCGCGAAATCCACGGTGATTGCCCAATCGGGTCGCGCTTCTCCCGGTGGGGCGATGGCTTGGCGCACGTGGGAAATACGTCGCTCGGAGTTGGTCACGGTGCCTTCCTTTTCTCCCCAACTGGCGGCGGGAAGGAGTAAATCGGTATAGGCGGCCGTCTCGGTGGTGCGAAAGGCCTCCTGCAGTACCACGAACGGGCAAGCGGCCAAGGCTGCGCGTACGCGGTTCTGGTCCGGCAGCGATTGCGCAGGATTGGTACAGGCAACCCACAGAGCCTTGATTTTGCCGGTCTGGATTTGCTCAAACAGTTCGATCGCGGTCAGCCCGGTTGGCTGCGGCAACGAATCAATCCCCCAATACGCGGCGACTTCAGCCCGATGCTCCGGGTTGGCCGCCTCACGGTGGCCCGGCAGCAAATTCGACAAGCTGCCGGTTTCGCGCCCGCCCATGGCATTGGGTTGGCCGGTCAGGGAAAACGGCCCGCAGCCCGCTCGGCCAATCGTCCCGGTGGCCAGGTGCAGGTTGATCAATGCGCTGTTTTTCGCGCTGCCGGCGGTGGATTGGTTCAACCCCATGCACCACAGCGACAGGAAGCTGTCGCTGGTGCCCACCCATTGCGCACACAGGTGCAGTTGCTCAACGCTGATCCCGCACAACTGCGTGACCATCTGCGGTGTGTAGTCATGCACCAGCCGTTTCAGCTCCGCCAATCCGTCGGTATGTGCCTGGATAAAGTCGCGGTCGATCCAGTCTTCCCACAGCAATAAATGCAAAATCCCATGGAATAACGCCACATCCGTACCCGGCAAAATCGCCAGGTGCAGGTCGGCCAGGTCGCAGGTGTCTGTGCGTCGAGGGTCGATCACCACCACTTTCATCTGCGGGCGTCGCGCCTTGGCTTCTTCCAGGCGTCGGAACAACACCGGATGGGCGTAGGCCATATTGCTGCCGACGATCATGACGCAGTCGCTGCTCTCCAGGTCTTCATAGCTGCACGGCGGTGCGTCGGCGCCCAGGCTGCGTTTGTAGCCGACCACCGCCGAAGACATGCACAGCCGCGAGTTGCTATCGATGTTATGGGTGCCCACCAACCCCCGGGCCAGCTTGTTGAAGCTGTAATAGTCCTCGGTCAGCAATTGTCCGGAGATATAGAACGCTACGCTGTCCGGCCCATGCTCGGCGATCGTGTCGGCGAACACATTGGCGGCGTGTTCCAGGGCCGTGTCCCAATCGGTGCGCGCACGGGCCAGGTGTTTGCCCAGGCGCAGTTCGGGGTACAAGGCGCGGGCGGCCAGGTCGCCGGTCAGGTGCAGGCTGGAGCCTTTGCTGCATAACTTGCCAAAGTTGGCCGGGTGGCTCGGATCGCCTTGCACACCCAGGATCTGTATGCCGTCATGCTCGATCAGCACGCCGCAACCCACCCCGCAATAACAGCAGGTGGACGCGGTGACCTGGCGGTTCATCAACCTGCGTCCCGCAGGGCCAGCATCACCCGGCCGTTTTCCACGCGGGCGAGGTGATGGTGAGCGCAGCCGACATCCGGCGCCTGGGCTTCGCCGGACGCCAGGTCGATCTGCCAGTTGTGCAACGGGCAGGCCACGCGTTTGCCGTAGATCAAGCCTTGGGACAGTGGCCCGCCTTTGTGCGGGCAACGGTCGTCAAGGGCGAACACTTCATCGTCACTGGTACGAAAAATCGCGATATCGCCTTTCGGCCCTTGGATGATGCGCGAGCCCAGGGCGTTGATTTCATCGAGGGCGCAGATATCCAGCCAGTTCATGCCGGCACCTCCAGCTGTTTGACGGGGATGATCTCGAATTCCTTTTTCAACTGTGGCTGCTCCAGGCGTTCCTTCCACGGGTCCTGTTCGAACGACAGCGAAAATTGCAGGCGCTCATTCAATGCTTGGCGTCGGGCCGGGTCTTCCAATACGGCTTTCTTGATGTGCTCCATGCCTACCCGTTGCAGGTAGTGCACCGTGCGTTCCAGGTAGAAGGCTTCTTCGCGATACAGCTGCAGGAAGGCGCCGTTGTACTCGCGGACTTCTTCGGCGGTTTTCAGCTTGACGAAGAACTCCGCGACTTCGGTCTTGATCCCGCCGTTGCCGCCGATATACATCTCCCAGCCGGAATCGACGCCGATGATGCCTACGTCCTTGATGCCCGCTTCCGAGCAATTGCGTGGGCAACCGGACACCGCCAGTTTGACCTTGTGCGGCGACCACATGTTGAACAGGTCATGCTCCAGTTCGATGCCCAGCTGTGTGGAGTTCTGCGTACCGAAGCGGCAGAACTCGCTGCCGACGCAGGTCTTCACGGTGCGGATGGATTTGCCATAGGCGTGGCCCGACGGCATGTCGAGGTCTTTCCATACGCCCGGCAAATCCTGTTTCTTGATGCCGAGCAAGTCGATGCGTTGGCCGCCGGTGACCTTGACCATCGGCACGTTGTACTTGTCAGCCACGTCGGCGATACGGCGCAGCTCCGACGGATTGGTCACACCGCCCCACATCCGCGGTACTACGGAGTAGGTGCCGTCTTTCTGAATGTTGGCGTGGGCACGTTCGTTGATCAGGCGCGATTGCGGGTCGTCCCGGGCCTCGCCGGGCCAGGTCGAGATCAGGTAATAGTTCAACGCCGGGCGGCAGGTGGCGCAGCCGTTGGGCGTGCGCCAGTTAAGGTAGCTCATGGTGCCGGCGATGGTCAGCAGGTGCTGGTCGCGGATGGCCTGGCGGATTTGCCCGTGGTTGAGGTCGCTGCAACCGCAGATGGCTTTTTCACTTTTGGGTTTGACATCGGCGGCGCCGCCCACGGTGTTGATCAGGATCTGTTCCACCAACCCGGCGCAGGAACCGCAGGAACTGGCGGCCTTGGTGTGTTTTTTCACCTCGTCGACGCTGAACAGCCCGTGTTCCTGAATCGCCTTGACGATGGTGCCCTTGCACACCCCGTTGCAACCGCAGACTTCGGCGGTGTCGGCCATGCTCATGGCTTTGTCCTGGCCTTGATGGCCTACGTCACCTAAAGCATTTTCTCCGAACATCAGGTGATCGCGAATCTCGCCGATGGCGTGGTTCTCACGGATCTGCCGGAAATACCAACCACCGTCAGCGGTGTCGCCGTACAAGCAGGCGCCGACCAGGATGTCGTCCTTGATCACCAGCTTCTTGTACACGCCGCCAATCGGGTCGGAGAGGGTGATGGTCTCGGTGCCTTCGCCGCCCATGAAGTCGCCGGCGGAGAACAGGTCGATACCGGTGACTTTCAGCTTGGTCGACGTGACCGAGCCTTTGTAGGTGGCAAAGCCGAGTTGGGCCAGGTGATTGGCGCAGACCTTGGCCTGTTCGAACAGCGGTGCTACCAGGCCGTAAGCGGTGCCACGATGGTTGGCGCATTCGCCGATGGCATAGACGCGCGGGTCATAGGTTTGCAGGGTGTCGTTGACCAGTATTCCGCGATTGCACGGGATGCCGGATTTTTCCGCGAGTTCGGTGTTGGGGCGGATGCCGGCAGCCATCACCACCAGGTCGGCCGGGATGATGTCACCGTTCTTGAACTGCACCGAGCCGACCCGACCGTTGCCGGCGTCGTGCAGGGCCTGGGTCTGTTCGCAGAGGCGGAATACCAGGCCACGGTTCTCAAGTTCGGTTTGCAGCAACTGGCCGCTGGTCTTGTCCAGTTGCCGCTCCAGCAGCCATTCGCCGATATGCACCACGGTCACGTGCATGCCGCGCAGCATCAGGCCGTTGGCGGCTTCCAGGCCGAGCAGGCCTCCGCCGATGACCACCGCGTGCCTGTGGGTCTTGGCGGCGTCGATCATGGCTTGGGTGTCGGCGATATCGCGATAGCCGATGACGCCCTGCAAGGTGTTGCCGGGGATCGGCAGGATAAACGGCATGGAGCCGGTGGCGATCAGCAGGCGATCGTACTCGGCCTCGGTGCCGTCCTCGGCGATGACGATGCGTTTGACGCGATCGATCTGCACCACTTTTCGGTTGAGCAGCAGCTTGATGTCGTTATCCAGGTACCAGCTCAGGTCGTTGAGTACGATCTCTTCGAAGGTCTGTTCACCGGCCAGCACCGGCGATAGCAGGATGCGGTTGTAATTGGGGTGCGGCTCGGCGCCGAACACGGTGATGTCGTACAGCTCACTGCTCAGCTTGAGCAATTCTTCCAGGGTACGAACCCCGGCCATGCCGTTACCGATCATGACCAATTTGAGTTTTTTCATGTCGTTCTCCGCAATGGCTCGACAAATCGTGCGCAAAAAAAAAGCGCCCCCGCCAGTGATCTAGCGAGGACGCCTTTGTCCGGTCCCGTTCTCTCGGGAAGCTCGTCCCTTCGTCGTTGAAAGGATGGCTATATGTATGTGCTTGGGATCGATAATGCAGTGCTTGTGCCAAGTTGGCCTGTGCCCGGTTTTATTGGGGCTGGCTTCGAAATGCCGGGGGAAATCGCCCTCTAGTGGTGCAACAACCAATACAGCAGCACCAGATTGATCAGCAGCGACGCCGCCGCCAGGGTTTGCCAGACTTTCAGCGGTTCACGCTCCAGCAGTGGGCGTGGCCGTACGCTCAGCTCACGGCGCTCGGCCTGTTCCAGCACCAGCAACCATTCTTCGGCGGTTTCATAACGGTGTGCGGGTAAGGCCGTCACGGCCCGTTCCAGACTGAGCGGCAACCAATCCGGAAGGTCGGGGCGGTAGCGACTGGCGCTGATCGCCTGGGTGAAGCGAGGGCGTTGGAAGGCTTCGATCTCGCCGTAGGGATAATGCCCCGTCAGCAGGTAATACAGGCTTACGCCAACGCTATACAAATCCTGTTGGACTGTAGGGCGCTCGCCGTTAAACGCTTCGGGTGCGATAAAGCTTGGGGTGCCGGGCAGCAGCTGCGCGCGGTCTTCCGAGAGCCCCGGGCAGTAGGCCAGCCCGAAATCCAGCACGCGCAGTTCTCCATCGTCGCCCAGCAACAGGTTCTCCGGTTTGATGTCGCGGTGCAGGATCTGGCGCCGGTGCAACAGGCCCACCGCGCGCAACAGACGCTCGGCAATGAACTGCCACTCCGCCAACGGTAGGGGACCTCGACGCCGGAACAATTCAGCCAGGGTTTGCCCCGGGTATTCGCGCATCACGTAGTACAAATGCTGACGCCCGTTGGCCGTGTGAACTTCAGGAAAGGCACGCCCCGCCACCCGGCGCAAAAACCACTCTTCCGACAGCAAGGCCTGGCCCGCTTCGTTGTCATCGTCATAGTCAAGTGGCAGGGTTTTCAGCAACCAGGGCTGCTGCTGGGCGTCGCGCACCCGGTACAACAACGACTGTCGGCTCTGCGCCAACACGCCTTCAACCTGCCAGCCTTCAAACTGTTGCCCGGCTTTCAGCGGCGGTGGCAGCGGCCATTGCTGCAACTGCACCAACGCATCGCCGAGGGTGGCGGCACCGAGTTGGTCGATACGCACCAACAGGGCGCTGGCGTTGTCCAGGCTGCCGGCCAGGTGCGCGGCGTTGACCAGCGTGTTGACCGCCGCATCGAGATTGCTTTGCTCGCGCAGGATTGCACGGATGCTGTGGTCGCCCAGGGTGGCCCATACGCCATCGCTGAGCAGCAAAAAACATTCGCCCGCACGCAGTTCGCCGTCGAGAAAGTCCAGCACCAGGTGTTGGTCAAGCCCGAGGGCGCGCTTGAGCACATGTTGCATGCCCGGTTGTTCCCAGACGTGATCTTCGCTGATGCGTAACAATTGGTCGTCGAGCCAGCGATACACCCGGCAGTCTCCCACATGCGCCAGGGTGAAACGTTGCCCGCGAAACACCAGGGCACTCAGAGTGGTCAGCAATGGCTGGCCGCCGCCGTTGGCTTGCAGCCAGCGATTCTGCGCGAGCAGTAACCGTTCGAGCGCCTGGGCCACGCCCCAGGTTTGCGGCGTGGCGTAGTAGTCCATGGCCAGGGCCTGCAAGGTCGAGCGTGCGGCCAAGCCACCGTCGGCACATTGGCTGACACCGTCGGCCATGGCGCATAAATAACCTTTGCTCGCGGCCAGCTCCGCGAGAGGGGTGACCACCCGCAGCGCGTCCTGGTTTTCCGCCCGCGGGCCGATAGCGCTGGCCTGGGCGACGCTCAATTGCAGGCTCATCAGACGCGTGCGGCGGTCACGGCAGCCGAGCCCCAGGTGGTTCTCCAGCGTCGTTTGACGCCGTGCAGGCCGAACCAGGCCAGCACGCCGAGGCTGGCGAACAACCACAGCGCCATCTGATAACTGCCGGTGCTTTGTTTGATCGCGCCCATGCCCGCCGCCAGGGCAAAGCCTCCGATACCGCCGGCCATGCCGATCAAGCCGGTCATCACGCCGATCTCACGGCGAAAGCGCTGGGGCACCAACTGGAACACCGCGCCGTTACCTGCACCGAGGCCGAGCATGGTGCAGACGAAAAGGGCCAATGCAGCGTAGGAACTGGGCAGGTTGAAACCCACCGCTGCGATGCAGATCGCGGCCACGCTGTACATGCCGAGCAGGGTGCGAATCCCGCCGAACCGGTCTGCCATGGCCCCGCCCAGCGGGCGCATCAGGCTGCCGCCGAATACACAGGCCGCGGTGTAGTAACCGGCGGTCACCGGGCTCAGGCCGTACTGGTCGTTGAAGTAGCCGGGGAGGGCGCTGGCCAGGCCGATAAAACCGCCGAATGTCACGCTGTAAAAGAACATGAACCACCAGCTGTCGCGATCGCCCAGCGCCTTGAAGTAGTCGGCCATGGCTTTGGGTTTCGGGCGTTCCGGGGCATTGCGTGCGAGCCAGGCGAAGACGATCAGGGTAAGGACCAACGGAATCAGCGCAAATCCGAACACGTTGCTCCAGCCGAACGCCGCCGCCAATACCGGTGCCAGCAAGGCGGCGAACACCGTGCCGGAGTTACCTGCGCCGGCGATGCCCATGGCCTTGCCCTGGTGTTCCGCTGGGTACCATTGGGAGGCCAGGGGCAGGGCAACCGCAAACGACGCGCCGGCCATGCCAAGGAACACGCCCAGCAACAAGGCTTGCTCGTAGCTGTGGATGCCAAGTTTCCAGGCCGCGAACAATGCGCCGATCACAATCACCTGGCCAATCAGCCCGGCGGTTTTGGGCGACAGCTTGTCGGCCAGCATGCCCATTGCAAAGCGCAGCAGTGCGCCCGCCAGGATCGGCGTGGCCACCACCAGGCCGCGTTGTTGGGTGGTCAGGTGCAGGTCGGTGGCGATTTGCACCGCCAACGGGCCGAGCAGGTACCACACCATGAAGCTCAGGTCGAAATACAGGAACGCGGCAAACAGAGTCGGGGTGTGCCCGGATTTCCAGAAGCTTGATTTCATCACGCACCTCAACGGTTGGGAGTCAGTAAGAAGGCCGAGTGATGGAGCTGCCGACTGAGGCCGCCCCACCCGCCCCATGCGCTGGGGCCAAAACGAAAAAACGCCGCCACCGGGTTTGCGAGGGCAAACCGGATGTGCGACGTCTTTGTCGTGGAGGGGCAACCGCCGTTGGTTACCTGTGATGAATGCTTAGCAAGAGCTGAGCCAGTTCAGCCCAGCAATTCGCTCATGGCGATGATCTGCTCCGCCACCTGAATCAGTTTTTGCTGGCGGCTCATGGCTTGGCGGCGCATCAGGGTGTAGGCCTCTTCTTCATTGCAGTGTTTCATTTTCATCAGCATGCCCTTGGCCAGTTCGATGCGCTTGCGCTCGGCCAACTGCTGGTCACGGGCCTGGAGCTGGGCGCGCAGGGCCTGGTCGCTCTCAAAGCGAGCCATGGCCACATCGAGGATCGGTTGCAGGCGCTGAGCCTGGATGCCTTCGACGATGTAGGCGCTGACGCCGGACTTGATCGCCTGGCGCATCACGCTCGGGTCATGCTCATCGGTGAACATCACAATCGGCCGCGGCTGGTCGCGGCTCAACAGCACCACTTGCTCCATCACATCGCGGCCGGGCGACTCGGTATCGATCAGGATCACATCCGGGCGCACCGTTTCGACGCGTGCGGGCAGGTCGATGGTCAGGCCGGACTCATCGATGACTTCGAAACCGGCCTCGGTCAATGCGGCCTTGAGTCGGCCGACCTTGCCCGGGGTGTCATTGATCAACAGGATTCGCAACATCGGGCACCTCCTGTCAACGCAGAACCTGGCGGTTCACAGGCTCGGCCATGGCATGCAGGCGGAAGCTGCGGGCGTAGGCGGCGGGGTCGGAGCCGTCCCAGATCTTGCCGTCGATCAACTGGCTACTGCGCATGTCCTGGGCGTTCACGCTGACGCCTACGGCGCTGGCGGCTTGGCGATACAGGTCCAGTTGCTGCACCTGGCGTGCAGTGGCGAGGTAGTCGGGGTCTTCACGCAGCAGGCCCCAGCGGCGGAACTGGGTCATGAACCACATGCCATCGGACAGGTAGGGCAGGTTCACCTCGCCCTCGGCGAAAAAGCGCAACCCGTGGGGATCTTGCCAACGGTTGCCCAGGCCATCGTCATACACACCGAGCAGGCGCGGTTCTATGCAATCGAGCGGCGCGTCGAGGTAGTCGCGGGCGCTGAGCAACTGTGCGGTGGAGCGCCGGTTTTCCTGGCTGTCTTCGATGAAACGGCTGGCTTCCAGGATGGCCATCACCAGTACGCGTGCCGTGTTGGGGTACTGCTCGACGAACGCCTGGGTGCAGCCGAGCACTTTTTCCGGGTGGTCCGGCCAGATTGCCTGGGTGGTTGCCAGGGTAAAGCCCTGGCGCTGCTGCACCGCGCTGGCGCACCAGGGTTCGCCGACACAGAAACCGTCGATTCGCCCGGCCTGCAGGTGTGCGACCATTTGCGGCGGCGGCACGACCACGCTGTCTACGTCCTGAAGGGGATGAATGCCCTGGCTCGCCAGCCAGTAATACAACCACATGGCGTGGGTGCCTGTGGGAAAGGTCTGGGCGAAGGTCAGTTTTGTTCGGCTTTGGTGCACGTGGCGCTCCAATGCTTCAGGAGTGACCACGCCTTGCTGCTGCAGCCCGTGGGACAGGTTGATGCTCTGGCCGTTCTGGTTGAGCCCCATCAGCACGGCCATATCGGTAGGCGCTACGCCGCCGATGCCTAGGTGTACGGCATAGATCAGCCCGTACAGGCTATGGGCGGCGTCCAGCTCGCCGCTGACCAGTTTGTCGCGCAGGTTGGCCCAGGATGCCTGGCGCTTGAGGTTGAGCGTGAGCCCATAGGGTTGGGCAAACCCCTGAGTGGCGGCAACCACGAGGGAGGCGCAATCGGTCAGGGCCATGAACCCAAGGTCAAGGCTGCTTTTTTCCGGGGCGTCGCTGCCGTTGACCCAGGCCAGCGGATCTGAACTCTTCATCAACACCTACCTTTTCTCTCACAAAAAAGCGTCGCTCCTTCAGATGGCGATGCAGGCCATTGCAGGATAACGACGCCTTTGTCCGTAAGCCCGCTCCGTCGTTGGTGCGCGCTCTGATACAGAGTGCATAGCAAGGCACATGCCACGGGGCTGCCGTCAGCTTTTCATCAAGATTGAGCGACGCCTGCCTTTCAGTATGGCCGCTTCTTCACGCCGCACAGCCCAGGAAACCCAAGGTGCACGCTGATTTCCCTGCAAAGACGCACCATCCCTGGCTGCGCAACTGGTTGTTGTGCGCCGTGCTGTTGCTGGCCTGTTTCGCGGTCTGGGCCGAGGCCGTTCAGGCAAAGGATGAAAGCCTGCATAGCCTGCTGGTCGAGCTGTCGGTGCCATTGGGTTTGCCGGTCGTGATCAGCCGGGAAGTGGCCGGCAGGCGTGTGAGCGGGACGTTCGACTTTACGGCGCCGCAACAGACCCTGGAGGCGTTGGCCGAGCAGGAAGGCTTGATCTGGTACAGCGACGGGCAAGGGCTGTACGTCTACGGTGCCGCAGAGGCAAGAAGCTCGGCGGTGGGGCTGCGACATATCTCTGTCGACAGGCTGCGCGGCGCGATGCGTCGTACGGGGCTGGATGAGTCGCGCTATCCGCTGCGTGAGAGCGGGGCGCGAACGTTTTATGTGTCGGGGCCGCCGAACTATGTCGAGCACGTGTTGCGGCTCACCCAACTGATGGATCGGCCACGCCGGGAAGTACGCCTGGGGGCGTACTCATTCGCGGTGGTGCAGGTGTTCAACACCCATGTGGAGGATCGCCAGTATGGGAGCGGTGCCAACAAGGTTCATTCGCCGGGGATGGCCTCCATGATCCAGGCGCTGCTGTCCAGCGAGCAGAAGGGATTGCTGGCCGAAGGGAGTCTGACCCTGGCCGCCTACCCGGACACCAACAGCCTGTTGATCAAGGGCAAGCCTGCACAAGTGAGGCTGATCGAAAAGTTGGTGGCGGAGTTGGATGTACCCAAGCGACCGTATGAGGTTTCGGTGTGGCGAGTGGACATTGAGCAGGACGAGCCCACGCCGGCGACCGGGCCACTTCCCCTGACTACGGCGCAATATGAGCGCGTGCAGCGTGCGTTTGTACGATCAGGGCGCGAGCTTCCCCCATGAACAAGCGGGTTTATTCACTCAGTAGCGAATTGTCTTACCGGTAGTGGCCAAAAAGCGTTGTTTGAATGGGTTTATTCCTAACGCGGGCCGTAAGGCAGGTTTTTATAGTCGTGATGTAGGCGACGCGCCGGTACAGGAAACAAGAATTTGAATGTCAGTAGTCGGATACGGAGGTGTGCATGGCCGTCGTGATTGAGCACTCGACGGCGTCCCTCTGCTTTGCTCACTGGACCTTGCACGCTGATGGCCGGTTGACGGGAGGGGAGGCGGACATTCAGTTGCCTCCCAAGGAAGGGCAGGTGCTGCGATTGCTGCTGGCCTCTGCCGGTACGCTGATCACCAAGGACCATTTGCTGGAGCGGGTGTGGC
The DNA here is from genome assembly GCF_023242545.1 of Pseudomonas sp. MWU13-2517. Taxonomy (NCBI): domain Bacteria; kingdom Pseudomonadati; phylum Pseudomonadota; class Gammaproteobacteria; order Pseudomonadales; family Pseudomonadaceae; genus Pseudomonas; species Pseudomonas sp. MWU13-2517. The sequence continues at coordinate 232,381 of NZ_JALMFA010000005.1, read as the reverse complement.
CTCGGGGAGAGGTGGCTGAAGAGTCGCTGACGCGGTGCATCTATGCCCTGCGCAAGCATCTGCGGGACGACAAGGGGTTTATCAAGACGATCTATGGCCGGGGGTATCGCTTTACCTGCCCGGTGCAGGTTGAAGAGGTTGATCGTGGGCGGGTAACTCACGTGTGCCCGGCTTGTGGTCAGCTCAGCCGTGTTTAGGTGGTGGGGCAAAGCCCTGTTGTTGAACCTGTTGATCGGCAGCCATCAGGCATTGGCTTACTGCTGGGAGGAGGTTGCCGGCCGCTATGACCTCGAACCGGAGTTGCTCCAGGCCATTGCTGCCGTCGAGTCGAATTACCGTGCGGGAGCGATGAACTACGCCAACCGTAATGGCACGCGTGATATCGGCTTGATGCAGATCAACAGCATCCATTTGCCGCGCTTGCTCAGGCTGGGTATCACCGAAGAGCGGCTGCTGAATGAGCCTTGCCTGTCTGTCGAGGTGGGTGCCTCGATACTCGCCGAGTTTATCCAGCGTTTCGGCTACAACTGGACGGCCATCGGCTCCTACAACGTGGGAGTGGGGCCGGGGCCCAAGCGCGATGCATTGCGCCTGCAATACGCACAGAAGATCTGGGCGCGCTATGAGGAGCTGGTCGCGCATCGCTACTGACGATCAGGCATCACGCCTCGCATGCAGCCTGCGACCCCGGCTATAATCGCCGCCACCTTTCGCCGCCATCCGAGTCTAGCCCGCCCATGTATACCCTGGCCCGCCAGCTGTTGTTCAAACTCTCCCCGGAAACCTCCCATGATCTGTCCCTGGACTTGATCGGTGCCGGTGGCCGCCTGGGGCTCAATGGCCTGGTATGCAAGGCTCCGGCGAAAATGCCGGTGTCGGTGATGGGGCTCGATTTCCCTAACCCGGTCGGCTTGGCTGCCGGCCTGGACAAGAATGGCGCGGCCATCGACGGTTTTGCACAGTTGGGTTTCGGTTTTGTCGAAATCGGCACCGTGACCCCGCGCCCGCAGCCGGGCAACCCCAAGCCACGTATCTTCCGCCTGCCGGAAGCCGAGGCGATCATCAACCGCATGGGCTTCAACAACCTGGGGGTTGATCATCTGCTGTCACGGGTGCAGGCGGCGAAATACAAGGGCATCCTGGGGATCAATATCGGCAAGAACTTCGACACGCCGGTGGAGCGGGCGGTGGATGACTACCTGATCTGCCTGGACAAGGTTTACGCCCATGCCAGCTATGTCACCGTCAACGTCAGTTCGCCGAATACGCCGGGCCTGCGCAGCCTGCAGTTCGGTGACTCCCTCAAGCAATTGCTGGAAGCCTTGCGCCAGCGCCAGGAAGACCTGGCGGTGCGTCACGGCAAACGCGTGCCGTTGGCGATCAAGATTGCCCCGGACATGACTGATGAAGAAACCGTGCTGGTGGCTCAGGCCCTGATGGACTCGGGCATGGACGCGGTGATCGCGACCAACACCACCCTCAGCCGGGTCGGTGTCGAAGGTCTGGCCCATGGAGATGAAGCGGGTGGCCTGTCGGGTGCGCCGGTACGGGACAAGAGCACGCATATCGTCAAGGTGCTGGCGGCTGAGTTGGCCGGTCGTTTGCCGATCATTGCCGTGGGCGGTATTACCGAAGGCAAGCACGCGGCCGAGAAGATTGCTGCCGGCGCCAGCCTGGTGCAGTTGTACTCCGGGTTCATCTACAAAGGGCCGGCGCTGATCCGCGAGGCGGTGGATGCAATTGCAGCGTTGCCCAAGGCGTGAACGATTAAACACCTTTCAATAAAAAGGGCTCCATAAGGAGCCCCTGGGCCGAAGCCCGCCGCCCGAATGGGGCGTGCGTGGTTAAGTCATTACATCTTCAAAGGTGGCTTGTCGGAATTAAGTGCCCCTGATTTAGCCGACGGCGTGAAGTTCGTTGAGTCTGTGGATGCCCGCAGTGCCAGTCATACCGTCCCAGTTGTCGCCGCGTCCTTCTCGCCAGCCGTTAATCCAGGCTTGGCGTACCGACGGTAGAGTAAATGGGCAAAGCTCACGGGATTTTCCATGAACGCCATATTGATATCCGCGTAAAAATGCTCTTTCCAACGGATCACGCTTAAGTCTTCTCATAGGGTGTTTCCCTCACTTGTTGACTGTCTAGATATCCTTCGGCCTCGTCCGAGGCCGGGCAGAGTTTTTCTGCCGTTGGTGGGCTCGCTGCCGGCGTGGCGAGCCAATGTGTCGGCGTCGTTACGGCGCCGACCTGTGTTGAGTTCTAACCAATAGGTCACATGGATTCAATGATCGTTTTGTCATAAGCACGTAACGATAACGATGCTATAGCCATAAGCTGGGATGGCTTTTCGCCCCATTTAAAGGGCAAAGCCAGCTATGATGTGCCTTACAAAGAGGATGGGTTTAATCCTTTAGTGAGAATGTCCGCCCGTTGCAGTCGGTTATTATTCGACGAAGGGTCGGAATATTACTTTTTGTTACGGCTAATTGTTTATCTGCCCCGTCGAATCAAGGCCCAAAAGCCCGACAGCCGGGGTGGAACGGCACATTCGTGCCACGCGAGCACTCTTCGAGAAAAGTGCTTGATTGAAAACCGAGCCGGCGATGCGTCGCCCGTTCATTTATTGCTGAAAAGCCTGGAATGCCCATGTCGGACCGTTTTGAACTCTTCCTCACCTGCCCCAAGGGCCTCGAAGGCCTGCTGATCGAGGAAGCCGTCGGGCTTGGCCTTGAGGACGCCCGCGAGCACACCTCGGCCGTGCGCGGCATGGCCGATATGGAAACCGCTTATCGCCTGTGTCTCTGGTCGCGCCTGGCCAACCGTGTACTGCTGGTACTCAAACGTTTTCCCATGAAGGACGCCGAAGACCTTTACCACGGCGTACTGGATATCGAATGGGCTGACCACATGGTCCCGGATGGCACCCTGGCGGTTGAGTTCAGCGGTCATGGTTCGGGTATCGACAACACCCACTTCGGCGCGCTGAAGGTCAAGGATGCGATCGTCGACAAACTGCGCACCCCGACCGGCGAACGCCCGTCCATCGACAAGATCAACCCGGATCTGCGTATCCACCTGCGCCTGGACCGTGGCGAGGCGATCCTGTCCCTCGACCTGTCCGGCCATAGCCTGCACCAGCGTGGTTACCGCCTGCAGCAGGGCGCCGCACCGTTGAAGGAAAACCTGGCGGCTGCGGTCCTGATTCGCGCCGGCTGGCCGCGCATTGCTGCCGAAGGCGGCGCGCTGACGGACCCGATGTGCGGCGTGGGCACGTTTCTGGTGGAAGGCGCGATGATCGCTGCCGACATGGCACCCAACCTGAATCGCGAACTGTGGGGCTTCACCACCTGGCTGGGCCACGTTCCGGCGCTGTGGAAGAAACTGCATGCCGAGGCGGTCGAGCGTGCCGCCATCGGTATGAACAAGCCACCGTTGTGGGTGCGCGGCTACGAGGCCGATCCGCGCCTGATCCAACCCGCGCGCAATAATATCGAGCGCGCCGGCCTGAGCCATTGGATCAAGGTGTACCAGGGTGAAGTCGGCACCTTCGAGCCGCGCCCGGACCAGAACCAGAAAGGCCTGGTGATCTGCAACCCACCCTACGGTGAGCGTCTGGGTGATGAAGCCAGCCTGTTGTACCTCTACCAGAACCTCGGCGAGCGCCTGCGCCAGGCATGCATGGGCTGGGAGGCGGCGGTCTTTACCGGCGCACCGGACCTGGGCAAGCGCATGGGGATCCGCAGCCACAAGCAGTATGCGTTCTGGAACGGCGCCTTGCCTTGCAAGTTGCTGCTGATCAAGGTCAACCCGGACCAGTTCGTCACTGGCGAGCGCCGTACGCCCGAGCAGCGCCAGGCCGAACGTGAGCAAGCCGCTTACGATCAAGCCCCGGCCGAGCCGCAAGAGCGCCAGTACAACAAGAATGGTAATCCGATCAAGCCGGCCCCGGCCCCTGTGGTCGAACAGCCGCGCTTGAGCGAAGGCGGGCAGATGTTCGCCAACCGCCTGCAGAAAAACCTCAAGCTGCTGGGCAAGTGGGCCAAGCGCGAAGGTGTGGACTGCTACCGTGTGTACGATGCCGATATGCCGGAATACTCCATGGCCATCGACCTGTACCACGACTGGGTGCACGTGCAGGAATACGCCGCACCGAAATCCATTGACCCGGAAAAAGCCTCTGCACGCATGTTCGATGCGCTGGCGGCCATTCCACAGGCGCTGAACATCGACAAGAGCCGCGTGGTGGTCAAGCGCCGCGAGCGTCAGAGTGGCACCAAGCAGTACGAGCGCCAGAGCGCCCAAGGCAAGTTCACGGAGGTCAGCGAGGGCGGCGTCAAGCTGCTGGTCAACCTCACCGATTACCTGGACACCGGTCTGTTCCTCGACCACCGTCCGATGCGCCTGCGCATCCAGAAAGAAGCCGCCGGCAAGCGCTTCCTCAACCTGTATTGCTACACCGCCACCGCCAGTGTGCATGCGGCCAAGGGTGGCGCGCGCAGCACCACCAGCGTCGACCTGTCCAAGACCTACCTGGACTGGGCGCGTCGCAACTTCTCCCTCAACGGCTTCTCCGACAAGAACCGCCTGGAGCAGGGTGATGTGATGGCCTGGCTGGAAGCCAGCCGCGATGAGTTCGACCTGATCTTCATCGACCCGCCGACCTTTTCCAACTCCAAGCGCATGGAAGGCATCTTCGACGTGCAACGTGACCACGTGCAGTTGCTCGACCTGGCCATGGCTCGCCTGGCGCCGGGCGGCGTGCTGTACTTCTCCAACAACTTCCGCAAGTTCCAGTTGGAGGACAACCTCAGCGAACGCTATGCGGTCGAGGAAATCAGCGACAAGACCATCGACCCGGATTTCGCGCGTAACGCGAAGATCCACCGGGCCTGGAAAATCACCTCGCGCTGATTTCGCCACTCGGTTCTACCAAAAAGCCGCAAGCCTGGATTATTCCGGGCTTGCGGCTTTTTTGCGCTGGTCAAATACAGGACCGATGGCTATAACTAAATGCCTAGCCAAAGTGACACCCCCGCACGCTGGCGTTGTGAGTGTTGCCTATGCCGTTACAAGGTGCCCGCCCGAAAATTCTAGGCTTTATCAGTGAACAGGCGTCGGCTTGGCTGGTGGCATTGGTGGTGTTGCTGGTAGGCAGTGCGCTGACCGCGGTGGTCGCGTTGGCGGCTGCCGACCTCTATCAACAGCAGGTACGCCAGCGTTTCCAATTGCTGGTCAACGAGCGCTATGCCCGCCTCCAGGAACGCTTCGAGGACCAGGAGCAACGCCTGGGCAGCCTGCGGCGTTTTTTTATCAACTCCAATGATGTGTCACGCCAAGAGTTCGATGGCTTCGCCCAGCCCTTGCTCTTGCACACTCGCGCCTATGCCTGGGCTCCACGGGTATTTCGCGATCAGCGCGTTCAGTTTGAACAGGACATTTCCCGACAGCGCGGCAGCCCTTTTGCCATCCGTGAACTCGATTCGTCGGGCAACCTGGCACCGGCCTCCGAGCGCGACGAGTACGTCCCGGTGCTGTATAGCCAGACCCAGAGCCTGTTGGGCTCGCCCCTGGGGTTCGACCTGCTGGCCCAGCCCCTGCGGCGCTCGGTGCTTGAGCGTGCGCAAAAAAGCGGCAAGCTGGCAGTTTCCCAACCGATGCAATTGGTTGGGGTGGAGCCTGCCTACGCCGCCGGCGTACTGTTGGTGTCGCCGGTCAGCAAACAACCCGATGCCGAGCCCTACGGGTTCGTGATGGCGGTGATCAGCATGCGCCAGTTGGTGGCCGATGGTCTGCCCAAGCCGAATAGAGACAACCTGGTGATGCAGATTGTCGACACCTCCGATGATCAGCAGCGAGTGTTGTACGCCTCGAGTAATTCGGTGGGCGACAGCGGCCTGGTCGCCGCGCGCCGGATCACCCTCGGTGATCATGTCTACACCCTGAGCCTGCGTGCCAGTAAGGTATTCGACCAGGCCAATCATTCTTCGATGAACATGATCCTGACCATGGGCGTGTTGCTCAGTGTCTTGCTCAGTGCCCTGCTTTACGTGCTGGTCAGCCAACGCCAGCGCGCCTTGAAGCTGGTGGAGCAACGCACGGAGCAGTTGCGCCTGCGTGAGCAGCAATTGCGCGGAGCACATGGTCAATTGCGCAGTGTGCTGAATGCGGCGACCCAGGTCGCGATCATCGCCACTGACCTGCGCGGCGTGATCAATACCTTCAATGCCGGTGCCGAGCAAATGCTCGGGTTCAAGGCCGAGCACGCGCTGGGGCAGCTGACCTTGGAAAGCCTGCACCTGCCTTCGGAACTCGAATCCCGGGCCGGGTACTTGAGCACGGTATTGGGCAAACGTATCCCGCCCTGCCAGGCGATGCTGGTGGAAAGCCCCGACAGCCAACATGAAGCCCGCGAGTGGACCTTGAGGCGCGAGGATGGCAGCCACCTGACCGTCAACATGCTGCCAACCGTGTTGCTCGACGAGCATGGTCTGTGGATCGGGCACTTGGCGATTTACCTGGATGTCACTGAACAAAAGCGCGCCTACGAAGCCCTGGCCGCACGGGATCGGTTGCTGAAAAAGCTCAGCGCCCACGTGCCCGGCGGGATCTTCCAGTTCACCTTGGAGCCTCAGGACCGTTGGCGTTTCATCTACGCCAGTGACGGCATGCGCGATATCTATGAAATCGAGCCCGGCGTGTTGCAGCAGGATGCGAGCAGCGTCCTGGAGCGTATCCATCCATTGGACGTGGAGCGCGTGCGAAACTCGATTCGTTTGTCGGCGCTGCAGTTGAGCCATTGGCGCGAAGAGTATCGCGTGCAATTGCCGCAGCGGGGCCTGCGCTGGATTCGAGGCGAGGCCACACCGGAAGAGTTACCGGGAGGCGGCACGTTGTGGCATGGCTATGTATCGGATATTTCCGATCTGAAACGGGTCGAGGACGAGCTGCGCACACTGTCGATTACCGACGCCCTGACGGGCATCCATAACCGGCGTTATTTCCAGGATCGCGTCAAGGCCGAGATGATCCGGCTTAACCGTACCTGCGGGGCGTTGTCATTGATCATGTTCGATATCGACCATTTCAAGCGGATCAATGATCAGTACGGACACGGCGTGGGAGACGGCGTCCTGCAGGAGCTGTGCAAGCGTATTCTCCAACGCCTGCGTCGCACCGATGTGTTCTGTCGCCTGGGTGGCGAAGAGTTCGTGGTGTTGTGTCCCAACACCGACGGCGAGCAGGCCTACAGCCTGGCGACGCAACTGTGGCAGTCGTTGCGCTGTGCGCCGATGGAGACGGTGGGGATCGTCACCGCCAGCTTTGGTGTGGCCAACTGGCGGGTCGATGAAGGGATTGATGGGTTGCTGTTGCGCGCGGACTCGGCGGTGTATGTGGCCAAGCAGGCGGGCAGGGACCGGGTGGAAATGTGTGGCGGCAGCGTTGCGACAAGTCGACCGGCTCGCGAATACGATGGGTCAGTCAAAACCTGGGGTGACTGACCGTCCGTATTCGCGAGCACGTCGCACCGTCGCTTGCGTTGGGTTAGAGCACCGGCGCTGCGGCGGTCAGTTTCGGTTGGCGATACAGGTCCAGCAGCACCTGATCCAGCACCGACGAAGCACCCCACGGTTTCGAGTCGTTGAGAATCGCCACCACGACCCAGGTATTGCCATTGTTGTCCCGGCTGAACCCGGCGATAGCGCGCACGGTGTTCAAGGTGCCGGTTTTTACATGGGCCTCGCCGCGCAGGGCGGTGGTCTTCAGGCGTTTACGCATGGTGCCGTCGGTGCCGGCAATCGGCAGTGAACTGATGTATTCGGCCGAGTAAGGGCTTTTCCAGGCGGCTTGCAGCATGGCTGCCATCTCGCGGGCGCTGACCCGTTCGGCGCGGGACAGGCCGGAGCCGTTTTCCATCACCAGGTGCGGTGCGGTGATGCCCTTTTTCGCCAGCCATTGGCGTACCACGCGTTGCGCAGCCTTGGCATCGTCGCCGTCGGCATCGTTGCGAAATTGTGCACCCAGGCTCAGGAACAACTGCTGGGCCATGGTGTTGTTACTGTATTTGTTGATGTCGCGGATGATTTCCGCCAGGTCCGGCGAGAACGCACGGGCCAGCACCTTCGCATCCTTGGGCACCGGTGCCTGGATATCGCGGCCCTGGATAGTGCCGCCCAACTCCTGCCAGATCGCCCGTACGGCGCCGGCGGTGTAGGTGGCATGGTCCAACAGCGACAGGTAAGTCTGCGAACTGCAGCCATCGCCCAACTGGCCGCTGACGGTAACGGTCACGCTGCCATCGGCCGCGGTCGTAGGGTTGTAGCGCACGTCGCCGGTGCACTGCTTGGCGTTGTTCGCCTTCACCTGATTGTCGATGCGAATACTCGCGATCGGCGGTTCGACCGATACGATCACCCGGCCTGCATCATTGCGGGTGACGAAGCGCAGGGCCTTTAGGTTGACCAGCAAGGCGTCGGGCTTGACCAGGAACGGTTTGTTTTCGTCGTTGCCGTCGTCATTGAATTCCGGCAGTTGTGGCTGGTTGAAGAAACTGCGGTCCAGCACCAGGTCGCCGGTCACTTGCTGTACGCCGTTGGCGCGCAGGTCGCGCATCAGCAGCCAGAGTTTTTCCATGTTCAGCTTGGGGTCGCCACCGCCCTTGAGGTACAGGTTGCCGCGCAACACGCCACCGCTGAGGGTGCCATCGGTATAGAACTCGGTCTTCCACTGATGGTTGGGGCCAAGCATTTCCAGCGCGGCGTAGGTCGTGACCAGCTTCATGGTCGAGGCGGGGTTAACCGAGACGTCAGCGTTGAATACGGTCGGTGTACCAGGGCCGGTCAGTGGCAGCATCACCAGGGACAGTGCGGTGTTCTGGATTTTGGCTTTCTGGAGGGCCTGCTGGACGTTGGGTGGCAGGGTGTTATTGATGGGGGCAGCGGTAGCGGAAAAGGCCAGTGGGAGGAAAAAACCGGCAATGAGCACTGAACGTAAAGATTTGATCATAAGAAATAAAACCCTACTGCTGAGGAGGGTGAAAAGGTGAGGGGCAAATAAGAAAAATCCCTCAATGGTCCTGAAAGTGTCGGCATTATGCCCCAAGGTGCATCCAGTTGTAGCTGAACGATAGCGGGTATTCGGCGTTTTTTTCCAGGCAGAGGGGCGCTCTCCCTGCCGATTCGGGCGGTGAGTGCGTTGGATATCAGGAATTGGGGGCTTTGGAAGGCTTGAATGCCGAGCGCGCGCAGAGCCAGGAGAGGCTTGCTGCAGGTAACGAGGGGGTGACGCTTAAACAAACAGGGCCATCACGAAGGATGGCCCTGATGGCGATCAAGCAACAGGGTTGATCGGCTTTTCCGGGTACCACACGTCCAGCAACGGGCTGACTTCGGCTTTGGTCAGTTCATCACGGGACTTGAGCCAGGCTTCAACCTTGGCGCGCTGCTCTTCGCTGACCGAGCCACGCTTCTGCAGGCAGACCAGACCGTAGTCGTCACCGCCGACGTAGCCCAGGCCGTTGGCTTCCATGGCTTCTTTCAGGAATGCGTCGAGAAATGCATCGATTGCATCGTCAGCCAGATTTTCCTTGAATTCCAGGTTCAGCTCGAAACCCAATTCCTGGAACTCGTCCACACACAGTTTTTTGCGCAGACGCTGGGAGCGGTTAGTGGCCATGAAAACATTCCTCTTAATAAATAACGGTGCGCACTCTACCAGTTAATAGGCGTGACTGCCCCATTTGCGTGCTATCACCGTCTGCCGCCTGGCAGAAAACCGTGGTGTGCCCGGGCGGTAAAGTCTGCCGGAGCGGGCCTGATAAACGGTGGTTTGTACCACCCGACCGGTCTTTTTAACCGTTTATGCATGGCTTCATGGTGGTGTAATGAATCCATGCTGCCGCGATGCCATGACCGACCCTTGACGGATACCCACTTATGCCCGCTCCCTTGATTGCTGTAGAAACTTCTCCCGACTTGCCGACTGACGCTGACGTGGTGGTGATTGGCGGTGGCATCATCGGTTCCTTTACCGCTTACTACCTGGCCAAGCGCGGCATGAAGGTCGCCTTGGTCGAAAAGGGCCGTATAGGGGCCGAGCAGTCGAGCCGTAACTGGGGCTGGTGCCGTCAGCAGAATCGCGATGCGCGCGAGCTGCCGATGGCCACCAAGAGCTTGGAACTGTGGGCGCAGTTCGCTGCCGAGACCGGCGAGCAGACCGGCTTCACTCGGTGCGGCCTGCTTTACCTGAGCAACGACGAAAAGGAAATTGACGGTTGGGCACGCTGGGGCGAGTTCGCTCGCTCGGTCAACGTCGAGACCCATATGCTCACCGCGCAGCAAGCCGCTGAGCGCGGCAGTGCGACCGGCAAGCCGTGGAAAGGCGGGGTATACGCACCCACCGACGGCATTGCCGACCCCTCCCGCGCAGCCCCGGCGGTCGCACGCGCGATCATGGCGCTAGGCAGCACGGTGCATCAGGACTGCGCGGTGCGGGGCGTGGAAACCGAAGGCGGCCGACTGTCTGCGGTGGTGACTGAAAAAGGCACCATCCGCACCCGGCTTGCGGTGCTCGCCGCAGGTGCCTGGGCCTCCTCGTTCTGCCGCCAATACGGCATTCGTTTTCCCCAGGCGACCATTCGCCAAACCGTGCTGCGCGTGTCGCCCCCAAGTCAGGAACTGCCGACTGCATTGCACACGGCCAATGCCTCGATGACGCGCCGTTTCGATGGCAGCTACACCCTGGCGATCAGCGGGCGCGGGCGTGTCGATCCCACCCCGCAGCTGCTCAGCTTTGCGCCGCAGTTCCTGCCGATGTTTCAACGGCGCTGGCGCAACCTCGCCGTGGGTGGGTTCGAAGGCGTACGGGCAGGCCACGAAAGTTGGAAGCGCTGGCGTCTGGACGAGCCGACGCCGATGGAGAAAATGCGAATTCTTGACCCGACCCCGGACGCTTTGGCGGTCAAGCTGACCTACGAGCGCGGGACGGCATTGATGCCGGCCCTCAAGGACTCATCGGTGACGGCCGCGTGGGCGGGGTATGTGGACAGCACGCCCGACGGCGTACCCGGCATCGGTGAAATGGCCAACCTGCCTGGGCTGATACTGGCGGCGGGGTTCAGTGGGCACGGGTTTGGTATCGGGCCGGGGGCGGGGCATCTGATTGCGGACATTGTCAGTGGTGCGCAACCTATCGTAGACCCGACGCCTTATCATCCGGACCGGTTCAAGTCATCGGCGTGGGGCAAAGTCGCGGATTTCTGAGGGGCCGAATGGCTCTGCGCCGGACCGGCATAGCATGCCGGTTTCGGTCCGCAATGTAAGAGGGGGCTTGCTCCCGATAGGGGGGACTCACCCCTATCGGGAGCAAGCCCCCTTTTCACAGTCGATGTGCAGTGCCGGCAGACGCTGCTCTAGGCACCGAAGCCGACAATGGCCTTGGTCTCCAGATACTCTTCAAAACCCTGCACACCATACTCCCGGCCATTCCCCGAACGCTTGTAGCCACCAAAGGGTGCCATCGGGTCCCAGGCGGGATGGTTCAGGTGCACTTGCCCGGCGCGAATACGCGACGCCACGGCTCGGGCAAGCTGGATGTCCTGCCCCTGCACATGGGCACCCAGCCCGTACACCGTGTCATTGGCGATGGCGACGGCTTCATCGAGGCTGTCATACGCGATGATGCAAAGGACCGGGCCGAAAATTTCTTCCTGGGCGATGCGCATGCTGCTCGCGACTTCGGAAAACACGGTCGGGCGGGCATAGAAGCCTGTGTCAAAGCCGGGCACGCGCCCGGGACCACCGCAGACGCGTTTCGCGCCTTCGGCGATGCCGATCTCGATCATGGCCTGTACACGCTCGAACTGTGCCTGATTCGCAATCGGCCCGAGTACGCTGTCCACCGATTGCGGGTCGCCCACGACGATGCCGTTGGCGGTTGCCGCCGCGAGCGCTTCAACCTCCGCGAGTCTGTTCCTGGGCACGATCATCCGCGTTGGCGCGCTGCAGGATTGCCCCACGTTGCGAAATGCCGACATCACGCCCAGCGGCACGGCCTTGGCAAAGTCCGCGTCGGGCAGCAACACATTCGGTGATTTGCCGCCCAGCTCCTGGGTGACGCGTTTCACCGTCGGCGCCGCCGCCTGCGCAACCAGGGCTCCGGCGCGGTTGGAGCCGGTGATGGAGATCATATCGACGTCGGCATGCGCGGCCATGGCGGCGCCCACCTCGTGGCCACTGCCATTGACCAGGTTGAACACCCCGGGCGGCAGGCCGGCATCATGCACTAACTGGGCGAACAGCAACGCGCTCAGCGGCGACAGTTCGCTGGGTTTGAGCACTACCGTGCAGCCGGCGGCAATCGCCGGGGCAACCTTGGCGGTGATCTGATACAACGGCCAGTTCCACGGGGTGATGAGTGCGCATACGCCGATGGGCTCACGCGCGATCGCGGTGCTGCCTTCCAGCGTCTGGAAGCGATAGTCGGCCAGCAGGTCACGTGCGACCCGCACGTGCTCGGCCGCCAGCGGCACCTGCATGGCACGTGCGAAACCTATCGCCGCGCCCATCTCCAGGCACAGCGCCTGGGCAAGCGCCTCCTTGCGTTCAAGGATCAGCTCATGGATCTTCCCAAGCACGCGGGCGCGCTCGGCAGGGGCGCACGCCGCCCAGCCCGGAAACGCCGCACGCGCTGCCGCAACGGCGCGATCGACATCTTCGGCAGTGCCGCGCGCCACCTGCGCCACCACCTGCTCGGTGGCCGGGTTGACCACCCCGAGGCTGGCCGGAACTGCCGGCGAAACCCACTCGCCATTGATGTAGAACCTGCCCAGTATGTGGGGGGCGACGCTGTGCTGGTTCGTAGAGTGTGTAGTCATTTCAACGGGCTCCCTGGAGCGATAACAGGCGTTGCGAACTTATTTCACCGCGTAAACCTTGCGCACATACACCGTGCCGCGCCAGGCACATGGCGCGCCCTTGGGGACAAAAACCGTATCGCCGGTGTTGACCGTCAGATCGACACCCTCAGCGTCCTGAAGCGTCATGTTGCCTTCGATCAGGTACATCAATTCGTGCAGCTTGTGCGGGCGAGCGTGGCGGGCATAGGGCGTCGAATCCCAGATGCCGACGCGCAGTTCGGTACTGGCATCGTCAAACAGGTTGTTGGAGCGGCATTGCGGCGCGGAGCCGATCAGGATGTGTGCGTCGGGTGCGGCTGAAGGGTTGAGCATGGCGCGCGGATCGAGCCAGGTCAGGCCGGGACGCAGCGGGGCATCGGTGAGGTTCACGGCGCAGAACGCGCACCAGGTGCCGGGGCTGGCCTGCAGGGTGAGGCGGGTGCCGCGGCCGATCACCGCGCTGTCGCCGACCCCCAGCTCCAGCGTCTGCCCGGCGCTGTGCAGCTGTACTGAACCGGCGTGAACCACCAGCGTTTCACTGTGGGGGAAATCTTCGATAACGGTTTCGCCGTTCAGCGCGACCAGACCGGCAGACACGCCGTCGTCGCTCAGCCAGGCAAGCCGGCGGTTGTCGCCGAAGGGGTCGAGCGCGCTCAAGGCCGCGTTGCGAAAGGGCGTGTCGACGGGGCTGCCGTCAGCGCGAGCGAGCATCAGGATACGAGGGGAAGACATGGGCAATACTCCAGGAAGGTCAGCCGATCGCTTGGGTGATCAGGGCAAATGCATGCACGCCGGCGCGGGCTTTGGGCGGTTCACCCATGGCCATGCGTGCAACCGTGTCGATGCACTTCAAACCGGCCTGTTCGAGCCAGTCGTTGAGGCCGCATTCGGCCGGGATGTCGATGCGCACAAATGCATCCGGCACCTCGGCCAGCAACGCGCCGATCAAGTGCTTGGCCTGGTCCAGCGTTTCGGCCACCACCGGGCCGATGCAACGCCCACGACCAAAGGGGCGTAGCAGCGCAATCGCGCGCAACTGGCCGTCGCGTTCGATGCCCACGGCGTGCTCCACTTGCACGTCGCGCAGGATTTCACGGCGGTCCAGGCCGCTGCCGGCATTGGCCAGGGCGATCAAGGCGGCATGATCGTCGGCATTCAGCGTGCGGCAGGTTTCGCCCTCGGCTAGCGCGGTCAGTGCGGGAACCTGCGCCTGGCCTTGATGCTGCTGCACCTGGCCAAACTCGACAAAGCCTTGGCTTGCGTAGAGCGGCGCACCAGCCAGGGTGGCATTGAGCAGTGGCGTGCTTGACCGGCAGGCCTTCAGGGCCATTTCCATCAAGCGGCGGCCGATGCCCTGGCCCTGGTAGTCGTTGCTGACGATCACCAGGCCGATCGTCGTGTAATCGCCTTGGGGGCAGGCGAAAGCCGTGCCGATCAGGCGCTCGCCGTCGAGTACCACAAAGCCATCGCTGACCCGTTGCAACATCGCCCAATCTTCCAGGCGGTGGGGCCATTTGAGTTGCACCGATAACGCATGGGCGGCCGGAAGGTCGGCTGCCGTCATCGAGCGGTAAACGTAATCAGGGTGTGGCAGGGCAGCCATGGCGGGTCTCCGTTAAGCACCGGTTGAGAGTCGTTGAAATGCCTGTATCCCACCTGCTTTCAGGGCTGGCAAGAGGGCGCGCGGTATTCGGTAGATTTGCCGTGCAAGAGGGTGACGCCACCATAGTTACTACCAAATTGGAGGGGGTGCTCAGCAGCAAATGCCTCGCGGCCGATGAGCCTGTTCAGCGCTGTGCGCGGAACGCTTCTTTATAGAGTGCCGTGCGCCACACATTCTGCCGCTCGTCACCCCCAGCCTTGAGCCCTTGCACCTGAAAAGGCCCATAAAAGCGCATGAATACGGGCTTTGCCCAAGCCTGGAGCGCGCCGCAAACTCTGCTGGCGCCGACGGCAAAAACGGTGCTTTGTATTGAGTCAGGGGCATTTTTGATGCCATCTGCTGATTTCACAGTGGTGTAATGAACCTGTGCTGCAACGAGGCCGACGCGCCGTCAGAGCCGCGAATGCTTGTCACTTTCCACTGACTCCAGGACCGCACCCCATGAGCTTCCTTCGTCCCAAATTCATCACGTTCGACTGCTACGGTACGCTGACCAATTTCCAGATGGGCACCATGACCCGCGAGCTGTTCGCGGATCGCCTCGCGCCTGGGCAGATGGACCAGTTCGTCAAGGATTTCACCGCCTACCGTCTTGATCAGGTGATGGGCGACTGGCGGCCCTACGACGAAATTCTCAAGACCGCCCTGGCGCGTACCTGCAAGCGCTGGGGTATCGACTACCGTGAAGAAGGTCAGCTGTATTACGACGCCGTACCGACCTGGGGCCCTCACGCGGATGTGCCGGCCGGCCTGTCGAAGATCGCCGACAAGATTCCCCTGGTGATTCTCTCCAACGCCATGGACAGTCAGATCATGTCCAACGTCGAAAAGCTCGGTGCGCCGTTTCACAAGGTGTTCACCGCTCAGCAGGCCCAGGCCTACAAACCACGCCTGCAAGCGTTCGAGTACATGCTCGACAACCTCGGCTGCGGGCCGGAAGACATCTTGCATGTGTCGTCCAGCTTCCGTTACGACCTGATGTCGGCTCACGACATGAAGATCAAGCACAAGGCGTTTGTCGCCCGCGGTCATGAAGTTCCGGGTAATGCTGCCTTCGGCTACCAGCAGATCACCGATATCGGTGGGTTGCCTGGCCTGGTCGGTCTGTAAAAACCAACGTCATTGGCGCACGAGGTTAAACATGGGCAGTGAATCCTATTGGCTCGATACCGCACCAGCCTTCACCGGCGCGCAGTTGGGTGACCTGCCCAGGCAGGTCGACGTGGCGGTGGTCGGTGGTGGGTTTACCGGCCTTTCGGCGGCCAGGGCATTGGCCATGCGCGGCGCCAGTGTGGTGGTGCTGGATGCCGGGCGGGTGGTCGGTGAAGCCTCGGGGCGCAACGGTGGGCAGTGCAACACCGGGGTGGCCCAGGATTACGCCGGGCTGCATGCCAGCCTCGGGGCAGCCAAGGCGCGGGATTATTACCAGGCTTATGAAAGCGCGGTGCAGACCGTGGTGTCGTTAGTGGACCAGGAGCAGATCGCCTGTGACATGGTGCGCAACGGCAAGCTCAAGCTGGCGGCCAAGCCCATGCATTACGAAGGGCTGGCGCGCACCTGCGATCTGATTCGCCGCGAAGTCGATGCCGATGTCGAGTTGCTCGACGCCGGCCAGACCCGGACCGAAGTGAATTCGACGCAGTTTCACGGCGGCTTGCTGCAACGCAACGGCGTGCAAATGCACATCGGCCGTTTCGGTGTGGGCTTGGCCGAGGCGGCGGCGCGACGCGGCGCGATGATTTATGAGCACACCCTCGTCAATGACTGGAAGGCGCAGGCCGGTGGCTATCAAGTCAACACCGGCCGGGGCTCGCTGCACGCCGGTCAAGTGCTGCTTGCCAGCGGTGCCTGCCAGCACGGTGGGCTTGGCTGGTATCGCCGACGCATCGTACCGGTAGGCAGTTTTGTCATCGTCACCGAAGTGTTGCCCCAGGCGCTGATCGATCAGCTATTGCCGCAGCACCGTGCCTACGTCACCAGCCGCATGATCGGCAATTATTTCCGCCTGACCCCGGATAATCGACTGCTGTTCGGCGGGCGTGCGCGCTTCGCGATGTCCAATAGCGTGTCCGATGCCAAGAGCGGCAAAGTGCTGCAGGCCGCGATGCTGAACATGTTTCCGCAGCTGGCGCAGGTGAAGATCGATTATTGCTGGGGTGGCCTGGTGGACATGACCTCCGACCGCCTGCCACGTGCCGGCCAGCATGGCGGCGTGTTTCATTCCATGGGCTACAGCGGCCATGGGGTGCAGATGTCGGTGCATATGGGCCAGGTAATGGCCCAGGTGATGGCCGGCAATGCCGAGGCCAATCCTTGGCGTGAACTCGAATGGCCGGCGATCCCCGGGCATTTCGGCAAACCCTGGTTCCTGCCGTTCGTGGGCGCCTATTACCGCTTTCAAGACTACTTACACTGAGTTGCCGTTGTTGCCTCACCGTCGTTTGTGTTTCCAGAACGCTCCGGATAACCGTGAGCACTCGAATCTTCCGATTTTCGACAGGTAGCCTTGCCATGACAGACAACAAAACCACGCCTCCTCTCATCTCCGGTGAAGAGAGCCTGCGGGTATTCGAAAGCCTCAATCGCGGCATGTCGCGCCGCAACGCCCTGCAGATGCTCGGCGTGGCCGGTGTGGCGGCGGCCGGCGCGGGCAGTTTGTTCGGTGCGGCCGGCAAATTGTGGGCCGATGAAGCGCCGGCGGCCGGCAAGGGCAAGCCGGGCGGCAAGATTCGCGTGGCCGGTGTGTCCAGCTCCACCGCCGATACGCTGGACCCCGCCAAGGGCGCGCTGTCCACCGACTACGTGCGTCACTACATGTTCTATAACGGCTTGACCCGTTTCGACAGCCACATGACCCCGCAACTGGAACTGGCCGAGCGCATCGATAATACCGACGCCACGCTCTGGACCATTACCCTGCGCAACGGCGTGACCTTTCACAACGGCAAGCCGCTTACCGCCGCCGACGTGGTGTTTTCCCTGAGCCGGCACAAGGATCCGCTCACCGGCTCGAAGGTCATGGCATTGGTCGAGCAGTTCGCCGAGATCAAGGCAAGCGGTCCGAACGAAGTGCAGATCCGCCTCAGTTCACCGAACGCCGAGCTGCCTTCGATCCTCGCGGTGTCGCACCTGTTGATCGTTCCCGAAGGCACCACCGACTTCAACAAGGGCATCGGCACCGGCCCGTTCACCGTCGGCGAGTTCAAGCCAGGGGTGCGTTCGATTGCCGTGCGCAACAAGAACTATTGGAAACCGGGCTTGCCGTACCTCGACGAGATCGAGTTCATTGCCATCGCCGACGAACCATCGCGGATCAACGCGCTGCTGTCCGGTGACGTGCACATGATCAACGAGGTCAATGCGCGCTCCACCACGCGTATCAGCGCCAGCCCCAAGCATCGGGTCGTCGATGCGCCGTCGGGCAACTACACGGACTTGATCATTCGCCAGGACCAGATGCCTGGCAAAAGCCCCGAATTCACCCAGGCCATGAAGCTGCTGCTGGACCGTGAACAAATCAAATCGGCGGTATTCCGTGGGTATGCGGTAGTGGGTAACGATCACCCGATCTCGCCCGGTGCGCGTTATTACAATACCGACCTGCCGCAAACCGTGTACGACCCTGAGAAAGCCAAATTCCTGCTTAAGAAAGCCGGCATGGAGAGCATCACCATGCCGCTGGTGGCATCGCCCGCCGCGACCGGTTCGGTGGACATCGCCGTATTGCTGCAGCAGTCGGCCAAACAGGCGGGGCTCAAGCTGGACGTCAGCCGCTTGCCCACCGACGGTTATTGGTCCAACCACTGGATGAAACACCCGCTGGGCTTCGGCAACATCAACCCACGGCCGAACGCCGACGTGATGTTCTCGCAGTTCTTCCAGTCCAAGGCACCGTGGAACGAGTCCGGGTGGCAGAATGAGCAGTTCGACCAGTTGCTGCTGCTGGCCCGCGCGGAAACCGATGAAGCCAAGCGCACCCAGATGTACCACGACATGCAGGCGCTGGTGCATGACCATTGCGGTATCGGCGTGCCAGTGTTCATCAGCAACATTGATGGCGTGGACAAGCGTGTGCAGGGCTATGTCGCCAATCCGCTCGGTGGTTTCATGGGCTACATGTTCTCCGAGCAAGTCTGGCTGGACGCTTGAGCACCGTGAGGGCAGGACGATGAATAGCACTACACTGTGGTTGATCGGCCGGCGCCTGGGCGCCGGGGTCGTGACCTTATTGATCGTGTCCATGGTCGTGTTCGCGATCACGGCGGTATTGCCGGGGGATGCGGCGCAACAAGCCCTTGGCCAGTTCGCCACCCCTGAACAGGTCGCGGCATTGCGCCTGAAGCTGGGGCTCGATCAACCCGGTGTATTGCGTTACCTGCACTGGTTGATGAGCCTGCTGACCGGCGACATGGGCGTGTCGGTTTCCAGCGCCACGCCGGTCAGTGAGCTGATGGCGGGGCGGGTGCCGAACACGTTGATGCTGGCGGGAGCCACGGCGTTGGTCTCGGTGCCGGTGGCGCTGGTGCTGGGCATCGGTTCGGCGATGGGGCGGGGCGGGCGCATCGACAGTCTCCTGAGCTTCGTCACCCTGGCCATGGTCGCGGTGCCGGAGTTCCTGGTGGCCACCCTGGCGGTGCTGATTTTCGCGGTCAACCTGGGTTGGTTGTCGTCATTGTCCTATGCCAGCGATATCAGCTCGCCGTGGCAATTCATGCGCACCTACGCGTTGCCGGTGATGACCCTGTGCTGCGTGATCGTCGCGCAAATGGCGCGCATGACCCGCGCCGCGGTCATCGACCAGTTGGACAGCCCCTACGTGGAAATGGCGCGCCTCAAGGGCGTTGGCCCGATACGGATTGTGCTGCGCCATGCCTTGCCCAATGCCATTGGGCCGATTGCCAATGCCATCGCCCTGAGCCTGTCCTATCTGCTGGGCGGGGTGGTGATCGTCGAAACCATCTTCAACTATCCCGGGATTGCCAGCTTGATGGTGGATGCCGTGACCAACCGCGACATGGCGCTGGTGCAGGCCTGCACCATGTTGTTCTGTGCCGCTTACCTGGGCCTGGTGCTGCTCGCCGACCTGTGTGCAATCCTCTCCAATCCGAGGCTGAGAAACCAATGAATACGCTCATTGCGAAATCCAAGCCTGCCTCTTCCGCCCTGGCCCTCGCCAAAGCGTCCAACGGGCCGCCCTGGCTGGGGTTGGTGGGTGCAGCTGTATGCGTGGCCTGGCTGCTGGTCGCGTTGTTCGGCCCATGGCTGGCGCCACACCCGGTGGGGGAAGTGGTGTCCGATAACGTCTTCGAGGGTTTCAGCCTCGCGTACCCGTTCGGCACCGACTACCTGGGGCGTGACATGCTCAGCCGGGTGCTGGTGGGCGCGCGTTTCACCGTCGGGCTGGCGCTGGTAGCCGCCGTCCTGGCCAGCACCCTGGGCACCGGCTGTGCGCTGTTGTCAGTGGTGTCGCCCAAATGGCTGGACGAAATCATCAGTCGCCTGATGGATGCCTTCATTTCGATTCCGAGCAAAATGCTCGCGTTGATCATGGTCTCGGCCTTCGGTTCGTCCGTGACGCTGCTCATCTGCACCGCCGTGATCAGCTATATCCCCGGCTCGTTCCGCGTGGCGCGCAGCATGGCGGTGAACATCGAAACCCTGGAATACGTGCAGGTTGCCCGCACCCGGGGTGAGCGCCGCTTGTATGTGGCGTGCAGGGAGATCCTGCCGAACATGCTCAACCCGGTCCTGACCGACCTGGGCCTGCGTTTCGGCTACATCGTGTTGTTGCTTGCCGGCATGAGTTTCCTCGGCCTCGGCGTACAGCCCCCCGATGCCGACCTGGGTTCCCTGGTCCGTGAAAACATTGGCGGCCTCAGCCAGGGGGCGCTGGCCATCATTATTCCGGCGGCGGCCATCGGCACCTTGACCGTTGGCGTAAACCTGCTGATCGACTATTTGTCGTCGCGACGCAGTCGACGCACGGGAGGCCACTGACATGAGCGAGTTGATTCGCGTCGAAGACTTGCGCGTGGTCGCCTCCGGCGAGCGCGGCGAGGTCGAGATCGTCAAGGGCGTGAGCTTCGCCCTGGAAAAAGGCGAGGTACTTGCGCTGATAGGCGAGTCCGGCTCGGGCAAAACCACCATCGCCCTGGCGTTGCTGGGGTATGCCCGCAGCGGCTGTCGCCTGTCCGGTGGCGTGGTGCAGGTGGGTGAACACGACATGCTGGCCCTCGGCGAAAAACAGCTGCAGGGCCTGCGCGGCAACCGTGTGTCGTATATCGCGCAAAGCGCGGCGGCTGCGTTCAACCCGGCGAAAAGGCTCATCGACCAAGTGGTCGAGGGCGCCTTGATCCATGGCCTGGGCACTCGCGCCGGTCTTCAAGCCAAGGCCATCGAGTTGTTCCGTGACCTGGCCCTGCCAAACCCCGAGCGCATCGGGCAACGCTACCCGCACCAGGTCTCCGGCGGGCAACTGCAGCGGGTGATGGCGGCGATGGCGCTGATCAGCGACCCCTTGCTGGTCGTACTGGACGAGCCGACCACCGCGTTGGACGTGACCACCCAGATCGACGTGTTGCGCGCCTTCAAGCGTGTGGTGCGCGAGCGTGGCGCCACGGCGGTGTATGTGTCTCACGACCTCGCGGTGGTAGCGCAGATGGCCGACCAGATCGTGGTGCTTAACGGCGGGCAGATCGTCGAACAGAGCGCGACCACAGCCTTGCTCAAGGCCCCGGCCCATGCCTATACCCGCAGCCTGTTGGCGGCTGCGCGCCCCGACAGCAATATCCGGCCGCCTTGCGGCATTGCCGCAGACGTACCGTTGCTCACCATCAGCGGACTCACCGCCGGCTACGGCAATAAAACGCCCCAGGGCATGCCGTCGATCCGGGTGCTGGAAGACATCGAGCTCACCGTACGCCGGGGGCAGGCCATCGGCGTGATCGGCGAATCCGGCTCGGGTAAGTCGACCCTGGCCCGGGTGGTCGCCGGCTTGCTGCCGCCGGCCCTGGGCGGCCTGACGTTCGACGGGCAACCCTTGGGCGGCAGTCTGTCCGAGCGCACCCCGGAGCAATTTCGGCGTATCCAGATGGTGTTCCAGAATGCCGACACCGCGCTTAACCCCATGCACAGCGTGGCGACCATCCTCGGCCGCCCGCTGAAGATGTATTTCGGCCTCAAGGGTGCGGCGCTGCAGGCACGCATCGGCGAACTGCTGGACCTGGTGCGCCTGCCACGGGACATGGCCGAGCGGCGCCCCGGCGCATTGTCCGGTGGGCAAAAACAACGGGTCAACCTGGCCCGGGCGCTGGCGGCCAAACCGGACCTGATCCTTTGCGATGAAGTCACCTCGGCCCTCGATACCGTGGTGGGCGCGGCGATCCTCGAACTGCTGCGCGACCTGCGCCAGCAGTTGGGCGTGTCCTATCTGTTTATCAGCCACGACATTTCCACCGTGCGTGCGCTGTGCGATGACATTGTGGTGATGTACAGCGGTTACAAGGTGCAGGCCGGCCGCCGCGAATCGTTTGCCGAGCCGCCGTTCCATCCGTACACCGACCTGTTGATCCACTCGGTGCCCGACCTGCGCCAGGGCTGGCTGGAAAGCTGCGGCACGGCCTGCGATACGCTGCCGGCCATGGGCGAACGGGCCGGTGTGCCGGGGCTGTGCACCTTCCTCAATCGCTGCCCGGTGCGCGTCGACGGTCTGTGCAACCGCGTCGCCCCCCCTCGTCGCGTCTTGGATAATGGCAGTGAAGTTCTCTGCCACCATGACGCTGCCCAACTGCGCAAGACCCAGCACGGCCTCGTGGCCGAGACCTCGGGAGCCTGCGCATGAGCCGGCGCCTTGCTGTTTTTGCCTTGCAACGGAGCCGGGCCTCATGAAACCTCGCGTACTGGATATCCTGAAAAAACTGATGGCGTTCGACACCGTTTCATCGGAGTCGAACATGGCCCTGATCGACTATGTGCGCGACCTGCTGCTGACCCGAGGCATCGAGTCGCTGATCGTCAAGGATCCGAGCGGCCGCAAGGCCAACCTGTTCGCCAGCACCGGCCCCAAGGGCCAGCCTGGCGTGCTGCTCTCCGGGCACACCGACGTGGTACCGGCGGCGGGGCAGGCCTGGACCTTTCCCGCCTTCGCCGCGACCGTACAGGACGGGCGCATCTATGGGCGTGGCAGTTGCGACATGAAGGGCTTTATTGCCCTGGCCATTGACGCGATGCTCGATGCGGCCGATCACACGTTGAGCCGTCCATTGCAACTGGCCCTGTCCCATGACGAAGAAATCGGCTGTGTCGGCGTGCGGCGCCTGCTCGATGTGCTGCATTTGGCACCGGTGCGTCCGTTTTTGTGCGTAGTCGGCGAGCCCACCAACATGCAATTTGTGTTGGGCCACAAAGGCAAGGGTTCCTACCGTACGTATTGCCGTGGCCTGGAGGCGCACTCGTCGCTGGCGCCACGCTCGGTGAACGCAATTCACGTGGCCTGCGACTTTATCGCCGCGCTGCGTGAGAGCCAGCAGCAGTTGCAGCGCCACGGTGCCCAGGACAGCGATTACGACGTGCCCTACAGCACCGTGCATGTCGGGCAGATTGTCGGTGGCAAGGCGCTGAATATCGTGCCCAACCTGTGCACCCTGGATTTCGAGGTGCGTAACTTGCCGGCCGATGACCTTGAGCACTTCCTGGGACAACTGCGCGAGCGCGCCGAAGTGATCGTGCACGAGGCGAAAAAGCTGTCGAGCGTGGCGGCTATCGAGATCGAAACCATCAACGTCTACCCGGGCCTTGATACCCATCCCAGTGTTGAAGCGGTGCGCTTTCTCAAACAGTTCGCCGCGCCGGGCACGGGCACTGCCAAGGTTTCTTTCGGCACTGAAGGCGGGCTGTTCAAGCAGCGCCTGGATGTACCGGTGGTGGTGTGCGGGCCGGGCTCGATCGAGCAGGCGCACAAGCCCGATGAGTTTATCGAGATCAGCCAGATGGACGCCGGCGAGGTTTTCCTGCACGGCCTGCTCGACTCGTTGAAGGCCTAGCAGAGCCTGCCGTCCTGGGCGTAATTTCAGCAGGCCACGCTGCCCACGCGACGCTTTCGGCATCCTTATCCGTGGCCCCTCCCTAGACTGGAGCGTGTCTCGGATCAGGACTCGACCATGCTCACTACTCGCCTGCAAGACCCCAGCCTCCTCACTGAACTCGCCTATGTCGATGGCCAATGGGTCGCC
This sequence comes from Pseudomonas sp. MWU13-2517, assembly GCF_023242545.1. Lineage (NCBI taxonomy): Bacteria > Pseudomonadati > Pseudomonadota > Gammaproteobacteria > Pseudomonadales > Pseudomonadaceae > Pseudomonas > Pseudomonas sp. MWU13-2517. The sequence goes on along the minus strand of NZ_JALMFA010000005.1, from coordinate 208,599 downwards.
GCCGACAGCGGCGCCACTCTGGACATCCTCGACCCCGCCAGCGGCCAGGTGCTCGCCCGGGTGCCGGCCATGGATGCGGTCGACACCCGTCGCGCCATTGAAGCCGCCGAACGGGCCTGGCCCGCCTGGCGTGCGCGCCCGGCAGCCGAACGCGCGGCGTTGCTGGAGCGCTGGTACCAGGCCATGCTGGATAACCTCGACGACCTGGCGCTGATCATGACCCTCGAGCAGGGCAAGCCGCTCAATGAAGCCAAGGGCGAGATCCGCTATGGCGCCGGTTTCGTCAAATGGTTCGCAGAAGAGGCCCGCCGGGTCTACGGTGAAACCATGCCGGCACCCAGCGGCGACCGGCGTTTGCTGACCCTCAAGCAACCGGTGGGCGTGTGTGCCGCCATCACTCCGTGGAATTTCCCCAACGCGATGATCACCCGTAAGTGCGCGCCGGCGCTGGCTGCCGGCTGCCCGATCATCGTCAAGCCATCGGACCTTACCCCGTTGTCGGCCCTGGCCCTGGCGGTGCTGGCCGAGCGCGTCGGCATTCCGGCCGGCGTGTTCAACGTCATCACTGGGCTGCCTGCCGGTATCGGCACTGAGCTGACCGGCAACCCGACGGTGCGCAAGATTTCCTTTACCGGTTCCACGGCTGTCGGCCGCCTGCTGATGCGCCAGAGCGCCGAGCACATCAAACGGTTGAGCCTGGAGCTGGGCGGGAATGCGCCGTTTGTGGTGTTTGACGATGCCGACCTCGAGCAGGCCGTGGCGGGGGTCATGCTCAGCAAGTTCCGTAATGCCGGGCAAACGTGTGTGTGCGCCAATCGCATCCTGGTGCAGGACGGCATTTACGCGCGCTTCGCCGCACGCCTGGTGCAAGAGGTGGACAAACTCAAGGTCGGCAACGGCCTGGACGAGGGCGTGAGTATCGGCCCGTTGATCAACCCGGCGGCAGTCGCCAAGGTGACGCGGCATATCGAGGATGCCTTGAGCCAGGGCGCTACGTTGTTATGCGGCGCAATCCCTTCCGACGACAGCCCGTTCGTGCAGCCCACGGTGCTGGGCGACGCTCACGCCGGGATGTTGCTGGCCAACGAAGAAACGTTCGGCCCGGTGGCGCCGCTGATGCGCTTTACCGACGAAGCCGAGGCGCTCGCCCTGGCCAACGCCACTCCCTACGGTTTGGGGGCCTATTATTTCACCCAGAACCTGGCGCGCTCGTGGCGCTTTGGTGAGGCCCTCGAGTTCGGCATGGTGGGGCTCAATACCGGAATTATCTCAATGGAAGTCGCGCCGTTTGGCGGCATCAAACAATCGGGGCTGGGGCGCGAGGGCAGCAAGTACGGGCTGGACGAGTACCTTGAAGTCAAGGCTTTCCACATTGGCGGATTGAACGAGTGAGGCATGATCAATGAGCAAGGCATTCAGAATCGCCGCCATTGCCGGCGATGGCATTGGCAAGGAAGTGTTGCCCGAAGGGCTGCGGGTATTGGAGCAGGCCGCCAAGGTCTGGGACCTGAACCTGAGCATCGAAGTGTTCGACTGGGCCCACTGCGATTACTACCTGCAACACGGGCAGATGATGCCTGACGACTGGTTCGAGCAGCTCAAGGACTTCGACGCCATTTACTTCGGGGCCGTGGGCTGGCCGGACAAGGTCGCGGATCACATTTCGCTGTGGGGGTCGCTGCTCAAGTTCCGCCGCGACTTCGACCAGTACGTGAATATCCGCCCGGTACGGCTGTTTCCTGGCGTGCCATGCCCACTGGCCGGGCGCAAGCCGGGTGATATCGATTTCGTGGTCATCCGGGAAAACACCGAGGGCGAATACTCTTCGGTGGGTGGCAAGATGTTCGAAGGCACCGAACATGAATTCGTGTTGCAGGAGTCGGTATTCACCCGGCGCGGCGTCGACCGCATCCTCAAGTTCGCCTTCGACCTGGCCCAGAGCCGTCCGCGTAAAAAACTCACGGCGGCGACCAAGTCCAATGGCATTTCCATCAGCATGCCTTACTGGGATGAACGCACTGCGCTGATGGCGGCTGACTACCCAGAGGTGACGTGGGACAAGCAGCATATCGACATCTTGTGCGCGCGGTTCGTGCTGCAGCCGGATCGCTTCGACGTGGTCGTGGCGTCCAACCTGTTCGGCGACATTTTGTCTGACCTGGGGCCGGCGTGTGCGGGCACCATCGGCATTGCCCCGTCGGCCAACCTCGATCCCGAACGCCGCTTTCCCTCGTTGTTCGAGCCGGTGCATGGCTCGGCGCCGGATATCTATGGGCAGAACATTGCCAACCCGATTGCGATGATTTGGTCGGGCGCCTTGATGCTGGATTTCCTCGGTAATGGCGATGCACGTTATCGCGCGGCCCATGACGCAATCCTGCAGGCGATCGAAGCGGTGATTGCCGAGGGGCCGATCACGCCGGATCTGGGCGGCAAGGCGTCGACGCAAGACGTGGGAGCGGCGATTACCGAAAGGCTCGTGCGCTGACGCGCCCGATGCAGGCGGGGGCCGCGGTCCGTTACCCTGGTAACGGACAGCGGCTCAATCAGTGAATCTGCCGCTTAATAACCCTTGTCCCGATCTACCTCGCCCACCATCTGCTCGCCACGCTGATGCCGCCGGATATTCTCCAGCAACACCGCAAATGCGCTGTCCGGTTGGGTCATCGCGGCAATATGCGGCGTGAGCAGGATCTGTGGATGGTCCCAGAACGGGTGGTCCGCCGGCGCCGGTTCCTCTTGCAGTACATCCAGCACGGCGCCGCTGAGTTGCCCGCTGGCCAGGGCTTGCAGTAAGTCCTCCTCCACCAGGTGCCCACCGCGGCCCATGTTGACCAACGCCGCTCCCCTTGGCAGTTGAGCGAACAGGCGATGATTGAGAATGCCCTGGGTCTGCTCGGTCAGCGGCAGCACGCACAGCAGGATATCGCACTGGCTGAGGAACGCCGGCAGTTGCGCCTCGCCCGCAAAGCAGTCCACGCCCGGCAATTGATGAGGGCTGCGCGCCCAACCCGACAAGGCAAACCCCAGCGGCGCCAGCGTAGCGAGGATCTGCTGGGCCTGGGCGCCCAGGCCCATCACGCCGACACGGCGGTTCGCCGCCGGTTGCAACAGGTGCGCCTGCCAGTTGCGCGCCACCTGCTGCTGGCGGTAGCGCAGCATATCGCGGTGCAGGCTGAGCACGGCCCAACTGGCGTATTCGCACATACCGCGGGTGATGCCCGGGTCGAGCAGGCGCACCACGGGCACGTCCGCGGGCAAACGCGCGAGGTCGAGCTGGTCGACCCCGGCCGACACGGCAAACAGCACTTTCAGATTGGGCAGCAGTTGCTCAAGATCGTCCGGTGCCAGCCAGGCGGCCAGGTATTCGATCTCGGCGGGGTTGCCGATGTCGGGCCAGGCGCGCCATTCGATGTCCGGCGCATGCTCGGCGAACAGTGCCTGCCAGCGCTGGCCGCGTACCGGGTCGGATTTGTAGAGCAGGGCCATGGGTCTCTCCGCAGGGTTGAAAGTAGTCCTCATCATCCTCCAAGCGCGGCGCAGGATCTGTTGAAACACAGGGGAAAAACAGTTGATCCGAATTTCTCACGGGGTAACTTCGGTGCAGTTCGTTTCCGGCAGGTCGTACTCTGAATGGCATCGCAACTGTCTCAGGTTGCCAGTCTCACAATGGGAAATGCCATGAACAGCAGAGTCGACGAAACCCCACATTTGCTCCGTCAGCGCGATCAATTCGTACCGCGTGGCCTGATCACCGCGCACCCATTGGTGATCGATCGCGCCCAGGGCGCCGAGTTGTGGGACGTGGATGGCAAGCGCTATCTCGACTTCGTCGGCGGTATCGGCGTGTTGAACATCGGCCATAACCACCCACAGGTGGTGGCGGCTGTGCAGGCGCAGTTGCAGAAAGTCTCCCACGCCTGCTTCCAGGTGGTGGCGTACCAGCCCTATCTCGACCTGGCCCAGCGCCTGTGCGAACTGGTCGGTGGGCAGGAAGCCTACAAGGCCGCGTTCTTCACCTCGGGCGCCGAGGCGGTGGAAAATGCGGTGAAGATCGCGCGCGCTCACACCAATCGCTCGGCGGTCATCGCCTTTCGCGGCGGTTTCCATGGCCGTACGTTGTTGGGGACCACGCTGACCGGCATGAGCCAGCCGTACAAACAGAACTTCGGGCCGTTTGCGCCGGAGGTCTTCCATACGCCTTATCCAAACGCTTATCGCGGCGTGACCAGCGAGCTGGCGCTCAAGGCCCTGGATGAATTGCTGGCCACCCAGGTTGCCCCGGAGCGCGTTGCGGCGATCATCATCGAGCCGGTGCAGGGCGACGGCGGCTTCCTCGCGGCGCCGGCCGAGTTTCTCCAGGCACTGCGTGCGTTGGCCGACAAGCACGGCATTGTGCTGATCCTCGATGAGATCCAGACCGGCTTCGGGCGCACCGGTACCTGGTTTGGTTTCCAGCACGCCGGGATCCAGCCCGACCTGGTGACCGTGGCCAAAAGCCTGGCCGGCGGTTTGCCGTTGTCCGGCGTGGTGGGCAAAGCGCACATCATGGATGCGCCGCTGCCCGGTGGCCTGGGCGGCACCTACGGCGGCAACGCCCTAGCGTGCGCGGCGGCGCTGGCGGTGATCAGCGCATTCGAGCAGGAGCAATTACTGGCGCGCAGCCAAGTGCTCGGCGAGCGCCTGCGCCATGGCCTGCTGGGTCTGCAGGCGCGCTACCCGCGCATCGGCGATGTCCGGGGAACCGGCTTTATGTTGGCCATCGAGCTGATCAAGGATGATTCGGCGCGCACCCCGGATGCCGACCTTAATCAACGGGTGATCGATGAAGCCCGCGCCGGTGGTTTATTGGTGATCAAGTGCGGCGTGCACCGCAATGTGCTGCGGTTCCTGGCACCGCTGGTGGCGACCGAGGCGCAGGTCGACGAAGCCGTGCAGATTCTCGATGCGGCCTTGGCACGGGTCTTGAACTGAGCCCGTGCCCGCCTCGGGACCTGTTGGCGGCACTGCCCGTGAACCGTTTTGGCGCACGGGCGATCACACTGCATCATTAGAGGCTTGACCCGCATGGGACTCACAGATTACCGAGCGTTGCTGATCGATTGTGATGGAGTACTGGTGGATCGCGACTCGGGCGTGCTGGCGGCATTGCAGCCGTTGCTCGACAGTCGAGGCGGGAAGTCGCTGCCCCGGGAGCAGGTACTGGCCGAATTCCATGCGGTGATCGAGGGCCTGTACCCGCGCTTTGCCGAGCTCGGCTTCAGCGGCATCTTGTGTTTCGCCCATCGCCAACTTGCCGAGCGCTGGGGGCTGCCGGCCAGTTGGGAGGAGGGGATGAGCTTTGCACGCTCGGCAGGCAACTGGTCGCTGTTCGAAGATGCCCCGGGGGCGATGCTGTACTTGCGCAAGTTCTATCGCCTGCTGGTGTGTGGCGACCGCGATTTCGAAGACCGTGGTCTGTTGTGCGAGCGCCTCGGCATAGAAGCGGACGATTTCATCTCACTGGTCGATGCCCGGCAATGGCTTGACCGGCACGGCGCGCAGGTCCAGCCTGTGTTGCATGTGACCCGGCCATCGGTCGGCCCCGACGTGTCGCTCGACCGCTGCCTGATCGGTCGCCAGTCGGCTCGACAGCCCGTGCCGTGCGCGGCCGACTATTGCATCAACAGCATGGCTGACTTGGTGGCTCAGCATCAGTTGTGTTTACGGCGCTGATTTTGCTAGAAGATTGTCTTACAAACGGCAGTCAAGAGGTATGCAATGGAAGGGCTCGTCAAGCTGGACCGGATCGACATCAGTATTCTGGTTGAATTGCAAAAGGACGGCCGGATGACCAACGTCAGCCTGGCCGACGCCGTAGGGTTGTCTGCAAGCCCTTGCCTGCAACGGGTCAAGCGGCTGGAGTCGGCCGGGTATATCTCCAGCTACAAGGCACATCTGAACCTGGCCAAGATCACAGATTCGGTCACGGTGTTCACCGAAATCACCCTCAGCGACCACAAGCGTGAAGACTTCGCCAAATTCGAGTCCAACATCCGCCTGGTCGATGAGGTGCTCGAATGCCACTTGATCAGTGGCGGCTACGATTACCTGGTGCGCTTCATGACCCGTAGCATCCAGCACTATCAGGAGGTGGTGGAAGGCTTGCTGGACAAAAACATCGGCATCTCCAAGTACTTCAGCTATATCGTGATCAAGTCACCGGTGTTGAAGGACGGTGTGCCGTTACGCAAGCTTTTGCGTCACTGAGACCGTCCTGCCCAAGACATGGCCGGCGTTCTCGAGGCCGTCCATGCCCGCTTAAGCGCGTGTACGCGTGTTCAGAATCAGCAGCGTCAATATCCCCGCCACAATCCCCCAGAACGCCGAACCGATGGAAAACAAGGTCAGGCCTGACGCGGTGACCATAAAAGTGATCAGCGCCGCTTCCCGTTCCTTCGGCTCATTCATGGCGATACTCAGGCCGTTGATAATCGAGCCAAACAGCGCCAAGGCTGCAATCGACAGCACCAGCTCCTTGGGCAAGGCCGCAAACAACGCCGCCAACGTGGCACCGAATACGCCCGCTATCCCATAGAACACTCCGCACCAGACCGCGGCGGTATAGCGCTTGGTGCGGTCTTCATGGGCGTGGGGGCCGGTGCAGATTGCCGCGCTGATCGCCGCCAGGTTGATGCCGTGGGAACCGAAAGGAGCCAGCACCAGCGAGGCCAGGCCGGTGGCGGTGATCAGCGGAGAGGCGGGCACGTTGTACCCGTCGGCCCGCAACACGGCGACGCCGGGCATATTTTGCGAGGTCATCGCCACCACGAACAGCGGGATGCCGATGCTGATGGTTGCCGCCAGCGAGAAGTGCGGCGTGGTCCACACCGGCGTTGCCACCTCCAGATGAAAGCCGCTGAAGTCCAGCAGGCCCATCAGCCCCGACAGCAACGTGCCGATGATCAACGCAGCCAGCACCGCATAGCGCGGCGACAGGCGCTTGATGATCAGGTAGGTGAAAAACATCCCCAGCACCAGCCCGGTGCGATGTTGTGCAGCGACGAAGATCTCGCTGCCGATCTTGAACAGGATCCCCGCCAGCAATGCCGCTGCCAATGATGCCGGGATGCGTTTGACGAGCTTTTCGAAGCTGCCGGTCAGCCCGCAGATTGTGACCAGCACCGCACATGTGATGTACGCGCCGATGGCCTCGCCGTAACTCACGCCGCCCAGGCTGGTAATCAACAGCGCCGCGCCGGGTGTGGACCAGGCGATAGTGATCGGCGTGCGATAGCGCAGGGACAGGCCGATGCTGCACACCGCCATGCCGATGGAAATCGCCCAGATCCACGAAGAAATCTGTGCGCTGGTCAAACCGGCGGCTTGTCCGGCCTGGAACATCAGCACCAGGGAGCTGGTATAGCCGGTCATCATGGCGATAAAGCCGGCGACGACGGCCGATGCGGATGTGTCGGCCAGCGGGCGCAAGGGCACGTGGGTGACGTCGGTCATGGGGGAGGTGTTCCTTTTACCTGAGAAGTTGCTGATTCAAGCCTAAACTCAAACGCAGCGAGTCATTGCAATACAGCCGATACCACAAACAGCCGTACAGTGTGTTGGCGTATTGGGTTGTGTACAATGTGCGCTGTTTTTAGGTGATACTTGCCAGCGACCCGTTGTTGCCGTATTACCCGTTAATTCGCCGCCGTTCTCCAAACCCGAGTGCCCATGAACGAACAGTTGCAACCTCTCAAGAAACAACCGCGAGCCGGCAAGGCCGGTCGCAGCGGAACCCAGGACGATATCGTCTACGCGCATATCTTCGAGGCGATCCTCGAACAACGCCTGGCGCCCGGAACCAAATTGAGTGAAGAGGCACTGGGCGAGATCTTCGGCGTCAGCCGCACCATCATTCGCCGTGCGCTCTCGCGCCTGGCCCATGAAGGCGTGGTGTTGCTGCGGCCCAATCGCGGTGCGGTGGTGGCCAGCCCGAGTGTGGAAGAAGCCCGTCAGGTGTTCCTGGCCCGGCGTCTGGTGGAGCGCGCGATCACCGAATTGGCGGTGCAGCATGCCACCGCCGAACAGTTGGCCGAATTGCGCCAGATGGTCAATGACGAGCGCGACAGTTTCTCCCGTGGCGACCGCGGTGCGGGCATCCGCCTCTCCGGTGAATTCCACTTGAAGCTGGCCGAAGCGGCGAAGAACGCACCGCTGATCAGCTTCCAGCGCAGCCTGGTGTCCCAGACCTCATTGATCATCGCCCAGTACGAAAGCGGCAACCGTTCGCACTGTTCCTACGATGAACACACCCAGTTGATCGACGCGATCGAGGCTCGGGACGCGACGCTGGCGGTGAATTTGATGATGCACCACATGGATCATATCGACAGCAAGCTCAACCTCGATGAAGAGAGCGCGTCGGATGACCTGCATGCGGTGTTCTCGCATTTGTTGCAGACCAAGAAGCCGGGGCGTTCCTCCATAAAGCTGTAAACCTAATCGAATGTGCAAGGGGGCGTGCTCCCGATTACAGTCTGTCAGTCATCGGTTCCATTGACTGATCTACCGCAATCGGGAGCGCGCCCCCTTTTTGCCTGTAGCTGAAATCAGCGTTGATGCACTAACTGGCCGGCCGCATACGTCTGCAGCACCGTCCGATCATCCCCCAGCGTCATCAGCACAAACAACGTCTCGGCAATGTTGTTCGCCTGTTTCAGGCGATAGCTCAACAGTGGTGTGGCGTTGTAATCCAATACCAGGAAGTCCGCATCGGTGCCCGGCTGCAAGGTGCCGATCTTGTCTTCCAGGCGCAGCGCCCGCGCGCCACCCAGGGTCGCCAGGTACAGCGATTTGAACGGGCTCAACCGCGCGCCCTGGAGCTGCATGACCTTGTACGCTTCGTTCAACGTTTGCAGCAGTGAGAAGCTGGTGCCGCCGCCCACATCCGTGCCGAGGCCCACATTCAACTTGTGTTTCTCGGCCATCGGCAGGTTGAACAAACCACTGCCGAGGAAGAAGTTCGACGTCGGGCAGAACGCTACCGCCGAACCGGTCTCGGCCAACCGCGCGCATTCCTCGTCACACAGATGCACGCCATGGGCAAACACCGAGCGTTCCCCCAGCAGCTTGTAGTGGTCGTACACGTCCAGGTAGCCATCGCGCTCCGGGAACAGCGCTTTCACCCACTCGACTTCCTGCTTGTTCTCGCTGATGTGAGTCTGCATGTACAGATCCGGGTACTCGCCCAGCAGTTGACCGGCCAGCGCCAATTGTTCCGGTGTGCTGGTGGGGGCGAAGCGCGGCGTGACGGCATAGTGCAGGCGGCCCTTGCCGTGCCAGCGTTCGATCAACGCCTTGCTTTCCTGGTAGCCGGATTCGGCGGTGTCGGTCAGGTAGTCCGGTGCGTTGCGGTCCATCATCACCTTGCCGGCGATCATGCGCAGGTCGAGTTTCTCGGCCGCTTCAAAGAATGCATTCACCGACTGTGGGTGCACGCTGCCGAACACCAGCGCGGTGGTGGTGCCGTTGCGCAGCAGTTCCTTGATGAAAATGTCGGCGACCTCCTCGGCGTGCGCCTTGTCGGCAAACTGGCTTTCACAGGGGAAGGTGTAGGTATTGAGCCAGTCGAGCAACTGCTCGCCATAGGCGCCGACCATGCCGGTTTGCGGCAGGTGGATGTGGGTGTCGATCAGGCCCGGGGTAATCAGTGCATCCTGGTAATGGGTGACTTCGATATCGGCGGGCAGGGTCGGCAGCAGGTCGCCGGCATGGCCGACCGCACTGATCCTGCCATTTTCGATGACCAGCAGGCCGTCTTCGAAATACTCATAGGAGGCTTCTATACCCACTTCAGCGGGGTCGGCGATGCTGTGCAGGAGGGCGGCACGGTAGGCTTTGCGGGTCAAAGGCATGATCATCTCAATTCTTGGCAAAAGAAGTCGAAGCTTGGCTGCGACGTGACGCCGGCAGCAGCTTGGCAATGGGTTCGGCGCTCGCGCTGCGCTGGCCGAAATTGGCGTTATAGGTGGCGATGATTTCGCCGGCGATGGAGATGGCGATCTCCATCGGCAGCTTGCCCTTCACCTCGGTGAGGCCCATGGGGCAGCGCATACGTTGCAGTTGCGTGGCGTCGAAGCCGCGGTCACGCAGGCGGTGTTCGAACTTGACCCGTTTGGTCTTCGAACCGATCAGGCCGAAATAGGCGAAGTCATTGCGCTTGAGCAGGGCGGCGGTCAGCTCCAGGTCCAGCGCATGGTTATGGGTCATGACGATGCAGTAACTGCCCACCGGCAGGTCGGCAATTTCGTCCACCGGCTCCTCGCTGACGATTTTACGCACACCCTGGGGGATGTGGTCCGGAAACTCCTGGTCACGGGAATCGATCCAACGCACCCGGCACGGCAGGCTCGCCAGCAACGGCACCAACGCGCGTCCCACGTGGCCGGCACCGAACACCGCGATCTGCGCCTGCACCTGGCCCATGGGTTCGAACAGCAGCACCGTCACGCCGCCGCAGCATTGGCCCAGGCTGGCGCCGAGGCTGAAGCGTTCCAGATGGGTGTTCTGTTGGCCGCGCACGAGCATGTCGCGGGCGATCTGCATCGCTTTGTATTCCAGGTGCCCGCCGCCGATGGTGTCGAACGTCTGCGCGGCGCTGATCACCATCTTCGAGCCGGCATTGCGCGGCGTGGAGCCGAGCTCTTCGATGATGGTCACCAGTATGCAGGGTTCGCCCTGGTTCTGCAGATCGGCGAGGGCGCTGATCCAGTTGTTCATAGTCACCTCTTGTGGTGTCTGTCAGGCCGTCAGCGCTGGCAAGCCAGCTCCTACAGGGGGTGGGGTGGTTTGCACCTGCCGCATCTGCTCACACCCCCACAGCACCCGCTCCGGTGTTGCCGGTGCGTCGATCCTGGGTTGATGGCGATAGTCGCCCAGGCTCGCCACCGCATCCTTGATCGCACACCATGAGGCAATCCCCAGCATGAACGGCGGCTCACCCACAGCCTTGGAGTGGAACACCGTGTCCTCTGGGTTCTTGCGGTTTTCCACCAACTTCACCCGCAGGTTCAGGGGCATGTCAGCCACCGCCGGGATCTTGTAGCTCGCCGGGCCGTTGGTCATCAGCTTGCCCTTGTTGTTCCATACCAACTCTTCCATGGTCAGCCAGCCCATGCCCTGGATAAAGCCGCCTTCCACCTGGCCGATGTCGATGGCCGGGTTCAGCGAGGCACCGACGTCGTGAAGGATGTCGGTGCGCAGCATCTTGTATTCGCCGGTCAGGGTGTCGACGATCACCTCACAGCAGGCCGCGCCGAAAGCGTAGTAATAGAACGGCCGGCCGCGCGCCTGGCTGCGGTCGTAGAAGATTTTCGGGGTCTTGTAGAACCCGGTGCTCGACAACGACACCTGGGCAAAGTAAGCCTGCTGGATCAGCGCCTCAAAGGTCAGGATCTGATCGCGCACCCGCACATGGCCGTTGTGGAAGGCCACGTCCGCTTCGCTCACGTCGTATTTGCGCGCGGCAAATTCCACCAGGCGCTGCTTGATGATTTCGGCAGCGTTCTGCGCGGCCTTACCGTTCAGGTCGGCACCGCTGGAGGCAGCCGTCGGCGAGGTGTTGGGCACCTTGTCGGTGTTGGTGGCGGTGATCTGCACACGGTCGATTTCCACCTGAAACACCTCGGCCACCACCTGCGCGACCTTGGTGTTCAAGCCCTGGCCCATCTCGGTGCCGCCGTGGTTCAGATGGATACTGCCGTCGGTGTAGATGTGGATCAGCGCACCGGCCTGGTTGAGAAAGCTGGCGGTGAATGAAATGCCGAATTTTACCGGCGTCAGCGCCAAGCCTTTTTTCAGGATCGGGCTGTGGGCGTTGTACAGCCGGATTGCTTCGCGGCGTTCGGCATACTGGCTGCTGGCCTCAAGCTCGGCGGTCATTTCTTCGAGCATGTTGTGCTCGACGGTCTGGTAGTAGTGGGTGACGTTGCGTTCGGTCTTGCCGTAGTAATTGGCCTTGCGCACGGCCAGCGGGTCCAGCGCCAGGTGGCGGGCGATGGCGTCCATCACTTCCTCGATGGCGACCATGCCTTGGGGGCCGCCGAAGCCGCGATAGGCCGTGTTCGAGGCGGTGTTGGTCTTGCAGCGGTGGCCGTTGACCGTAGCGTCGCCCAGGTAATACGAGTTGTCGGCATGGAACATGGCGCGATCGACAATCGAGTTGGACAGGTCTGGCGAGCAACCGCAGTTTCCTGCCAGTTCCAGGTTGATCCCGTGCAGGCGGCCGCTGTCGTCGAAGCCCACGTCGTATTCGATGTAGAAGGGGTGGCGCTTGCCGGTCATCAGCATGTCTTCCACGCGCGGCAGACGCATCTTGGTCGGCTGGCCGGTGAGGCGCGCCACCACCGCGCACAGGCACGCCGGGCTGGCGGCCTGGGTTTCCTTGCCGCCGAAACCACCGCCCATGCGGCGCATATCGACGACGATTTTGTTCATCGACACGTCCAGTACTTCAGCCACCAGCTTTTGCACTTCGGTGGGGTTTTGCGTGGAGCAGTAGACGATCATGCCGCCATCTTCGGTGGGCATGACCGACGAGATCTGGGTTTCCAGGTAGAAGTGTTCCTGGCCGCCAATATGCAACGTGCCCTGGATACGGTGTTTCGCGGTGGCCAGTGCGCCTGCCGAATCACCCCGTTGATGGGTGTGGCTGTCCAGCACGAAGTGCTTTTTGCGAAATGCCTCGACCACATCCAGCACCGGTTCCAGGTCTTCGTATTCGATCACCGCCGCCATCGCCGCCTTACGGGCGGTCTCCAGATCGCGGGCGGCGACGGCCAGGACGACCTGGCCTACGAACTGCACCGTATCGATAGCCAGCAGCGGGTCGCCGGGCATCAACGGGCCAATGTCTTTGAGGCCCGGAACGTCTTCATGAGTGATGACGATGCGCACACCGTCGAAGGCGTAGCAGGGGGTGGTGTCGATGCTGAGGATTCTGGCGTGGGCGCGATCGGACATGCGCGCGTACAGATGCAACTGGTTGGGGAATTCCAGGCGGTCATCGATGTACTGCGCTTCGCCGCTGACGTGTTTGGCGGCGCTGTCATGCTTGACGCTGCGGCCGACCCCGCTGGTGAGGTCCTGGGCAAACAGCTCGGCGAGTTCGGCCTGGGTTTTAACGACGGCGTGATGGTTAGACATAAGCGGTCACCCGAGTCTCGATGTGCGGCGTTTGCAGTTCGATGAAGTATTTGCGCAACAGGTTCTGCGCGCTGAGCAGGCGGTATTCCTTGCTGGCGCGGAAGTCCGACAGCGGCGTGAAATCCTCGGCCAGGGCGGCGCAGGCTTTTTCCACGGTGGCGGCATTCCAGGTGGCACCGACCAACACGGTTTCGCAGTGTTTCGCGCGCTTGGGCGTGGCGGCCATGCCACCGAATGCCACGCGGGCCTGGCTGATCACACCATTGTCGATCTGTAGATTGAAGGCGGCGCACACGGCGGAAATGTCATCGTCCAGGCGCTTGGACACCTTGTAGGCACGGAACAGCGTGTGGCCCTTGGGCACGATGATTTTCTCGATGAATTCGCTGTCCTGGCGGGCAGTGACGCGATAATCGATGAAGTAATCTTCCAGCGCCAGGGTGCGACGGGTCTCACCCTTGCACAGCACGATCTGCGCACCCAATGCGATCAGCAGCGGTGGCGAATCGCCGATCGGCGAGGCGTTGCCGATATTGCCGCCCAGGGTGCCCTGGTTGCGGATCTGCAACGAGGCGAAGCGCTGCAGCAGCTCGCCGAAGTCCGGGTACTCGTGGTGCAGGGCGGTATAGCAATCGGACAGCGCGGTGGCCGCGCCGATTTCCAGGCGGTCGTCGAACGACTCGATGCGCTTCATTTCTTCAATATTGCCGACATAGATCATCACCGGCAGAGTGCGGTGGAACTGGGTGACTTCCAGTGCCAGGTCGGTACCGCCGGCCAGCAGGCGGGCTTGCGGATAAGCGTCGTAGAGGTCGGCCAGGTCGGCCACCGTCAGTGGCACCAGGCAGCGTTTGTCGCCGCTTTTGAGTTCAGCGGTTTGCGTCGGCGCGATGGCTTTGAGGCGGGCGATGGTCTCGGCCTGGCGCCTGTCGAACTGATCCAGGGGTTTGTTGCAGCAAGCCTGCTCGGCGGCCGCCAGGATCGGGCGGTAGCCGGTGCAACGGCAGAGGTTGCCGGCCAGGGCTTCATGGGCTTTCTGGCTGTCGGGCGCCTCGCTGTTTTTTTGCAGCGCGAACAACGACATCACAAAGCCAGGGGTGCAAAAGCCGCATTGCGAACCGTGGCACTCGACCATCGCCTGTTGCACGCTGTGCAGTTGGCCCTGGTGCTTGAGGTCTTCCACGCTGATCAGTTGCTTGCCGTGCAGCGACGAAACAAAGGTCAGGCACGCGTTGAGGCTGCGATAACGAATGTGCTCCACGCCTTGCGCATCGTTGTGCAACTCGCCGACCACCACGGTGCAGGCACCGCAGTCGCCGCTGGCGCAGCCTTCCTTGGTTCCGGGTTTGCCCACGTGCTCACGCAAATAGTTGAGCACGGTCAGGTTGGGGTCCAGGGCGTGCTCGCTACGGAGTTCCTGGTTGAGTAAAAACTGGATCACGGAAGGCCTCGCAGACTCATTATTGTTGTTAACCGCTTTGCGCCGAATCTAGTCATGTCTGACTTTTCGGTCAATGGTTTTCTGACCTAAGGGTCAAGAAACTTCGGTCACAACACTTTCAATTATGGCCCAGTCTCCTGAGGCCAGTGTTTTTCGGGGCGTCTGGGCGTTGGGACTTGCGTGTTTCATGCCAATTCGCCACGGTTGACGTAGCGCCATCAGCGGGCCAATGCGCTACACTGCCGCGCTTGTATTGACAGAAGATTCTGAAGGGAAAACATGACGTTCAAGGCGCCGGACAGTCTCGCCGAGCAAATTGCTCATCACCTCGCCGAACGTATCATTCGCGGCGATCTCAAGCCTGGAGAGCGGATCCAGGAACAGAAGGTCACGCTGGCGCTCAATGTCAGCCGTGGTTCCGTGCGCGAAGCCTTGCTGATCCTCGAGCGCCGTCATCTCATCGCGATCCTGCCGCGCCGTGGCGCACACGTCACCGAGCTCACCGCGCACAAGGTGCAGAGCCTGTGCACGTTGATGGGCGAAATGTACATCCTGCTCGGCAATGCGGTTGCCGAAGGCTGGCAGACCCAGGCCGACATGGCGCCGTTCCTGCAGATCCAGCAACGCTTGAAGGGCAGTTATGAGCGTGGCGACATCCGCGCCTTCGTCGAAGAAAGCTTCAATGTGATGCGCGCGGCATACCCCTTTGCGAACAATCCGTACCTGCAGGAAACCGTCGAAAACCTGCAACCGGCGATGAACCGTGCCTATTACCTCGCCCTGGATCAGCGCCAGGCATCCATGAGCGAATACCTGGAGCTGTTCGAACAACTGCTCGCCGCCGTGCTGGCCCGTGACCTGGTGCAGATTCGCCTGGTGCTGTCGGCCTACTGCCAGCGCAGCAGCTCGCTGGTTATCGCTGCGTTGGCGGACATCTAAGCGTGCGGCTCAAGTGCATCAAGTTGGCGGGGTTCAAATCCTTCGTCGACCCGACCACGGTAAACTTCCCCAGTAATATGGCGGCGGTGGTCGGCCCCAATGGTTGCGGCAAGTCGAACATCATCGACGCCGTACGCTGGGTGATGGGCGAGAGCTCCGCGAAGAACCTGCGCGGCGAGTCGATGACCGACGTCATCTTCAACGGCTCCACCAGCCGCAAGCCGGTGAGCCAGGCCAGCATCGAGCTGGTGTTCGACAACTCCGACGGCACCCTGGTCGGCGAGTACGCGGCCTACGCGGAAATCTCCATCCGCCGCAAAGTGACCCGCGACAGCCAGAACAGCTACTTCCTCAACGGCACCAAATGCCGACGCCGCGACATCACCGATATCTTCCTCGGCACAGGCCTGGGCCCGCGCAGCTACTCGATCATCGAGCAGGGCATGATCTCCAAGCTGATCGAAGCCAAGCCTGAAGACCTGCGTAACTTTATCGAGGAAGCGGCCGGCATCTCCAAGTACAAGGAGCGCCGCCGCGAGACCGAAAACCGTATCCGCCGCACCCACGAAAACCTCGCCCGCCTCACCGACCTGCGCGAAGAGCTGGAGCGCCAGTTGGAGCGCCTGCACCGCCAGGCCCAGGCCGCCGAGAAGTATCAGGAATACAAGGGCGAGGAGCGCCAGCTCAAGGCGCAACTCTCTGCCCTGCGCTGGCAGGCGTTGAATGACCAGGTCGGCCAGCGCGAAGCAATCATCAGCACCCAGGAGATCAGCTTCGAAGCCTTGGTGGCCGAGCAGCGTAACGCCGACGCGAGCATCGAACGCCTGCGTGACGGGCACCATGACTTGTCCGAACGCTTCAATCTGGTGCAGGGCCGATTTTATTCGGTTGGCGGTGATATCGCCCGCGTGGAGCAGAGCATCCAGCATGGCCAGCAGCGTCTGCGGCAATTGCAGGACGATCTGAAGGAAGCCGAACGGGCGCGCCTGGAGACCGAATCGCACCTGGGCCATGACCGCACCTTGCTGCTGACCCTCGGCGAAGAGTTGGACATGCTCACCCCCGAGCAGGAAGTCACCAGCGCTGCCGCGGAAGAAGCCGCCGCGGCCCTGGAAGAGTCCGAAACCACCATGCACGGCTGGCAGGAACAGTGGGATGTGTTCAACCTGAAGTCCGCCGAGCCGCGCCGCCAGGCCGAGGTGCAGCAGTCACGCATCCAGCAGCTGGAAACCAGCATGGAACGCCTGGCCGAGCGCCAGCGCCGGCTGCTGGAAGAGCGCGCGTTGCTCGCCGCCGACCCGGAAGACGCGGCGATCATGGAGCTCAGCGAGCAGTTGGCTGAAAGTGAAATGACCCTGGAAGAGCTGGAGGCCAGCGAAGAACAGCAGGTCGAGCGCCTGGAGCAACTGCGCCAGCAACTGCAACAGGCCACCCAGGCCCAGCAGCAGGCACAGGGCGATTTGCAGCGGCTCAACGGTCGCCTGGCATCCCTTGAAGCCTTGCAGCAAGCCGCGTTGGATCCGGGTACCGGCACTGCCGAGTGGCTGCGCGACCAGCATTTGGCCGAACGCCCGCGCCTGGCTGAAGGCTTGAAGGTGGAGGCGGGTTGGGAGCTGGCGGTCGAAACCGTGCTTGGCGCCGACCTCCAAGCCGTGCTGGTAGATGATTTTGGCGGGTTCGACCTGGCCGGTTTCACCCAGGGCGATTTACGTTTGCTCAGCCCGGCAACCGATGGCACTCGGGTACCGGGCAGTTTGCTGGACAAGGTCGAGGCGGCGATTGACCTGTCGCCCTGGCTGGGCCAGGTCAAGCCCGTGGACTCCCTGGAGCAGGCTCTCGCCCTGCGTGGTCAATTGACGGCCAGTGAGAGCCTGATCAGCCGCGATGGCTACTGGGTCGGTCGCCACTTCCTGCGGGTGCGCCGCGCGAGTGAAGCGGAAAGTGGCGTCCTGGCCCGTGGCCAGGAGATCGTCAACCTGATCGCCGAGCGTGAAGAGCGCGAAGCCACCCTGGAAAGCCTGGAAACCGAACTGCAAACCCTGCGTGCCACCCAGCGCCAGCAGGAGACCGGCCGCGAGCATCTGCGCCGGCTGTTGCAGGATGAAGCGCGCCAGCAAGGCGAATTAAAAGCCCAGCTGTCGGCGAGCAAGGCCAAGGTGGAGCAGTTGACCCTGCGCCGCACCCGCCTTGACGAGGAAGTGGCCGAGATGGGCGAGCAGCGCGCCCTCGAGCACGAGCAGATCGGCGAAGCGCGCCTGCAATTGCAGGAGGCGCTCGACAGCATGGCGCAGGACACCGAGCAGCGTGAACTGCTGCTGGCCCAGCGCGACAGCCTGCGCGAACGCCTCGACCGCGTGCGTCAGGAAGCGCGTCAGCACAAGGATCACGCGCATCAATTGGCGGTGCGTCTCGGCTCTTTGCGCACTCAGTACGATGCCACGCGCCAGGCCCTTGAGCGCCTGGAGATGCAATCCGAACGCCTCACCGAAAAGCGCGAGCAACTGAGCCTCAACCTGGAGGAGGGCGAAGCCCCGCTGGAAGAGTTGCGGCTCAAGCTCGAAGAGTTGCTCGACAAGCGCATGAGCGTCGACGAAGAGCTCAAGACCGCGCAGATCGCCCTGGAAGACGCCGACCGCGAACTGCGCGATGCGGAAAAGCGCCGGACCCAGGCCGAGCAGCAGTCCCAGCTGATCCGCAGCCAGCTCGAACAGCAGCGCATGGAATGGCAGGCCCTGACCGTGCGCCGCAAGGCCCTGCAGGATCAACTGCTGGAAGACGGCTACGACCTGCACGGTGTGCTCAATACCCTGGACGCCCAGGCCAACGAGAAAGACGCCGAAGAAGAACTTGAGCGCATTGCCGCACGTATTCAAAGGCTCGGCGCGATCAACCTCGCGGCCATCGATGAGTATCAGCAGCAGTCCGAACGTAAACGTTACCTGGATGCCCAGGACGCCGATCTGGTAGAGGCCCTGGACACGCTGGAAAACGTGATCCGCAAGATCGACAAGGAAACGCGTAATCGCTTCAAAGATACCTTTGATCAGATTAATGGCGGTTTACAGGCCTTATTCCCGAAAGTTTTCGGTGGTGGCAGCGCTTACTTGGAACTGACGGGCGAAGATCTACTCGATACAGGGGTAACGATCATGGCGCGGCCTCCGGGCAAGAAGAACAGCACCATCCATTTGTTGTCCGGTGGCGAAAAGGCACTGACGGCATTGGCCCTGGTATTTGCCATCTTCAAATTGAACCCGGCGCCGTTCTGCATGCTTGATGAAGTGGATGCGCCGCTGGATGACGCAAACGTTGGACGCTACGCTCGGCTGGTTAAAGAGATGTCCCAGACTGTGCAGTTCATCTATATCACCCACAACAAGATCGCCATGGAAATGGCGGATCAATTGATGGGGGTGACGATGCACGAGCCGGGGTGTTCTCGTCTGGTGGCCGTGGATGTGGAAGAAGCGATGAAGATGGTGGACGCCTAGCGGCAAGCTGCAAGTTATAAGCTGCAAGTGAGTTGGCTTGAGCTTGCAGCTTGCAGCTTATAGCTCACAGTTGGCGCTGAGATAAAAGATCGTCCTGTGTATCGAAAGCGACCAATCCGACACACTTTCTGCCAACTGTGCTAATTTAATGTCAATTTTTCGTATGCGTGGGCAAAACGTCAGTCAGAACATAGAGTTGGCGCCACGTTTTAAAGCGGTTTGCACGTTGCTAAGCCCCTTATTTTTCAGCATTTTTTATTAGAGGCACGGGATTACATGGAAATCGGTCTGCGCGAGTGGCTGATCGTCATCGGCATTATTGTCATTGCCGGTATTCTTTTTGATGGCTGGCGCCGCATGCGCGGTGGCAAGGGCAAGCTCAAGTTCCGCTTGGACCGCAACCTGTCCAACTTGCCCGACGACGACGGCAACGCCGAGCTGTTGGGGCCGCCCCGTGTACTGGATACTCACAAAGAGCCGCAGTTGGACGAGCACGACCTGCCGTCCATGAGTGCGCCGCTGCGTGAAGCCCGCGAACCGTCTTCCAAGCGCGGCAAGCGCAACACCGCAACGGTTGCCGAGCCGCATCAGGGCGACCTGAACCTCGATGTCGATGAAGGCCCGAGCTTCAGTAGCCGCGATGATGATTTTCCTGATGAGACTCCGGCCAAAAGCAATGCGCCGCGCCAGTCGGTGAACGATCAGCCGGCCGCCGAAGAAGTATTGGTGATCAGCGTGATCTGCCGCGACGCTGCCGGCTTCAAAGGCCCGGCACTGTTGCAGAACATCCTGGAAAGCGGCCTGCGTTTCGGCGAGATGGATATTTTCCACCGTCACGAAAGCATGGCCGGTAATGGCGAAGTGCTGTTCTCCATGGCCAATGCGGTCAAGCCCGGCACGTTTGATCTGGACGATATCGACCTGTTCAGCACCCCGGCGGTGAGCTTCTTCCTCGGCCTGCCAGGCCCGCGTCACCCGAAACAGGCATTCGACGTGATGGTGGCTGCAGCGCGCAAGCTGTCCCAGGAACTCAACGGCGAGCTCAAGGATGATCAGCGCAGCGTCCTGACTGCCCAGACCATCGAGCACTATCGTCAGCGCATCGTCGAGTTCGAGCGTCGCGCGCTGACACAGAAACGCTGAGGTTCGATCTCAAACGTTGTCTGTAGAATCCGTGCACTAACATATTGAGCAGCTTCGGCTGCTCTTTTGCTTTATGAGAGAACACCCATGACCGCCGCCCATACCCGTATCCTCGAACTGCGCGCTGAACTGGATCAGCACAACTACCGCTACCACGTCCTCGACGAGCCGAGCATTCCGGACGCCGAGTACGACCGCTTGTTCCACGAGCTCAAGGCCCTGGAAGCCGAGCATCCGGAACTGGTGACGCGCGATTCACCGACGCAGCGGGTCGGCAGTGCGGCGCTGTCGGCGTTCACCCAGGTCAAGCATGAGATCCCGATGCTCAGCCTGGGTAACGCGTTCGATGAAACCACCATGCTCGAGTTTGATCGACGCGTTACGGAAGGTCTCGACCTGCCGGTGGGCGATCTGTTTGGCGGGGGCGCAGCGGTGGAATACAGCTGTGAACCGAAGCTGGATGGCCTGGCGGTCAGCCTGCTTTATCAAGACGGCGAATTGGTGCGCGGCGCCACCCGTGGCGACGGTACCACCGGCGAAGATATCAGCGTCAACGTGCGCACCGTGCGCAATATCCCGCTGAAGCTGCATGGCAGCGGCTGGCCGACGACCCTGGAAGTGCGCGGCGAAGTGTTCATGTCCAAGGCCGGCTTCGAGCGTCTCAACGCATCGCAACTGGAAGTGGGCGGCAAGACCTTTGCCAACCCGCGCAACGCCGCCGCCGGCAGCCTGCGCCAGCTGGATTCGAAGATCACCGCCAGCCGCCCGCTGGAGTTCTGCTGCTACGGTGTGACGACCGATATCAGCGACACCCATATCGGCAACCTGCAGCAGTTGCAGAAGTGGGGCATGCCCATCAGCCGCGAGTTGAAACTGGCCAAGGGTATCCAGGATTGCCTGGATTACTACCGTGATATCGGCGAGCGGCGTAACAGCCTGCCCTATGAAATCGACGGCGTGGTGTTCAAGGTCAACAGCATCGCTTCCCAGCGTGAACTGGGCTTCCGCGCCCGTGAGCCGCGCTGGGCCATCGCCCATAAATTCCCGGCCATGGAAGAGCTGACCGAATTGCTCGACGTGGAATTCCAGGTCGGCCGTACTGGCGCCGTGACGCCGGTGGCGCGCCTCAAGCCGGTCAAGGTGGCCGGTGTGACCGTGTCCAACGCCACTTTGCACAACATGGATGAAGTGGCACGGCTGGGCCTGATGATCGGCGATACCGTGATTATCCGCCGCGCCGGGGATGTGATCCCGCAGGTGGTTTCGGTGGTCGTCGAGCGTCGCCCGGAAAATGCCCGAGCGGTGCAAGTGCCGCAGAACTGCCCGGTATGTGGCTCCCATGTGGAGCGCACACAACTGGTCAAGCGCAGCAAAGGCAAGGAAACCGTCAGCGAGGGCGCGGTGTACCGCTGTGTCGGCCGCCTGGCCTGTGGGGCGCAGCTCAAGCAGGCGATCATTCATTTTGTTTCGCGGCGCGCGATGGATATCGATGGCCTGGGCGACAAGACCATCGAGCAACTGGTGGATGAGAAACTCATCGGCTCGCCCGCCGACCTCTACAAACTCAAGTACGAACAGATCATCGACCTGGAAGGCTTTGCCGATATCTCCAGCAAGAAACTGATCGCGGCCATTGAAAACAGCAAGACGCCGACCTTGGCGCGCTTCATCTACGCCCTGGGCATTCCCGACGTGGGCGAAGAGACCGCCAAGGTACTGGCGCGCTCCCTGGCGTCCCTGGAGCGGGTGCAGAAGGCACTGCCGGAGGTGCTGACGTACCTGCCGGACGTCGGTCTGGAGGTGGCGCATGAAATCCACAGCTTCTTTGAAGACAGCCATAACCAGGACGTGATTGGTGCGCTGCTGTCACCGCAGGAATGCGGCCTGCAATTGCAGGATCAGGGCGAACTCAGCGCTGAATTCGCCGCCAGCACGACCTTGGGTGGTTTGCTCGACAAGCTTCATGTGCCGAGCGTCGGCCCGGGTGCGGCGCAGAAACTGGCGGACAAATTCGGCTCCCTGGAAGGTGTGATCAAGGCCGACTGGCTGGATATGCGCCAGGCGCTGCCCGAGAAACAAGCCAAGGCCGTGCGCGGCTTTTTCGATGACGAAAGCAACGCCAATCGCGCCCTGGCTATCGAGCAACAGCTCAAGGACTTCGGCATGCACTGGCAGAGCGAGAAGAAGGTGGTTGAGGGCTTGCCGGAAGCCGGCCATACCTGGGTGCTGACGGGCTCCCTCGAGCTGATGAGCCGCGATGTGGCCAAGGACAAGCTCGAAAGTCTTGGCGCCAAGGTCGCAGGTTCCGTTTCGGCGAAGACCCACTGCGTGGTCGCCGGGCCGGGCGCCGGTTCGAAGTTGGCCAAGGCCAGTGAATTGGGCGTGAAAGTGCTGGATGAAGCGGCGTTCGTCGTCTTCCTGGCCGGGCACAACATCACGGTCTGATCGCGTGTCGTGAAGGGCAGGCTTGTTGCGCTTAACAGGTTTGCCCCACGCTGGGCTGCGAAGCGGCCCGGGTAGGAAAGTGGAACGATCTCGACCCGACAATGATCTAGTCTCAGTCACCCAGGGAGAGATCGCCATGTTCCGCTACTTCGAGCAACTCAGTTCACGCATCGCGGCACCCTTCGTGGCCGGCACGTCTCGCGATAGCAAGGTATGGCAGTGCCGTTGCGGCCAGTCATTGTTCTTTCGCAACAGCCAATGCCTGGCCTGTCAGGCGCTGCTGGGGTATTACCCCCGGCAAGCTCGCCTTTCCTCGCTGCAGCCCGGCCCCGTGGCAGACACGTGGCTTCAGGATGACAATCTCGATGCCGGTGCCTTCCGTCGCTGTGCCAACCTCGATACCCCCGCGGCCTGCAACTGGTTGATACCGGCCCACAGTACGGCAACCTTGTGCACGGCTTGCAGTCTGAACCGCACCATTCCCGATCTCTCGGTTCCGGAAAACCACGAGCGCTGGCGCAAAGTGGAAACCGCCAAGCGTCGTCTGGTGGCGCAACTGATCAACCTGGGCCTGCAAGTCGTGCCCAAAAGCGTCGATGAAGACACCGGCCTTGCCTTCGATTTCATCGGCATCGACCTGGAAGGCAACGCGCCCATGACAGGCCACGCCAACGGCTTGATCACCCTGGATATCAAGGAGGCCGACGATGCCCACCGAGAAAAAGTCCGGGTCCAGATGCGCGAACCTTATCGCACCTTGCTTGGCCATTTCCGTCATGAAGTCGGCCATTACTACTGGGATCGCCTGATTGCCGACACCCATTGGTTGCAAGCCTTTCGCCAGCTGTTCGGCGACGAACGCGCCAGTTACGCCGATGCCCTCGGCCAGTACTACCAGAACGGGCCGCGCCCGGATTGGCAACACACCTGCGTCAGCGCCTACGCCACGATGCACCCCTGGGAAGACTGGGCGGAAACCTGGGCGCATTACCTGCACATGATGGACGCCGTCGACACCGCTCTCGGCTTCGGCATGAGCGCCCGGGAGATGGACCTGGATTACCAGCCATTCCCGCTTACTACCCTCTATGACCCCGAGCATCCCGGTGGCCCGGCGTTCCTGGCGTTCGTCAACGCCTGGATCGAACTGGCCGGCATGCTCAACGAGCTGTCGCGCAGCATGGGCCAGCCGGATTTCTATCCCTTCGTGTTGCCGCCGGCGGTAATCGCCAAGCTGCACTTTATTCACCTGGTGATTCAGGAGGAGGGTGGTCGGGCCGATGAGGTTGTATTGGCCCAATGAGGAGCCGTCTCCCACAGGACACGGGCGCAGTGCTTATGGCTGTGACAAGTACTTGAGCTTCTTCATATTTTTAATCCGGAACCAACGGTTGTAACTTCCGATGAGATCGGTACAATGGCGCGGCTTGCCGAGAGGCAGGCGTCGTTATGGTGACCCCATCGGTCCCCCCGCAACGATTACCCGTTAACCTGGTCAGGCCCGGAAGGGAGCAGCCACAGCGGGAACATTGTGTGCCGGGGTGTGGCTGGTGGGGTTGCCTCCATAACGCTCTTCCTTATGCTCTTCCCGGCAGCACCGTCTCAAATTCAATTCAAAAATGCTTTCACGCCATCTGTCATCGAGCAGTCCATGGCGGCATACTCCAGTGCCTGGCATTCGGAGACAGCACACGTGGAAAAAGTGGACGACCTCACTCGCGAAAAACTGCGGGAGTGGCAGATGCGGCGTCTGGAAATCAAGGACCGTATTCAATCGCATCCGGAACAGACCCTGGAGTTATCGAGGGTGCTGGACCTCATGGATGACGAGCACGCTGAAATCCTGAGCCAGGCCGAGATGATCCGGGTCGGGGAGGTGGCCCCCGCCGCCGAGCCTGCACCGTCCGCGCTGAACGGCGCGTACACCCTGCAGTTGAATGTGGCCGCGCAGAGCACCGAGGACTTGCGCCGGTTGTTCGATATGGCCGTCTTCGAACTGCAGCAGCAGATCAATGCAGCCAGTGCCGCGGGTAGGCATCCCGGCGGCATGTCGGGATCGCTCGGCGAGTATCGCTTTGAGCTGGGTATTCAGGTTGAACCCGGCGAAGCCTGACGCCAGCGACGCGACGAGGAAGTATGCAACCGGAACATTTTGATTTATCCAGCCCGGTGTTCTTGCCGGTCACTGCGCAAACCTGCACGGCCTTGCTGGGTGCCGAGGGGGCCAACGTCCTGCTCGGCCTGACGGACCCGGAACTGGCGGCGGTGCTGGTCATCCAGAACCTGGCCCAGGCCGCGGAAAAAGACCTGACCTGTACGGGCGCCGAGCGCATCCTGGCCAAATTGATCGGCTGGGCTGTGGATACGCAGGCAGAGGGCACGGCCACATTACTGTCCGAGGCACAGCGACTGTTCGATCCGCGCACCTTGTATTTCGGTTTCAACGCGCTCAAAAGCATCAACCTGCGCCTTTTGTCGGCTGAAGAAGTCCAGGCGCGCGATTACCTGCTGCCCACCGGCAAATGGGATGTCGACTACAAGGTCCGCCACCTGCGCGGCAATGATCCGTTCAGCCAGCAGATGATCACGCCCCGGCACCGTGAACGTTGGCTCAGCCCCGCCCAGGACAAGCTGGTGCGCACGTTCCGCGCCAATCTCAATGAAGACCTGCACGTGCAGGGTTATGCGGGCATCGGCAAGAGCCATCTGCTCGGCGCCTTGATCGAGTGCCTGCGCCCTGCACAGACGTTGGTACTGGCGCGCACGGGAGCCAAACTGGCGACGTTGCGCGAGCGTATGGGCCTGCCCCGCGACAGCAAGGCTGGCTCTACTTTTGCCGCTTTCGCCAAGGCCCTGTTGCACGGCCCGCGGCCCGTCGTGGTGAACACAACGAGCAGGCTACCCACCAGGCAGGCGGTGGCCCAGGCCCTGGATATCTACGGTTGGCGTGGGCATGACGGCCAGGCGACCCTGGATGTCTGTCTCAAGGTGCTTGAAAACTATTGTCACTCCGCGCATCACAGCCTGTCGGCCCGGCACTTTCCGCATTTCAAGCAGCCTTTGGGCAGTGTGGATGCCCAGGCGCTGCTGGAGTATTCAAGCCGTGTGTGGACCTACCTGGAAAGCAACCCTGAATGGGCCGGCCAGACCGGGTTCGCGTCTTTGTTGCTGATCAAGCGCGCCTGCCTCGCCGGTTGTGTGGTGCCGCCGCGTTACACCCATGTATTGATCGATGAAAGCCAGGACATACCCGCGCCATTGCTGCAGATTATCGAGCGTGGCCGTCAGGTACTGATCACCCTTGGCGACGAATACCAATCGGCCAGTGGTGTGATGGTGCGGAGAAAGCGCGAGGTCCGGCAAAGCGACATCAGCTACTCCGTGCGCTCGGGGCGCAATATCGAGCGTCTGGTCAACCCGTTGATCAGCGTGCACTCAAACAAGTGCAAGATCCCTTTCGAGGGCGCGCGTGATGCCGACGTCGGCATCGAGCACTACCCACAGGGCTTTGTGCCGCCGGAAGGTTGCGTGGTGTTGACCGCGTCCCACTGGGACACCATGAAGTGGGCGATCCAGCTGTACCAGGCCAACTGCCCCTTCGGTTTGCAGGGCAACGCGGCGCAGCAGGACCTGGAGCGCTTCATGATCAGCGTCATCGGTTTGTTCAAGCCGGACTTCTACAGCGATGAGCACAACGAAAAAGGCGCACACGCTTATTTCAGTGGCATGGATGATTGGCGGCAGGTACGTGAGGCCAGTCAGTTCGATGAGTCGTTCCTGTGGGTCGAGGCCGAGCTGGAAAAAGGTTTCAATGTCGCGGATGTCACGCGCTTGAGCCGCCTGGGTGGCGAACCCGGCAAGCGTTGCCTGTTAATGCTGGCGCAAGAGGCGGGGGGGATGGAGTTTGAGCAGGTGCTGCTGACCCCCGAACTGTTGACCAACGTTCCGTTCAAGGATGCCTACGCGTTCGACCAGCGACTGTGCGCGGTCTATATTGCGATTTCCCGGGCCACGTCGCAGCTGTACCTGCCCTATGATGTGGTTGAATGGATCGATTACCACAGGGATCAGAAGTTTCGTGAGTCCCACGGTTGCTGATTGATTAAGTTCGGCTGATTCACAACTTTCCAAACCTCCTCTGGACAACCCAAAACCGCCTTGTTAGTTTTCGCCAGCCGCTTGTTTCAGAGTATGACAAGGGTATGCGGATGATATTGAAGTGCTATCACTTCTTTAACTAACAAGGATGTCTGTCATGAAAAGCCTGCAAGGGTTGCCTCGACTTATCAGTGCTTCGGTAGGTGCTCCCGGTAAAGCCCGCAACTTGCCCGCCGATGTGCAGTGCATCCAGTACTTATTCAATCTGATCATTCCGAAAATGGGTTTTCCGCTGGCCGAAAACGGCAAGTGCGATGGCCAGTTGGTGCAATGCATCAGCCAGTATCAATTCCGTCACCTCAAGTATGCCCACCCCGATGGCGTGATCGACCCTACCGGGCGCACCTTCAACAGCCTGATCGAAGAAGCGGTGAAGGTACCGGTGAAGGCTTACCCGAACATGCGCATTCCGAGCTTTCTCAATGTGTTCGGCAACAACCAGGGGGACGCGGTGCAGGCCACGGTCAATGTGTACCTGGACCGCATGCGCGCGATGATCGAGGCCGAGCGGCGTAACCGCCAGTTGATGCTCCAAGCCACGTGCGACGGCGGCATGACGCTCAGCGAGACCGACTTCCAGAACGCTGCCACGCAGTTGGGTGGTGGCATTTCGGTGAATATCATCAAGGCGTTTGCCACGGTGGAGTCCGGTGGGCGTTCGGGGTTCGGGCCAGCCAAGTTGCCGGTGATTGCTTTCGAAGGGCACCTGTTTCGCAAGTACACCAAGCACATCTACGACCAGGCGCACCCGCTGCTGTCTTACCCCTACAAGAAGAAGGCCGGTCCGCAGTGGCAGACCAATAACAAGGACCAGACCAAGGCCTGGGAAACCATGGCCACCGCCTTTGCCCTGGATCAGGAAGCGGCGTTGATGTCTGCATCCTGGGGCATGTTTCAGATCATGGGATTCAACTACGCGTCATGCGGTTACAAGACGGTGTTTGAATTCGCGGCGGCATTAAAAGTGAATGCCGGCAACCAACTAAAGGCTTTCCTCGGTTTTTGCAGCAAGAGTCCGGCGTTGATGAAAGCCATGAAAGCCAAGGATTTCACTGGCATGGCGCGCAACTATAACGGCGAGGACTACGGCAACTATGACGTCCTTATGCAAAAAGCCTACGAAAAACTGGAAGGGAAAAAATAACATGATGCGTTTTCTAGCGATGGGTGTGTTGTCGTTGTGCGCCGCAGTACCTGCCTTTGCCGGTTCGCCCGCGTTGCATTCAGGCAAATACGAAGGGCTGATGCTGGCAGTGACGCCTGAGCATCAGGTTGAAGGCTACTACTCCGAAGCAATGGGCGAGGGTGTGACCCGCAGCTGCTCGTTCTACCTGCAAGGCAAGCCCGCTGCGCTGACCACCTGGCTCGACAACGCCTACCCCGGCAGCGTGGCACCGTCGTCGGACGGTGTGACCCTGACCGTGGCAGAAGGCCGCCAGCACCCTGGTTGCCTCAATGTGCTGATGCCGGAGATCGCCACCGGCCTGGACCTGTCCCAGACCGCCAACACGAAATGGATCGGCCTGGTCAAGGTGTCCGCCGACAAGGCTTACCTGCTCAAGAGCCCAAGTGCCAAGGCCGCCAAGCGCCCTTACATCGTCAAGAATGACGTGGTCGGCGTGCTGGCGTTCAAGGATGGCTGGGCTCAGGTAGAGTTCATCAATGCCGAGGATCGCTCGTTCACCGGCTGGATCAGCCAGGACCAGTACGCCCGTCTGGCCGCCCCGAAGAGCTGAGTCGATACAGGTCGAACGGTGTCAGCCAAAGGTTTCCCGCAGTAACCCGGCGAAAGCATCCCGCGCCAGATGCCGCTGGGTGTCCTTGTGCCAGAACAGCAGGTTGTCCACCGCCTGCAGTTCCTCGAACCGGTACGACGCCAGCTGATTGGCCTGCTCATAGCGGGCCAGGATGCCCTCGGGCGCCAACGCCACGCCAATGCCCGCACTGACGCAACCGATGATTGTGCCCCAGCTTGCATAGCTGGCGATGCTCGGCTTGAAGTCGTGAGGTCTGACCCAGTTTTCCAGTGCGGCGCGGTAGGGGCAGCCGGGCGGCCACACCAGCAAGGTGCGCCCGGCCAGGTCCTTGGCGCTGTTGATCGGTGCGCTGGAGGCGCTGGCGATCAACACCAGGCGCTCGCTGTAGACCACGCTGTGTTCGAGCTTGGCGCGCCTGCTGCCGCTGGCCACCAAGGCCACATCGAGGCGGTGGTGTTGCAGATCATCGAGCAGTTGCGCCCAGGCGCCGGTGACCAGTTCCAGGCTGACATCGGGGTAGCGCCGTTGGTATTCCGCGAGCAAGGGCGGCAGGCGTCCGCTGGCGCTGGATTCCACGGCACCGATGCGCAAAGTGCCCCGGGGAATTGCGTTGGCATCCACTGCGCGTTTGGATTCCTCCACTAACGCCAGGATGCGCTCGCAGTACTCCAGGAAGATTTCACCGGCAGCACTGATCGCCAGCCCACGCCCGGCCCGGATGAACAGGGGCGTGCCCAACTCGCTTTCCAACTGCTTGATGCGTGTGGTGATGTTCGACGGCACGCAGTGCAGTTGCAGGGCGGCCTGTGCCACGCTGCCGGTTTGCGCCACGGCTCGCACCATTTTCAGTTGGGCCAGTTCCATTGCTCAGTTCCAGTGATTTCAGAAGTCAGAAACAGTTAATTGTCCTGCGTCCCGTGCAAGCCAAGACTGACTGCATTCCTACTCAGTTTGCGGATGCCGTCAATGAATACCCCGTCACCCTTGAAGCTTACGCTAGTCATCGCCGGCGTCATCCTCTGCTGGGCCTACTCGCCGATTGGTGTGCATATGGGACTGCACAGCTACAGCCCCGGGCAACTGGCATTGCTGCGATTCTTGATCGCGTCGGTATTCATGGCCGGTGTCGCGCTGGCAGCAGGTATCGGTCGGCCGCGCCTGCGGGACCTGCCGTGGTTGCTGGTGCTGGGGTTTTTTGGCGTGTTTCTGCATCACACCAGCCTCAACCATGGGCAGCAGTGGGTGACGGCGGCGGCGTCCAGTGTGCTGGCCCAGTCGGCGCCCTTGTTCAGTGTGCTGATCGCGTCTCTCTGCTTGAAGGAGCGTGTCAGCGCCTGGCGTTGGGGCTGCGTGCTGCTGGGGTTGGCCGGTGTGCTGATCGTGGTCTGGGGCGACGCGGGCAGGGGGGAGTTCGACCCGCGGGGCTTGCTGATCCTGCTGGCGGCGGTTTCGTGGAGTATCTATTTCGCCATCCAGAAGCACTACGCGCACCGCTACAGCCCGCTGACCATGGCGTGCTACATGGTGTGGGCCGGCACATTGATGCTGTGCGTGAACCTGCCTGGCCTGCCGGGCGCAGTGATGCGGGCGCCGTTGCCGGAGAACTTGTCGGTGTTGGTATTGGGCATTTTCCCCAGTGCGCTGGCCTACCTGGCCTGGGGGTATGTGTTGAAGCATGTCGAAGTCAGTCGCGCATCGGTGGCGATGTACCTGATCCCACCAGTGGCGATGGTGATGGCAGCGACGCTGCTGGGCGAGCACATTGCGTTGCAGGTGATGCTCGGCGGGGTGCTCGTGTTGGCCAGCGTGGCTGCCATCGCCCTGGAAGGACGCCGACGTTCAGTCGCTCAGGCAGAGCGCCCGCAGCCGGTGGCCGTCGAGGTCCTGGGCGACAAAGGTGTAGCCGAAATCCATGGCGGTCGGTGACTGGATGATCATCGCCCCCCGTTCCACCCAATGCTGGTGCAGGGCATCGACAGCCGCTTTGTCGGGCAGCGAGAAGCCCAATTCGGCACCTCCCACGGTGGCCTGGGCCGCCGGCTCTACGGTGTGCCGCGACCACAGGCCCAGCTTCACGCCGTTGTCGAGGATGAACAGGGCGAACGTCGGGCCCAGTTCCACAGGGGGCTTGTCCAGCAGGCGGCTGTAAAATCTGGCGCTGGCGGCTGGGCTGTCGACGTACAGCAGGAAGTAGTGAGCGACGGTATTCATGCAGGCTCCTTGAGCACGGGTGGTGAGTGAAACCGAGTCTATAAGGCCGTGCTGTCAGTTCTTGTCAGGAGCGTGTCGGGTGCAACGCAGAGCCTGCCAGCTCCGCGAAATCAGATTAGACGAGCGTGCCGGATGCAATTTCGCCCTTGCTCCGCTAGCATTACCGGCCTCTGCTCTCCAGTTGCGACGGTTTTCGATGAGTTATCAGGTTCTTGCACGTAAATGGCGTCCGCGCTCGTTCCGCGAAATGGTCGGCCAGACCCATGTGCTCAAGGCTCTGATCAATGCCTTGGACAGCCAGCGGCTGCACCACGCCTACCTGTTCACCGGGACTCGGGGGGTGGGCAAGACCACCATTGCGCGCATCATCGCCAAATGCCTGAACTGTGAAACCGGCATCACCTCGACACCCTGCGGCACCTGCTCGGTGTGCCGGGAAATCGACGAAGGGCGCTTCGTCGACCTGATCGAGATCGACGCCGCGAGCCGCACCAAGGTCGAAGACACCCGCGAACTGCTCGACAACGTGCAGTACGCACCCAGTCGTGGTCGCTTCAAGGTCTACCTGATCGACGAAGTGCACATGCTTTCCAGCCACTCCTTCAACGCCTTGCTGAAGACCCTGGAAGAGCCGCCACCCTACGTCAAATTCATTCTGGCCACGACCGACCCGCAGAAACTTCCTGCGACGATTTTGTCGCGGTGCCTGCAATTCTCCCTGAAAAACATGACCCCAGAGCGCGTGGTCGAGCATTTGACCCACGTGCTGGGCGTCGAGAACGTGCCGTTCGAAGACGACGCGTTGTGGCTGCTCGGTCGCGCTGCCGATGGTTCGATGCGCGATGCCATGAGCCTCACCGACCAGGCCATCGCCTTCGGTGAAGGCAAGGTCATGGCCGCCGATGTGCGCGCCATGCTTGGCACCCTCGACCACGGCCAGGTATTCGATGTGCTGCACGCGCTGATCGAAGGCGACGCCAAGGCGTTGCTCGAAGCCGTGCGCCACCTGTCGGAGCAAGGCCCGGACTGGAACGGCGTGCTCTCGGAAATCCTCAATGTGCTGCACCGTGTCGCCATTGCCCAGGCGCTGCCTGAAGGTGTCGACAACGGTCATGGCGACCGCGACCGCGTGTTGGCCCTGGCCCAGGCGTTGCCGGCTGAAGACGTGCAGTTCTACTACCAGATGGGCCTGATCGGCCGCCGGGACCTGCCTTTGGCACCGGACCCGCGCGGCGGCTTTGAAATGGTCCTGCTGCGGATGCTGGCCTTCCGGCCGGCGGACACGGCAGACGCGCCGAGACAGCCGCTAAAGCCAGTGGGGATCAGCCAGGCCACAGTTGATTCCGCCAAACCAGTGGCTGGTGCGGCGGTCGTCGCGCCAGTGGTTGCTGCGCCTGCGCCGGTTGTTCCTGAACCTGAACCTGAACCAGTGCCTGTGGCCGCTCCCGTGGCCGAACCGCAGCCGGTTGCCGAGCCTGAGCCGGTCGTCGACCTGCCTTGGAACGACCCGGTGGAGGCCGAGTTGCAGCCAGCCGTGGAGCCCGTGCTGGAAACCAGTGGCGAGCAGCCCGAGCTGACGCCGATGCCAACGCCGACCCCGGACAGTGTGGTGCCGGATGCCCCCGAGTGGGTCAGCGCGCCGGTTCCCGAGCCGACCGTCGCCCAGGTGGATGCCGCCACCCCAGGCATTGACCTCGACGACGAACCGCCGCTGGACGAAGACTACATCGAGCCGGACATGGATTCGGCCTACAGTTACCTGGACGACCTGGCCAGCGAACACACGGCCGAGCCGGCTCCGGAGCCCGAAGCCGAGCCCGCTGCGGCACCGGCTACCGGCCTGGCCTTGCAATGGCTGGAGTTGTTCCCGAAATTGCCGATTTCCGGCATGACCGGGAGCATCGCCGCCAACTGCACGCTGATCTCCATCGAAGGCGATCACTGGCTGCTGCACCTGGACCCGGCCCACAGCGCGCTGTTCAACGCCACGCAGCAGCGTCGTCTCAACGATGCCCTGAACCAGTACCATGAGCGTACGCTGACCATCACCATCGAGTTGATCAAGCCTGAGCAGGAAACCCCGGCGCAGGCCGCCACGCGTCGGCGTATCAACCGTCAGCGCGAAGCGGAAGACTCGATCCACGGTGATCCGCTCATCCAGCAAATGATGCAACAGTTCGGCGCAGTCGTTCGCCAAGATACAATTGAACCTGTCGAAGCCCCGGTGCCCCAGGCATCCTGACGCCGGGCTACTAAATTGATCCACGTACTTTGAGGTGATTCCCATGATGAAAGGTGGCATGGCCGGCCTGATGAAGCAGGCGCAGCAGATGCAGGAAAAGATGGCCAAGATGCAGGAAGAGCTGGCCAACGCCGAAGTCACCGGTAAAGCCGGTGGCGATATGGTCAGTGTGGTGATGACCGGTCGTCACGACATCAAGCGCGTGAGCATCGACCCAAGCGTATTGCCAGGTGTTGGCGAAGACGATCTGGAAATGCTGGAAGCGTTGTTCGCCGCCGCCGTCAATGACGCGGTGCGCAAGATCGAAGCCAACAGCCAGGACAAAATGTCCGGCGTGACCGCTGGCATGCAACTGCCGCCGGGCATGAAGCTGCCGTTCTGATCGAGCCGCTTTAGCTGGACTCCAATGCCAGGCTTCGTGCCTGGCATTTTTGTTTGTGCTGATCCAATCGAACCCTGGCAGGGTGCGTAAGGTCTGCACCCTATACCGACATATTCGATAAAGGAGACCTCCCCATGCCTCAAGAACCGGTCCTGAACCAGCGCATTGTTCTGGTCTCGCGCCCCCAGGGCGCGCCGACACCGGAAAACTTTCGCCTGGAACGCGTGAACCTGCCGGAATTGGCGGACGGCCAGGTATTGCTGAAGACGTTGTACCTGTCCCTCGACCCCTACATGCGCGGACGCATGAGCGATGCCCCGTCCTACGCAGCACCGGTGGAAATCGACGAGGTGATGACCGGTGGTGCCGTCAGCCGTATTGAGCAATCCCGTAATCCCAAATTCGAAGTAGGCGACCTGGTAGTTGGCTCAACCGGCTGGCAGAGCCACAGTATTTCCGACGGTCGCAACCTGATGCCTGTGCCCAAGGGCCTGGCGAGCCCCTCGATGGCGCTGGGCGTGCTGGGGATGCCGGGCATGACCGCCTACATGGGATTGATGGATATCGGCCAGCCCAAGCCCGGGGAGACCCTGGTTGTGGCGGCGGCGTCCGGCGCGGTGGGTTCGGTGGTGGGGCAGGTGGCCAAGCTCAAGGGCTTGCGTGTGGTCGGTATTGCGGGAGGTGCCGACAAGTGCCGCTACGTGGTGGACGAATTGGGCTTTGATGCCTGTGTCGATCACAAAAGCGAGCATTTTGCCGATGAGCTTTCCCAGGCGTGCTTCAAGGGCGTGGACATCTACTTTGAAAACGTCGGGGGCAAAGTCTTCGATGCCGTGCTGCCGCTGCTCAACCCAAAGGCACGTATTCCCCTGTGCGGCCTGATCGCCGGCTATAACGCGCATGAGGCGCCGAGTGGACCGGATCGTCTGCCGGCACTGCAACGTACTTTGCTCACCAAGCGCGTGCGTATCCAGGGCTTTATTGTGTTCGACGACTATGGCGACCGCCAGCCCGAGTTCCTCAGTGCGATGGCGCCGTGGGTGCGCGACGGCAAGATCAAGTTCCGTGAGGACGTGGTCGACGGCCTGGAGCAAGCACCCGAAGCCTTTATCGGTTTGCTGGAAGGGCGCAACTTCGGCAAGTTGGTGGTGCGCGTCGCGCAGGATTGAGCATTTGACGCTAATCCGGGGCGCGGGTATAAACCGCGTCTCGTTGTTTTGTCGGACCCATTGCCCATGAGCTTCAGCCCCCTGATTCGTCAACTGATCGACGCCCTGCGTACCTTGCCGGGCGTCGGTCAGAAAACCGCCCAACGCATGGCGCTGCAACTGCTGGAGCGCGATCGCAGCGGCGGCACCCGGTTGGCCCAGGCTCTGAGCCAGGCCATGACCGGAGTGGGTCACTGTCGCCAGTGCCGCACCCTCACCGAGGAAGAACTCTGCCCGCAATGCGCCGACCCACGTCGTGACGACACACTGCTGTGCGTGGTGGAAGGGCCGATGGATGTGTACGCGGTGGAGCAGACCGGTTATCGCGGGCGCTACTTCGTGCTCAAGGGACACTTGTCGCCACTGGACGGCCTGGGGCCGGAAGCCATCGGTATTCCGCAACTGGTGGCACGGATTGAAGAGCAGGGCACTTTTACTGAAGTGATCCTGGCCACCAACCCTACGGTGGAAGGTGAAGCCACGGCGCACTACATCGCCCAGCTGTTGACCAATAAAGGCCTGATCACTTCGCGTATTGCCCATGGCGTGCCGTTGGGCGGCGAGTTGGAGTTGGTGGATGGCGGCACCCTGGCCCACTCATTCGCCGGACGTAAGCCGATCGCGCTCTAAAAACCACAGCGCTGTGGTTGTGTAGGGTTGGCAGCGTTTGCATTTGGGTTGATAACCAAGCAAGCGCTTGGTAAGTTTGCTCCACCTCACCGTGGAGTTTGCCGATGTCTGCCTATCAGGACTACTTCGATCCCAGCCACCAATTGGTCCGCGATAGCGTGCGCCGTTTTGTCGAGCGCGAGCTATTGCCGGGCGTCGAGCAATGGGAAGAGACCGAAAGCTTTCCCCGTGAGCTGTACCTCAAGGCAGGCGCCGCAGGGATTCTGGGCATCGGTTATCCCGAAGCGCTTGGTGGTAGTCATGAGGGCGACCTGTTCGCCAAGGTGGCTGCCAGTGAGGAACTGATGCGCTGCGGGTCTGGCGGTGTGGTGGCGGGCTTGGGTTCGCTGGATATCGGCTTGCCACCCGTCGTCAAATGGGCAAGGTCCGAGGTGCGCGACCGTGTGGTACCGCCGGTGTTGGCCGGTGAAAAGATCATCGCCTTGGCCGTGACCGAGCCTAGCGGCGGCTCTGATGTGGCCAATCTGCAAACCCGTGCGGTCCGTGAGGGCGAACATTACCGCGTCAGCGGTAGCAAAACCTTCATCACCAGTGGCATCCGCGCCGACTTCTACACGGTGGCCGTACGCACCGGGGGGCCGGGCTTTGGCGGCATCAGCCTGTTGCTCATCGAAAAAGGCACCCCGGGTTTCACGGTCGGTCAGCCCCTGAAGAAAATGGGCTGGTGGGCGTCGGATACGGCTGAGTTGTTCTTCGACGATTGCCGGGTGCCCGTGGGCAACCTGATCGGCGCCGAAAATATGGGGTTCGCCTGCATCATGGGCAACTTCCAGAGCGAGCGCCTGGCCCTGGCGCTGATGGCCAACATGACCGCGCAACTGGCGCTCGAGGAAAGCCTCAAATGGGCCACCCAGCGCGAAGCATTCGGCAAGCCCATCGGCAAGTTTCAGGTGCTCAAGCACCGTTTGGCGGAAATGGCCACTGCAGTGGAAGTGTCCCGGGAGTTCACCTATCGCCAGGCGGCCAAGATGGCCGCCGGCAAGAGCGTGATCAAGGAGATTTCCATGGCCAAGAACCTCGCCACCGACACGGCTGACCGCGTCACTTATGACGCCGTGCAGATCCTCGGTGGCCAGGGTTATATGCGTGGCAGCCTGGTGGAGCGGCTGTACCGCGACAACCGCATCCTGTCCATCGGTGGGGGGACGCGCGAAGTGATGAATGAAATCATCAGCAAGCAGATGGGGCTTTGATCACCGCTCGGTCAATGCAAACTGGGTCAGGCAAAACGTTGGAACTCCCATATCTTCCAGGCGCTGTGAACCACCCAGCTCCGGAAGATCGATGATCGCCGCAGCTTCGAAGATTTTCGCGCCCATTCGACGTACCAGGTTGGCAGCCGCGATCAGGGTGCCACCGGTGGCGATCAGGTCATCGAACATCAGCACTGAATCGCCTTCGCACAAACTGTCGGCGTGCACTTCCAGGAAGGCTTCGCCGTACTCGGTCTGATAACCCTCGGCCAGCACGTCGGCAGGCAGTTTGCCTTGCTTGCGGAACAGGATCAGCGGCTTGTTCAACTGGTAGGCGATGATCGAGCCGATCAGAAAGCCCCGGGCATCCATCGCGCCGATATGGGTGAAGTCGGCCTCCACGTAGCGATGGGCAAAGCTGTCGGCTACCAGGCGCAGGGCGCGGGGCGATTGGAACAGCGGGGTAATGTCACGAAAGATCACCCCAGGCTTGGGGAAATCGATGACAGGGCGGATCAGGGATTTGATGTCGAACGAATCGAAGGTCATCGTCGAAGAGTCCTGGGAGCGGAAAACGGACTCGAAGTATACCTGCGGCCTTGCCGAATGGCGCGGCCGCAGGTGGCTGGATCAACTGTCCAGCGAACCCCCGGCCAGCGAGCACAACTGGATCGGGTCAAGGATATGCACTTCCTTGCCTTCGGCGGCGATCAGCTCGTTCTGCTGGAAGCGGGTAAACACCCGGGAAACGGTTTCCACCGCCAGGCCCAGGTAATTGCCGATTTCATTGCGCGACATGCTCAGTCGGAACTGGTTGGCCGAGAAGCCACGGGCACGGAAGCGTGCCGACAGGTTGACCAGGAATGTAGCGATGCGCTCGTCTGCGGTTTTTTTCGACAACAACAGCATCATCTGTTGATCGTCGCGAATCTCGCGGCTCATCACGCGCATCAATTGGCGGCGCAGCTGCGGCAGTTGCAGGGCCAATTCATCCAGGCGCTCGAAGGGGATTTCGCACACCGACGTAGTCTCCAGAGCCTGGGCCGACACCGGGTGAATCTCGGTGTCCATGCCGGACAACCCGACCAATTCGCTGGGCAGGTGGAAACCGGTGATTTGTTCTTCGCCGCTGTCGCTCAGGCTGAACGTTTTCAAGGCACCCGAACGTACTGCATAGACGGAGTCAAACTTGTCTCCCTGGCGAAACAGGAACTCGCCCTTTTTCAGCGGCCGGCCGCGTTTAACGATGTCGTCCAGCGCATCCATGTCTTCCAGATTCAATGAAAGTGGCAGGCAGAGGGGAGCCAGGCTGCAATCCTTGCAATGAGCCTGGCTGTGAGCGCGCAGTTTAACTGGCTCGGACATTTCTTAAATCCTTGTGGGAAATCACACATAAGACGTAAGGGTAACGCACCGAGGGTAGATCAGGCCAGCACGTACAAAAAAGCAGCAGTGATATAAAGCTCTCTGTATCGATGCCGATACATGGATGTATTCCCTATGAGCTGG
This sequence comes from Pseudomonas sp. MWU13-2517, assembly GCF_023242545.1. NCBI lineage: Bacteria > Pseudomonadati > Pseudomonadota > Gammaproteobacteria > Pseudomonadales > Pseudomonadaceae > Pseudomonas > Pseudomonas sp. MWU13-2517. The sequence goes on along the minus strand of NZ_JALMFA010000005.1, from coordinate 170,608 downwards.
AGCTCAGATCATGTCAGTCAGCACCCTCCAGAGCCCAACGATCAACGTACCGGTTGTTGCGATCTTGAAACCTTCTGATGTCGTAAAGGAAAAGGACAAGGACAACGACGCCACCCAGACTGCATCGTCAGTGCCACCCAAAGCCACTGAAGGCGTCAAAGTGACCATTTCCGGTGCAGGCATGGGCGCCTCCAAAGCCGATGGCGAGAACAGCGATATCGACAACAGTAACCTGAGCGATAACGTCAAGCAGTTGCTGAAAATGATCCGTGAACTCAAAAAGCAACTGGCCGAAAAAATGGCCGAACTGGCAGCGGTCATGGCCGACACCTCTATGACGCCCGAGGCGCGCATGGCCAAGTTGGCTAACCTGCAGAGCGCTGTGTCGGCATTGCAGGCCAGCTTTACCACCGCTCAAAACGCTTTGGCCAAAGCGCTGAAAGACGCGCCACCGGCGTCTCAATTGGAAGCCATGAGCCTGGCTTCGCGATAACTGCGCTCAGATCACCCGTGAAAATCGTTGCCTGTTCTGGTGCTCCAGATAGGCATCGAACACCATGCACACCGAGCGCACCAGCAAGCGCCCGGCCGGTAGTACGCGGATGCCCTGTGCGTCCAGTTCGATCAGACCGTCTGCCGCCATTGTCTGCAGCTGTGGCCACAAGTCGTCGAAATAGCCTCGGAAATCAATGTTGAACGCCTGTTCGATCTGCTCGAATCCCAGGCTGAAATTGCAGATCAACTGCTGAATCACCTCCCGCCGTAACCGATCGTCCGTTGTGCACACCAAGCCACGGCTGGTAGCCAATTGCGCACCGGCCAGAGCGTTCTGGTACTGGTTGAGATCGCTGCTGTTCTGGCAATACAGGTCGCCGATCTGGCTGATCGCCGAGACACCCAGCCCGATCAAGTCGCAATGGCCGTGGGTGGTATAGCCCTGGAAATTGCGCTGCAACGTGCCTTCTTCCTGAGCGATAGCCAATTCGTCATCCGGCAGGGCGAAGTGGTCCATGCCGATGTAACGGTAGCCGGCTTGGGTCAACTGCTCGATGGTGGTTTGCAGCATCAGCAGTTTTGCCGCCGGGGACGGCAGATCCTCGGTGTGGATTCGCCGCTGCGGCATGAAGCGCTCTGGCAGGTGCGCATAGTTGAATACCGACAGGCGATCCGGTTGCAGGCTGATCACTTCTTCCACTGTGCGCGCGAAGTTCAACGGCGTTTGCTTGGGCAAGCCGTAGATCAAATCGATGTTGATTGAGCGAAACTGCAAGGTGCGCGCTGCGTCGATCACCGCGCGGGTTTCTTCCAGGCTTTGCAGGCGGTTGACCGCCCGTTGCACCTCGGGGTCGAGGTCTTGCAGGCCGATGCTCACGCGGTTGAAACCCAGTTCACGCAACAGGCCCATGGTGGCCCAATCGGCTTCGCGGGGGTCGATCTCGATGCCGTAGTCGCCCGAGTCGTCGCCGAGCAAATTGAAGTGCTGGCGCAGGTGTGTCATCACCTGGCGCAGTTCGTCGTGGCTGAGAAAGGTCGGGGTGCCACCGCCGAGGTGCAACTGTTCCACCGGCTGCTTCGGATCAAGGTGACAGGCCACCAGTTGGATTTCCTGCTCCAGGCGTTGCAGGTAGGCTTGGGCGCGGCCGCGGTCCTTGGTGATCACCTTGTTACACGCGCAGTAATAGCAAATGTTCGCGCAGAACGGCACGTGCACATACAGCGACAAAGGGCGCACGGCTTTGCGGCTGTCGCGCAGGGCGTGCAGCAGGTCGAAGGTGCCGACCTGGCTGTCGAATTGCACGGCGGTGGGATAGGACGTGTAGCGTGGCCCCGCCAAGTCGTAGCGGTGAATCAGATCTGTGTCCCAACGAATGGCGTCGAGCATGCGGGCGGTCCCCCGGATAGGCTAGTGGGCCGAGTCTAGGGGCGCGCCGCTGGTGGCATCTTGATTTGCATCAACAGGGAGCGGCGCTATGCCACATGGCCTTTTAATGACCCATTAGCCAGTGCTGATGCGGGCCGGGTAACGTCCAGATGCCAAACACCATCACCCATACGCCGCCGGCCACGCGCACGCTGCGTTTGCGCAGCAAGGCGGTGACGCGTTCGGCTGCCAGGCCGGTCGCCAGCAGTACCGGCCAGGTGCCCAGGCCAAACGCCAGCATCAGCAGCGCACTGTCCAGCGCATTACCCTGGCTCGCCGCCCACAGCAGGGTGCTGTAGACCAACCCACAGGGCAACCAGCCCCAGAGTGCGCCCAGCAGCAACGCGCGGGGCAGGCTGGAGACCGGCAGCAAACGGGTGGCGACGGGCTGGATGTAGCGCCACAGGCCGCGACCGAGGCTTTCGATACGGGTCAGGCCGCTCCACCAGCCGGCCAGGTACAGGCCCATGCTGATCAGCAGCAGCCCGGCGAGAACGCGCATGAACATCGCCGCCGGGCTGTTGGCCACCGCCCAGCCGGCGAGGCCGATCAACAGTCCGGCCGTTGCGTAGCTGAGGATGCGCCCCAGGTTGTAGGCCAGCAGCAGGCGGAACCTGCGGCCGCATTGCTCCTTGGGGATCGCCAGGGTCAGTGCGCCCATCAGCCCGCCGCACATGCCCAGGCAATGGCCGCCGCCGAGCACGCCGAGGATCAGCGCCGAGACCGCCAGGGGGGCCAGTTCAAGCATCATGGGGTGGGGCTTTGGGCGGTTGTTCCGGGCCGTTCGCTTCGTCGACGGCGGCCAGGTGATTCGGGTCCTGATCGTCAAACAGCACGCTGTGGGCCGGGCCGTCGAGGTCTTCGTACTGGCCGCTGTCCACGGCCCAGAAGAAGATGTAAATGGCTACGCCCACTAATAGCAGCGCCGCCGGGATCATCACGTATAGAGCTGGCATCTGCACTCCATGCCCGCACGCCTCAAACCGGCAGCGGGCGGGTTACCAAAGGGGCGCCGGCGGACTGCGCACTCGGCAGGCGAGTCAGGCGCAGAGCATTGAGCACCACGGTCAACGAACTGAGGGACATGCCGATCGCGGCCCAGATCGGGGTGATCCAACCCAGGGCGGCAAACGGCAGCATAAGGCCATTGTACAGCCCGGCCCACAGCAGGTTCTCAATGATTACCCGACGGGTGCGCCGCGCCAGGGTAAAGGCTTGCACCAGAGCGTCAAGACGATTGGACAGCAGCACCGCGTCGGCGCTGGTTTTCGCCAGGTCCGTGGCCGAACCCATGGCCACGCTGATATCGGCGGCGGCAAGCACCGGCACATCGTTGACGCCATCGCCCAGCATCAGCACTTTACGGCCTTCCTGGTGCAAGCGTTGCAGCACCAGCAGCTTGTCATCCGGGCGCAGGCCGCCGTGGGCTTCGTCGATGCCCAGGTCAGCGGCGACGCTGGCGACCATTGGCGAACTGTCGCCGGACAGCAACAGCGTGCGCCAGCCACGGGCCTTGCACGCAGCCAGCAGTGACGGCGCATCGCTGCGCAAGCGGTCATCCAGCACAAACCAGGCAAGGGCGCCGTGGCTGTCGCCCAGCAGCAGCCATTGCCCGGCTTCATCCGGCGAATCGGGCGGCAGGCAGCCACTCAGCTCGCAGACAAAGGCGGGGTGGCCGATGCGCAACCGGCGTTCCCCCACGCGGCCCTCCAGCCCGAGTCCTGGCGCGCTGAGCACTTCTTCAGCGGCCTGCGGCGCGCGCCCGAAGGCACGGGCTATGGGATGTTCGGAGCGGTTTTCCAGGGCGGCGGCGAGGCTCAGGCAGTCATCGCTGTTCAGCGTGCCCAGAGGGCGAATGGCACGTAATGCCAGGCGGCCTTCCGTGAGGGTGCCGGTCTTGTCGAAAATCACCGTGTCAATCTGGTTCAAACCTTCCAGTACATGGCCGCGGGTCAGCAACAGCCCGAGTTTGTGCAGGGTGCCGGTGGCGGCGGTGAGGGCGGTCGGGGTAGCCAGGGACAGCGCGCACGGGCAGGTCGCCACCAACATCGCCAGGACGATCCAGAACGCCCGGGTGGGCTCCAGTTGCCACCAGACCAGGCCGATCAGCAGGGCGGCGATCAGCGAGCACAACAGGAACCACTGCGCCGCGCGGTCGGCGATTTGCGCCAGGCGGGGTTTCTCGGCCTGGGCGCGTTCCAGCAGGCGCACGATGGCGGACAGACGGGTCTCGTGGCCCAAGGCGCGCACCTCGACGGTCAGTGCACCTTCGACGTTAAGCGTGCCGGCGGTGACGGTGTCGCCGGTAAAGCGCGATTGCGGCAGGTATTCGCCGGTCAGCAACGACTCATCGATGCTGGATTGACCGTCGAGAATCACTCCGTCTGCAGGCAGTACGGCGCCTGGCCGCACAAGTACCCGGTCACCCAGTGCCAACTCGCTGAGCAGGATACGCTCGCTCTGACCGTCGTTTTTCAAGCGCAGGCACGAGGCGGGCAACAGGTTGACCAACTGCGCGGTGGCGGCGGCGGTACGCTCGCGAGCGCGGCGCTCCAGGTACCGACCGGCCAACAGGAACAGCGCGAACATGCCTACCGCATCGAAATACAGTTCGCCGGTACCGGTAATCGCCGTCCAGATGCCCGCCAGGTAGGCACCGCCAATCGCCAGGGACACCGACACATCCATGGTCAGGTGACGTGTACGCAAATCGCGCAGGGCGCCCTTGAAAAACGGCGCGCAGCTGTAGAAGACGATAGGGGTTGTGAGAAACATCGCCACCCAGCGCAGGATCACATGCAGTTCCGGGCTCAAGTCGATATTGAATTCCGGCCAGGTCGCCATGGTTGCCATCATCGCCTGGAACCATAGCAAGCCGGCTACGCCCAACTGGCGCAGGGCCAGGCGGTTCTCGCTGGCCAATTGTTCGGCCGCGCGGTCCGCCTGGTAGGGGTGGGCGGCATAGCCGATATGGCGCAGCTCACTGAGCAACTGACTCAACGGCAACTGCGCATCGGCCCAGCGTACCTGCAAGCGATGGTTGGACAGGTTCAGCCGCGCCTCGGCCACGGCGGGCAGGCTGCGCAGGTGTTTTTCGATCAGCCAGCCACACGCGGCGCAACTGATGCCTTCCATCAACAAGGTGGCTTCCGCCAGTTCGCCCTCGTGGCGTACAAAGGGTTTTTGCACGTCGGCGCGGTCATACAGTGCCAATTCGTCGACTAATTGCACCGGCAGCGCCTCGGGGTTGGCCGAGGCCTCGCTGCGGTGTTGGTAGTAGCTTTCCAGCCCACCGGCGACGATGGCTTCGGCCACCGCCTGGCAGCCCGGGCAGCACAGTTCCCGGCGTTCACCGAGGATTCTGGCGGTAAACCGGCTGCCGGCCGGGACGGGCAGGGCGCAGTGGTAGCAGGGGATGGGGCTGGTCATGGCGGGTTCCGCTGACATCAAGGTGTCACTGGTCTTCAGCACCTTGCAGCGGCTCGTCACCCAGCAGCAAGTCCTTGTCGTGGCTGACCTGCTCTTCTTCGAACATGCGCCAGGTCTTGTCGCCTTCTACGCCGAGCAATTCCACGAAGCGCCGGCCGTCGACCTTGTCCGTCACCTGGCCGATGTAGCGGCCGGGTTCGCTGTCGCTACGGGTCAGGATGATCTTGCGATCCTTCTCAGGCTGGGTCGGCGAAATCAGGTTCAGTTCCAGGGTGTTCGGGTTGCTGTTGCCGGTCAGGCGCAGGTCGACTTCGCCGGTCAACTCGTCCAGGTGCACCGATGCGCGCAGTTGCAGGGTCTGGGCCAGTTGTTCACGATCCAGCGAACGGTTGATGCCTTTGCCGGCCTCGTAATAGTTGTCGTTGACCAGGTTGTCGGGGTTGTTCACCGCGATAGTCACCATGGACAGGGTCAAGGTCACCGAGCAGGCCAGGATGCCAATGATGATCCAGGGCCAGAGGTGCTTGTACCAAGGGCTTGCGGCAGTTGCTGCGGGCATTGTGGCGCTCTCTTTTAACGGTTTTTTTTGTTTATCGGACCTGGGGGCCAATGAATCGGCTCTTGGCTTCAACGTGAACGCTGTCGTCGTCGGCATCCTTGAGGATGAATGTCACCTCGTTGGTGCTCGAGGGCAGTTGCTCGGGGGCGCTGGACAGTTCCACCGGCATGCTGAAGATATCCCCGGCGGCGACTTTGATCTCGCGGCGGCCCTGCAGCTTGAGGTCCGGCAGGCCGGCTGCGTCGAGCACATAAGTGTGGTCGCGCTGGTCCTTGTTCATGATCTTCAGGCTGTAGACGTTTTCGATGCGACCTTCGGCATTTTCGCGATAGAGCACGCGGTCTTTGCTGACATCGAAGCCCACCAGCGAGCGCATGAAAAAGGCCGTGACCAGCAGGCTGATCATCGCCAGCAGCACCAGCGCGTAGCCGATCAACCGTGGGCGCAGCTTGTGAGTCTTCTGCCCGGACAGGTTGTGCTCGGTGGTGTAGCTGATCAGGCCACGTGGGTATTCCATCTTGTCCATGATGTTGTCGCAGGCGTCGATACAGGCGGCGCAGCCAATGCATTCGATCTGCAGGCCGTCGCGGATATCGATCCCGGTAGGGCACACCTGCACGCACATCGTGCAGTCGATGCAATCGCCCAGGCCCTGAGCCTGGTAGTCGGTGCCTTTTTTACGCGGTCCACGGACTTCGCCACGGCGTGGGTCGTAGGAGACGATCAGGGTGTCTTTGTCGAACATCACGCTCTGGAAGCGAGCGTACGGACACATGTAGATGCACACCTGTTCGCGCAGCCAGCCGGCATTGCCATAGGTGGCGAGGGTGAAGAAACCCACCCAGAAATACGACCAGCCATCGGCCTGGCCGGTGAAGAAGTCGAACACCAATTCGCGTATCGGCGAGAAGTAGCCGACAAACGTCATGCCGGTAACGAAACCGATCAACAGCCACAGGCTGTGCTTGCTGAATTTACGCAGGAATTTGTTGGCGCCCATGGGCGCTTTATCGAGTTTGATGCGTTGGTTGCGGTCGCCTTCGGTGACCTTTTCGCACCACATGAAGATCCAGGTCCACACACTTTGCGGGCAGGTATAACCGCACCACACGCGACCGGCGTACACCGTGATAAAAAACAGGCCGAACGCCGCCACGATCAAGATGCCCGAGAGCAGGATGAAATCCTGGGGCCAGAACGTTGCGCCGAAAATGAAGAACTTGCGCTCCGGCAAGTTCCACCACACCGCCTGATGCCCGCCCCAGTTCAACCACACCGTGCCGAAATACAGCAGGAACAGACCGGCACCGCCGAGCATGCGCAAATTGCGAAACAGCCCTGTGAAGGCGCGGGTATAGATTTTCTCTCGCGAGGCGTAGAGATCGACAGTGTTGCTGGCGTTTTTGGCAGGCGGGGTAACGTCGTGTACCGGTATCTGGTTGCTCATCATTGCATCCCACGGCGGTAGAGATTGCCTCGGCCAGTACGTGCCAACCGGGGTCAAGAATAGGCTTTTGCAGTGGCGTAATGATACGCCTGTGGTCCTGTGCAAAGGGTGCGACCTTTGGTCGCGTTGGGGGAAATCAATTGATGGTGTACGTGACCTGGGTCAATTGACTTTTGAAGTATGGACGGTTTTTGCGTTTTAGCGGTCATTCGTCTCCTCGCGTTGGATTGTGTTTCGCTGTTTTGCCAGAGGGAACCGGTGGCTACGGTGCGGTACTCACTGAGGTTCCCTCCCCAAGGAGGGTGCTATTACTCAAGGAAGACGACATGCGAATTGAAAGACCTGTTGTACCTGCACCGATGCGTAACCAACCCGGCCAACGGTCGGTGGACATCATGCCGGATTGGGTGAACCGCCCATACCGTCCGAGCACCAGCGATGTGCATTTGATCCAGGAGATGCTCTTCAACTTTGGCGCGTTGGAGGATCGCAATCAAAGAGGGCTGATCACGCTCGACTCCCTGATGGATTTTGCCTACCCAGCGGCTGGGCGGCGCACGCGCGATTTCGCCCTGCGGAACGTGGTGCGGGATTTTCTGCAGCGTGATGAGCTCAGGGCGCTGGCCGATCAAGGGTGGAATGACGGGCCGAATGATAAGTACGAAGTGAAAAACCTGCTGACGGTGCTGGAGATTTATAGTTTGCCGAATCCGAAATAACGTTGCGTTGGGAAAGGCGTTAATTATCTATTTGAATGTGCTTGTAATGTAATCGGCCAAGTATGTTTCGTTGTTTGTTTATCAGGAACTGAGTGTCGTGACATGGCACTCATTGGGACGCCCGCCAAGTGACGGGTGTTCCATCAAGGAGAAGATGCGATGCAAATTGGAAACAGTGGTTTGAATCCACATGTAGGTGTTCGACTGCCTGCGCCTGTCGGCCCTGGGTTTGGGTTTTACCGGCCCAGCCTGGCGGACAGAAAACTCATCGAGGCGATGATCAAGCATTTTTCGGCCTTGGAAGACCCTGGCGACAAAGGGTATATCACCCTGGAGTCGCTGAAGCACATCGCCTACCCACGGGCCGGCCGCCGAGACGTTCCGCCTGCACTCCAGCAAATCGCCCGAGACTTCCTGAACCACGACGTTCTCAGGGTATTGGCTGATCGAGATCCGTATCGGCGGTTGGATGATAAGTACGACTGGGAAAACCTCAACATTGTGCTTAAGCAAGCACACGGTCCGACTGTACCTTTGCCGCGCCCGTATCCGGGGCCCAACACTCCGGGGCAGGGAAACTACATCGTGCCTGCTTGACCAAGGTGCCGTATAAAAGCCCCGCGCAGCGTGACTGCGTGGGGCTTTTTCATACGGCAGGCTTATTCCGCGCCTGCCTCTTTATCCCCATGGGACAAGCTGTAAACATACGCCGCCAACAAGTGCACCTTGTCATTGCCTTGCAGCAACTCCTGCGCTGGCATCTGGCCCTGGCGGCCATAACGGATGGTCTGCTGCAGTTGGGCGAAGCTGGAACCGTAGATGAATGCGCCCGGGTGAGTCAGGTCGGGTGCGCCCATCGCTGGGGTGCCTTTGCCGGCAGGACCATGGCAGGCCACGCAGTTGGCAGCGAAAAGTTTCGCGCCGTTGGCCACGTCGGCCTTGGCACCTTCCGGCAATTTGCGGCCGTCGAGGTTGGTCACCACAAAGCCTGCCACGTCGGCCACGCCTTGTTCGCCGATGACTTCGGCCCAGGCCGGCATCACCGCATGGCGGCCTTTCATGATGGTTTCCTTGATGGTGGCCGGTTCGCCCCCCCAGCGCCAGTCGGCGTCGGTCAGGTTGGGAAACCCGTAGGCGCCCTTGGCGTCGGAACCGTGGCACACCGAGCAGTTGGAGGCAAACAGTCGGCCCCCCATCTTCAAGGCCTGCGGGTCCTTGGCCACTTCTTCAATCGGCATCGCGGCGAACTTGGCGAAGATCGGCCCGAACTTGGCGTCCGACTTGGCCATTTCCTTTTCCCATTCGTGCACGCCGGTCCAGCCGGTCTGGCCGTTGGCGAACGGGGTTTGCTTGTCAGTGTCGAGGTAGTTGTAGCCCGGCAGCAGGCCCTTCCAATTGCCCAGGCCAGGGTAGAGCGCGAGGTAGCCGAGGGCGAAGATGATGGTGCCGACAAACAACATGAACCACCATTTCGGCAGCGGGTTGTCATATTCCTCGATGCCGTCGAACGAGTGGCCGACGGTCTCGTCGGTCTGCTCGGCGCGCTGGCCCCGGCGGGTGGACAGCAGCAGCCAGGTCAGGGCGAAGATGGTACCCAGACTGAGGACTGTGACGTACAGACTCCAGAACGTAGTCATTCTTTGTTACTCCTAGAAGCTTGCTCGACGTGCTTGATGGCTTCGGGATCATCCGCAAAGGGCAGCAAGGTCGCGTCTTCAAACTCCGACTTGCGCTTGGGGCTGAACACCCACAACGCCAGGCCGACAAAGGCCACCATCACCACAACGGTGCCCAGGCCACGAATCATCCCGATATCCATGAAGATCACCGTTTGCTTTTGATGATGGTGCCAAGGCCCTGCAGGTAGGCCACCAATGCGTCCATTTCGGTCTTGCCTTTCACGGCGGCGGCGGCACCGGCGATGTCTTCGTCGGTGTAGGGCACGCCCAGGGTGCGCAAGACTTCCATCTTCTTCGCGGTGTCCTTGCCGTCGAGCTTGTTTTCCACGAGGAACGGATACGCCGGCATTTTCGACTCAGGCACCACGTTGCGCGGGTTGTACAAATGCGCGCGCTGCCAGTCATCGGAGTAACGACCGCCGACACGGGCCAGGTCCGGGCCGGTACGCTTGGAACCCCACAGGAACGGGTGGTCCCATACGCTTTCGCCGGCGACCGAGTAATGGCCGTAGCGTTCGGTTTCGGCACGGAACGGACGGATCATCTGCGAGTGGCAGCCGACACAACCGTTGGCGATGTAGACGTCGCGGCCTTCCAGTTCAAGGGCGGTGCGCGGCTTCATGCCTTCGACCGGCTTGTTGGTCACGTCCTGGAAGAACAGCGGAACGATCTGGGTCAGGCCGCCGATGCTCACGGCGATGACCATGAAGAAGGCCAGCAGGCCGATATTCTTCTCGACTACTTCATGCTTCATCAGTGGGCTCCCACAACGGCGATCTTGGCGGCGGCTTCGGCTTCTGCAGGGTCGGCGGCACGCACGGTGCGCCAGACGTTGTAGGCCATGAGGAACATGCCGCTGGCAAAGAACGCTCCGCCCAGGGCGCGGACGATGTAGCCCGGATGGCTGGCTTGCAGCGCTTCGACGAAGGAGTAGGTGAGGGTGCCGTCATCGTTGATCGCACGCCACATCAAGCCCTGGGTAATACCGTTGACCCACATCGAGGCGATGTAGAGCACGGTGCCGATGGTGGCCAGCCAGAAGTGCGCATTGATCAGCCCGACGCTGTGCATCTGCGCACGGCCGAACAGTTTGGGGATCATGTGGTAAAGCGCGCCGATGGAGATCATCGCTACCCAGCCCAGGGCGCCGGCGTGTACGTGGCCGATGGTCCAGTCGGTGTAGTGGGACAGCGAGTTGACGGTCTTGATGGCCATCATCGGACCTTCGAAGGTCGACATGCCGTAGAACGCCAGGGAGACCACCAGGAAGCGCAGAATCGGGTCGGTGCGCAATTTATGCCAGGCGCCCGACAGGGTCATCATGCCGTTGATCATGCCGCCCCAGCTGGGGGCCAGCAGGATGATCGACATCGCCATACCCAGCGACTGCGCCCAGTCCGGCAGCGCGGTGTAGTGCAGGTGGTGCGGGCCGGCCCAGATGTACAGGGTGATCAGTGCCCAGAAGTGCACGATGGACAGGCGATAGGAGTAGATCGGCCGTTCAGCCTGCTTGGGCACGAAGTAGTACATCATCCCCAGGAAGCCGGTGGTGAGGAAGAAGCCCACGGCATTGTGGCCGTACCACCACTGGATCATCGCGTCCGTCGCCCCGGCATAGGCCGAATAGGATTTGAACCAGCTCACCGGCAAGGACGCGTGGTTGACGATGTGCAGCATCGCCGTCACCAGGATGAACGCGCCGTAAAACCAGTTACCCACGTAGATGTGCTTGGTCTTGCGCTTGACGATGGTGCCGAAAAACACCACGGCGTAGGTCACCCACACAATCGCGAGCAAAATGGCGATCGGCCATTCCAGCTCGGCGTATTCCTTGGTGGTGGTGTAGCCCAGGGGCAGGGTGATGATGGCGCCGAGGATCACGGCTTGCCAGCCCCAGAAGGTGAACGCGGCGAGGCCGTCGGAGATCAGTCGCGTCTGGCAGGTTCGCTGCACGACATAGTAGGAGGTGGCAAACAATGCACATCCGCCGAAGGCGAAAATCACCAGGTTGGTGTGCAGCGGGCGCAGACGGCCGAAGGTCGTCCATGGCAAGCCGAAATTCAATTGCGGCCAAACCAGTTGCGAGGCGATGAACACCCCGAGCCCCATGCCAAGGATCCCCCAGACCACCGTCATGATGGCGAACTGGCGGACTACCTTATAGTTATAAGCAGTCGGACTGATTGCTGTGCTCATTCTAAGGTTCCACGGTTTAGGTTTTTTTATAGGTAAAATCGGCCGCAAGTATGTAGAAAGCGAGGGGTCATTGCAACGCAATGACTGACCTGTATCAATGCGTTCCACGCCAGATTCTGCGCCCTTTCCATGTTTTGCGTAAGGACAAAATCCGAATTGGAAAGCTGATCGAGTGGACAAGAAAATTTCAGGGTCGCGACGGTACCCGTTGCGTACGCCAGGATCAGTCCGCTGTGCAAGCAAGCGTAGACCCGAATGGCAGGAGGGGAAAGTTGGTGTGTGGAAGGGTGTGACACTTGGTCGCGTGGCTCGGTCAAGAATGACGATGAACCTGTGACGAGGGAAATTGTTGTTGTTGTGGCGAGGGAGCTTGCTCCCGCTGGGCTGCGAAGCAGCTCCAAAAAAGCCGGCTCCCGCTTCGCTGACGCACGGGAGCAAGCTCCCTCGCCACAGGTAAAGCTGCCGCCCCAGGCCGGGGCGGCAGTCAGGGGTTACTCCGTTTGGCCGTTTGGCGTTGCGCCATCAGTAGTGTGAGACAAGCTATACACATAGGCTGCCAGCAGATGCACCTTGTCATTACCTTGCAATACGTCCTGTGCCGGCATCTGGCCTTGGCGGCCGTGGCGGATGGTCTGCTGCAGTTGCGCCAGGCTGGTGCCGTAGATAAACCCGGCGGGCTCGGTCAGGTTCGGCGCGCCCATGGCTTCCATGCCGTGGCCTTGCGGGCCGTGGCAAGCCACGCACGTGGTGTTGAATGCCGCTTGGCCGGCGGCCAGGTCGGCAGTGCTGTCGGCCGGCAATGGCAGCTTGGCCAGGTCGTGACGCACATAGGCGGCGACGTTTTTCACACCGTCTTCGCCCAATATCTCACCCCAGGCCGGCATCGCCGCGTGGCGACCGTTCAAGATCGTGGTCTTGATCGCCTCGGCTGAACCGCCCCAGCGCCAGATGTTGTCCGCCAGGTTCGGGAAGCCATAGGCGCCCTTGGCATCCGAGCCGTGGCACACCGCGCAGTTGGATGCGAACAGGCGGCCGCCCATTTTCAGCGCTTGCGGGTCTTTGGCGACCTCTTCCACGGGCATCGCCGCGAATTTGGCGAAGATCGGCCCGAACTTGGTGTCAGCCTTGGCTATCTCCTTGTCCCATTCCTTGGCTGACGTCCAGCCGTCTTCATAGCCTGGCAAAACGCCTTTCCAGTTGCCCAGGCCCGGGTAGAGGATCAGGTAGCCGACGGCAAACACCAGGGTGCCGGCGAACAGCATGAACCACCACTGGGGCAGCGGGTTGTCGTATTCCTCGATGCCATCGAAGGCGTGGCCCATCGTCTGGTCGACACTGCCCTTGGTCTCGCCCTTGCGGGTGCCGATCAACAGCCAGGTCAGGCCGATCAGGCTGCCGAGGGTCAGTACGCAGATCCATGTACTCCAAAAGGTGGTCATGGCCGAGTGCTCCTTGTTGCAGGCTCTTCTTGAGCGTCGGATGGAGAAGGTTCATCGGCGAACGGCAGCAGGCGTGCCTGCTCGAATTCCGCATTGCGCCGGTTGTTGAACACCCACAGCGACAAGCCGATAAAGGCGATGGCGACCACCAGTGTGCCGAGGCCGCGGATGGTGCCCGCATCGAATTCAAATCCCATGGCTCACCTCTTGCTCTTGATGGCAGTGCCGAGCACCTGCAGGTACGAAACCAGCGCGTCCATCTCGGTCCTGCCCTTGAGGCTCGCGACGGCGCCACTGATGTCGTCGTCGGTGTATGGCACGCCGAGGGTGCGCATCACTTTCAACTTGGTTTCGGTGTGGCTGCTGTCCACGGGGGCGGTGACCAGCCACGGATAGGCCGGCATTTTCGACTCCGGCACCACGTTGCGCGGGTTGTACAAATGCGCGCGGTGCCAGTCGTCCGAGTAGCGCGCACCGACGCGGGCCAGGTCCGGCCCGGTGCGTTTGGAGCCCCACAGGAACGGATGGTCCCACACGCTCTCACCGGCCACCGAGTAGTGACCGTAGCGCTCGGTCTCGGCGCGGAACGGGCGGATCATCTGCGAGTGGCACTGTACGCAGCCTTCGCGAATGTAGATGTCGCGGCCTTCCAGTTGCAGCGCGGTATAGGGCTTCATGCCTTCGACCGGCTTGTTGGTCACGTCCTGGAAGAACAGCGGGACGATCTGGGTCAGGCCGCCGATGCTCACGGCGAACACCATCAGCAGCATCAGCAGGCCGACGTTCTTTTCAATCGTTTCGTGTTTCATCACTGACTCCTCAGGCCATCTGCGCGGCGGTGGCAGGTTCGGCGGCTTCGACAGCGGGCGCCGAACGCACGGTGCGCCATGTGTTGTAAGCCATCAGCAACATGCCGCTGAGGAACACCGCACCGCCTACCAGCCGCACGATGAAGCCAGGGTGGCTGGCGACCAGGGTCTCGACGAAGGAGTAGGTCAAGGTGCCGTCTTCGTTGACTGCACGCCACATCAGGCCCTGGGCGATGCCGTTGACCCACATCGAGGCGATGTAGAGCACGGTGCCGATGGTGGCCAGCCAGAAGTGCGCATTGATCAGGCCGAGGCTGTACATCTGCTCGCGGCCGAAGACTTTCGGGATCATGTGGTACAACGCGCCGATGGAGATCATTGCCACCCAACCGAGGGCGCCGGCGTGTACGTGGCCGATGGTCCAGTCGGTGTAGTGGGAGAGGGCGTTGACGGTCTTGATGGCCATCATCGGACCTTCGAAGGTCGACATGCCGTAGAACGCCAGGGAGACCACCAGGAAGCGCAGAATCGGGTCGCTGCGCAACTTATGCCAGGCACCCGAGAGGGTCATCATGCCGTTGATCATGCCGCCCCAGCTCGGTGCCAGCAGCACCAGCGACATCACCATGCCCAGGGACTGCGCCCAGTCCGGCAGCGCGGTGTAGTGCAGGTGGTGAGGGCCGGCCCAGATATACAGGGTGATCAGTGCCCAGAAGTGCACGATGGACAAGCGATAGGAGTACACCGGGCGTTCGGCCTGCTTGGGGACGAAGTAGTACATCATCCCGAGGAAACCCGCGGTCAGGAAAAAGCCCACCGCGTTGTGCCCGTACCACCATTGCACCATGGCATCTGTCGCGCCGCCGTAAGCCGAGTAGGACTTGGTCCAGCTCACCGGCAGCGAGGCATGGTTGACGATGTGCAGGATGGCCACGGTGATGATGAAAGCGCCGAAGAACCAGTTGCCGACGTAGATGTGCTTGGTCTTGCGCTTCATCACCGTGCCGAAGAACACGATGCCGTAGGCGACCCAGACGATGGCAATCAAAATGGCGATCGGCCATTCCAGCTCGGCGTATTCCTTGGAGGTGGTGTAGCCCAGCGGCAGGCTGATGGCTGCCAGCACAATTACCAGTTGCCAGCCCCAGAAGCAGAATGCGGCGATTTTCGGTGCGAACAGCTGCGTCTGGCAGGTGCGTTGTACCGAGTAAAAGGAGCTGGCGAACAGTGCGCAGCCGCCGAAGGCGAAGATCACCGCGTTGGTGTGCAGTGGGCGCAAGCGACCGAAGCTGGTCCAGGGCAAATCGAAGTTGAGTGCAGGCCAGACCAATTGGGCGGCGAGAAAAACCCCGAGCCCCATGCCGACGATGCCCCACACCACCGTCATAATGGCGAATTGGCGGACCACCTTGTAGTTATAGGCGGTACTTAAAGTAGTGTTCATGGTTCCCCATCCACGGTTCAACCCAAGCCAATGCGGCACTTGGGCTGGAGTTATAGGCAGACTAAAAAGCGAGGCAAGCATGGGCAAAGAGCACAAGGCCAGTATTGACGGGGATCAATGGGCGCACTGCGTACAGGAGCGCGGCTGGTTGTGGGATGCCGCGAAAGGGGCTACCGCGCGTGAGCCTGTGACCCTGATCCTGGCCCACGGCGCCGGTGCACCGATGGACTCGTCGTTCATGAGCGACATGGCTGCACGCCTTGCCGGGCATGGCGTGAACGTGTTGCGCTTTGAGTTTCCCTACATGGCCCAGCGCCGGGTGGACGGCGGCAAGCGCCCACCGAACCCGGCACCGAAACTGCTGCAGGCGTGGCGTGAGGTGTATGTCGAGGTGCGACGCCATGTCGCTGGGAAACTGGCGATTGGAGGCAAGTCCATGGGCGGACGCATGGCCAGTTTGTTGGCCGATGAGTTGCAGGCAGACGGGCTGGTGTGCCTGGGTTATCCGTTCTATGCGGTGGGCAAGCCGGAAAAACCACGGGTCGAGCACCTGGCGGGGTTGCAGACCGCGACCTTGATTGTGCAGGGCGAGCGCGATGCGCTGGGCAATCGGGATGCGGTCGAGGGGTATGCGTTATCGCCGAGCATCGAGGTGATGTGGCTGGTGGCGGGGGATCATGATTTGAAGCCGTTGAAGGCTTCCGGGTTCACTCATGCGCAGCATCTGGAGGCTGCGGCGGTGCAAGTCGCCAGGTTTCTCGACGGTCTGTAGGACCGAGCTTGCTCGCGAAAAGTCGTCAACGATAACGCTGGTATCTGATACTCAGCGGCGATCTTGAGTTTTTCGCGAGCAAGCTCGCTCCTACAGTGATAGCGATCTACCGGTTAAAGCGCTCTACCAGCGAATACTGGGTATTGGCGGTATGGGTCAGCTCTTCACTCAACTGCGCCGAGTTCAGCGCCTGCTCCGAGGTCTGGTCCGCCAACAGCGCAATGGTGCTGATGTTGCGGCTGATCTCTTCGGCCACCGAGCTTTGCTCCTCGGTGGCGGCAGCGATCTGGGTCGTCATGTCGGTGATATGGGCCACCGCTTCGCTGATACCTACCAGCGCCTGATCCGCCTCCATCACCCGTGCAACACCCTCTTCGGCCTGGCGATGCCCGGCGTCCATGGTTTGTACCGCGGCGCTGGCGGTCTGCTGCAACTTGGCGATCAAGGTGTGGATCTGCCCGGTGGACTCTGCGGTACGTTGGGCCAACTGGCGTACTTCGTCGGCCACTACCGCAAAACCACGGCCCATCTCGCCGGCACGGGCCGCTTCGATGGCGGCGTTGAGTGCCAGCAGGTTGGTCTGGTCGGCGATGCCTTTGATCACATCGACCACGCCGCCGATCTCATCGCTGTCCTTGGCCAGTTGGGTGACGGTCACGCCGGTTTCACCCACCGCGACGGACAGGCGCTGAATCGCCTCGCGGGTTTCCCCGGCGATGTCGCGACCACGGCCGGTCAGGCGATTGGCTTCCTGGGTGGCGTCGGCAGTGCGCTGTACATGGCTGGCCACTTCCTGGGTGGTCGCCGCCATCTGGTTGACGGCGGTGGCTACCTGCTCGGTTTCCACGCGTTGGCGTTCCAGGCCGCTGGAGCTGTTATGCGCCAGCGTATTGGACTGGGCGGCCTGGGCGTTGAGGTGTTCGGCGGTGTCCTGCAGGCGTGTGAGGCAGGTCTTCAGGCGTGCTTCCTGGCTGAGGATCGACATCTCCAACCGCGCCTGTGAGCCGCGGCTGTCGGTGTACATCTGCGCGATCAACGGGTCGGACGTGGTCTGCTCGGCCAGGCGCATCAGGCGCTTGAGGCCGCGCTGTTGCCAGCTCAGGCCCAGCAGGCCGAGTGGCACCGACAGCCCTGCCGCCAGGGCAAAGCCCCAGTGGGAGTTGAGCGACGCACCGATCATGAAGCTCAACTGGCTGATCAGGATAAATGGCAGCCAGTCCTGTAGCACCGGCAGCCATTTGTCCCGCTGAGGCACGGCGGACTTGCCCTGGTTGATGCGTTGGTAGAGCGCTTCGGCCCGGCGGATCTGCTCGGCGGTGGGTTTGACGCGCACCGATTCGTAGCCGATTACCTGGTTGCCATCGAAGATCGGCGTTACATAGGCGTTAACCCAGTAATGGTCGCCGGTCTTGCAGCGGTTCTTGACAATGCCCATCCATGGCAAGCCTTGTTTGAGCGTTGACCACATATGCCCGAACACCGCAGCCGGAACATCCGGGTGACGCACCAGGTTGTGCGGGGCGCGGAGCAGTTCGTCGCGGGAGAACCCACTGATTTCGACGAAAGCGTCGTTGCAGTAGGTGATGACTCCTTTGGCATCTGTGGTGGAGATCAACCGTTGCTGAGCGGGGAAGGTACGTTCGCGCTGTGTAACGGGTTGGTTATTACGCATGATTGTTCAATCCGCAAGGCTTTCAGGGGTTATCGACCGCCGCAGGCTTTTATTTAACTTATTTTTGCAACAATCAGCCCGCCAGCATCGGATAGGTAAACAACCCGAAGTGAAGCAGATTCAAGCCAAAATGCGTGCCGATTGCGGCGCCCAAGCCACCAAATCGATAGGCCAGGCCATAACCGGCGCCGGCGATGGACGCCAACAGCACCCACTGCCAGTCCGCGCCCAGGTGCACCAGGCCGAACAATAGCGAGGCCAGCAACAGCGCGAGATTTTCGCCGTAGGGCAGGTGCTTGAAGCGTCGGCTCAGGCCACTCTGGATGTAGCCCCGGAACAGCGCTTCCTCCACCAGGGTCACCAGCAGCAGGTTGTTGAGTACCCACAGCCACGCCTGTTCAGGCCACTTCGGCGCCCAACTGATGATCCCCAGCAACGCGGCTCCACCCAGCGCGGCGACCGCGGTCAGGACCAGGGCCAGGGCGGTGACGCAGATCGACAGGCGCAGCGAACGCCGCGCCACGATCCATGGGCAGGCCAGCAATAGCCAGAAGCCGATCAGGGGTTTGTCCTGGTTCAGGTACATCGAGAAGGGGACTGCATCGGCGGTGAACCGCTGCGGGGCGATGCCGCGTCCATTGTAGAAACCCGGCAGCCAATGCATGGCCAGGCCCAGGGCCAGCACTATGAACAGACCGTGGCCGAGGTAGCGTGCCCAAGGGGTGCGTTGCTGGCGCACGGCGTATCCGGCGATCAGCAGCAGGGCGACCGAGACGACCGCCAGCAGGCCCAGTTGCCCGTAGGCCAGGGCCAGTACGTAGCCGATGGAAAGAAGCGCCAGGTACAGCCAGGGCAGAGTGATCATGGGAAATCCTTGAAAAAAACCGGGCGCATTATAACGGTCGCCAGTCTTGGCAGGCATGAAAACTCCTCCACACAAAAGCGCCGACGAGGTGATTGCAAAATGTGTTTGCGGCTGGTTATAGTCGGTGCGTCTTTATCCCTTCAAAAGATCAGCACATGCCAGCTTCCCCACGCACAGCGGTAGTCGATTCAGCGGTCAACGCTGTGGTCGTGCCGTGCGGGAACAAACAGCCTGTGCAGATCAGTCATTACCCTCCACCTGTCAGCAGCACGCCGGTGTACGCAGTCGTATCACCGCCGGGTGTTGGCATCGCGGGCTGATCAGCCGATCGCTGTTCCCCTCTGCCCGCCTGAAAAAAACCAATGAACTTCAGCCTTTGCTGAGTCGGCTTTTTTGCCTGATTACAGGTGGTAATCATGTCTGTTCTTTCGAAACAATCCGTGGCCGCGGCGGCCTCGACGAGCCTGTTTGTGCTGCTGTGGAGCAGCGGAGCGATTTTCTCCAAGTTGGGCTTGGCCCATTCATCGCCCTTTGCCTTTCTGTTGATCCGTTTTGCCATTGCCCTGCTGGGGCTGATACTGCTGATCCCTGTTCTCAAACTGAAACTGCCGCGTCCCGGCAAGCCGCTGTGGTACGCGGTGGCAACCGGGCTGGTGCTGCTGGGCGCGTACCAGATTTTCTATCTGCTGGCGCTGGACCTCAAAGTCACCCCGGGCGTGATGGCAACCCTCATGGGGGTGCAGCCGATCCTCACCGTGGTGCTGATAGAACGTCAACGTTCATTCAGCCGGATGTTCGGCCTGGGCCTGGGGTTGGCGGGGCTGATCATGGTGGTCTACCAAGGTATTGGCTTGTCCGGCATGTCGCTGGCGGGGATGCTGTTCGGGCTGCTGGCGCTGGCGAGCATGACGTTTGGCTCGATCATGCAAAAGCGCATCACCGACAACCCTCTGGGCACGTTGCCGGTGCAGTACCTGGCGGGCTTGTTGCTGTGCGCGGCGTTTGTACCGTTCCAGCCATTCCACTATGAACACGAGGCCGGCTTTTACTTGCCGGTGCTGTGGATGGGGTTGGTGGTGTCGTTGTTGGCGACGCTGTTGCTGTATCGCCTGATCGCCCGGGGCAACCTGGTGAATGTCACCAGTCTGTTTTACCTGGTGCCGGCGGTGACGGCGGTCATGGACTACCTGATCTTCGGCAACACGCTCGCGTTGTTGAGCGTGTTGGGCATGGGCTTGATCATCGTCGGTCTGGTCTTCGTCTTCCGCAAGAACTGATGCGGGTCTGCAGTGAGCGGGCAAGCCCGCTCACAGCATGATTCGTTCACGGTTTTTTCGGCCGCAGTACCAGCCACAACGCCCCGGCGATCAATATCCCGCCATACAGATGCGCCATCGACAGCGGCTCATCCAGCAGCAATGCTCCCCACAACACTCCGAACGGGGGAATCATGAAGGTCACGGTCATCGACTTCACCGGCCCGATGGACGACAGCAGGCGGAAGTACAGGATGTAGGCAAATGCCGTACACACCAGCCCCAACCCGAGTAACGACAACCAGACCTGCCAGCCGCCCCAACTTGCCGGTGGATGGCTGATTGCGCTGTAGGCGAACAACGGCAGCAGAAACAGCGTGGCCCCGAGCATGCTGCCCAATGCTGCGAGTCGACTGTCCAGCCCGCCACGCTGATCCAGCCAGCGTCGCGCCAGGAAACCGGCAAAGCCATAGCAGGTGGTCGCAAGCAGACAGGCCAACGCCCCCATCAATAATTCCAGGTCAAACGCTACCGGCCCGGCGCGTGTCAGCACGCCCACGCCTAGCAGACCCAGGCTGACACCGGCGATTTTTGACGGTGTCAGCCGTTCGCTGAAGAACAGCCCGCCGATCAGCACGCCCATCAGCGGCGTGGTGGCATTGAAGATCGCCGAATAGCCCGCCGGCAATACCTGGGCCGCCACCGAGTACATCGTCGCGGGTATCCCGGAGTTGATCACACCCAGCAGCAGGACGGTCTTGAACTTGCCCTGGAAGTCCCAGCTCACGCGCATCATCGACAAGATCACCAGCAAGCCCGCGGCGGCGATCGACACGCGAAAGAACGCGGTCGGCACAGTACCGATCTCCGGCGCGATGATGCGCATGAACAGGAAGCTGGCCCCCCAGATGGCGGCCAGCCCCAGCAGGTACAGGGTGTCGACAGGTCTCACGGAACACTCCTACGTCAAAAGGCGGCGAGTGTTGCATGAGACCGTGGCGAATTACACGACAAACCGCGTGACCAAACCGTTGAGGTCCACTGCCAGGCGTGACAGCTCCTGGCTGGCCGCCGAGGTCTGAGTGGCGCCGGCGGCGGTTTGGGTAGACAGGTCGCGGATATTGACCAGGCTGCGGTCCACATCGCGTGCCACCAGCGCTTGCTGCTCGGCGGCACTGGCGATCACCAGGTTACGCTGACTGATCTGTGAGATGGCGGCAGTGATTTTCTCCAGTGCGCTGCCGGCGCTGTTGGCCCGTTGCAGGGTCTGGCTCGCGTGTTCGGCGCTGCTGTTCAGGGCGTCGACGGTACCCTGGGTGCCTTGCTGGATGCCGATGATCATCTGCTCGATTTCTTCGGTGGAATCCTGGGTGCGCTGCGCCAGGGAGCGGACTTCATCAGCCACTACCGCAAATCCGCGCCCGGCCTCGCCGGCACGTGCCGCTTCAATGGCGGCATTGAGTGCCAGCAGGTTGGTCTGTGCGGCGATGCCACGGATCACTTCCAGCACCTTGCTGATGTCTTGAGCCTGTACCGCGAGGCTCTCGGCATTGTTCGAGGCACCGAGCACTTCGTCGACCAGGTTCTGGATCGAGCTGATGGTTTCGCTGATCTGGTAATGACCGTGCTTGCTGTCTTCGTCCGACGCCTTGGACGCCTCGGCGCTGGACACCGCGTTGCCTGCCACTTCGTCCACGGCTGCGCTCATTTGCGTTACCGCGGTGGCGGCCTGTTCGATCTCGTCGTTCTGCGCCTGCAGGCCACGCGTGCTTTGTTCCATCACCGAGCTCATCTCTTCGGCGGCCGATGCCAGTTGTCGTGCCGATTCGCTGATGCCACGGATGGTGCCCTGCAACTGCGCCTGCATGGTGGCCAGCGCCTCGAGCAATTGGGCGGGCTCGTCCCTGCCGCTGACGGTGATCGGTTGACTCAAGTTGCCGCCGGCGATATTGCGCGCCACGGCCAGCGCCTGGTCGAGCGGGGCGGTGATGCTGCGGGTCAGCAGCCACGCCAGCACTAAGGTGATGATCAACGCTGACACGATGATCAGGCCGACAATCCACTGCGCGGTGAAATAGGTCTGCGCGGAGACGTCCACTGCGGTTTCCACGCCGCTTTGGTTGAAGGTGATCAGGTCTTCCAGGCTCTTGTTGAGGATCACACCTTGCGGTGCGAGGCGGCTGTTGAGCAGGTCGATGGCATCCTGTTGCTGATCCTTGTCCACCAGGGCAACGATCTGGCCGACCAGGGCCAGATAAACATTCACGTTATCTTCGAGCCGCTTGAGCATGTCGCGCTCTTCATCGCCGCTGAGCAGGCTCTTGTGATGGTCCAGCAGGGTTTGCAGCTCGCTGCGCTGGCGCGTGATCAGGGCTTTGCTGTTGTCACGGATGCGTGATTCGTCGGTGGTCGCAAGGCGTAGGGCCTCCAGGCGGATACTGGCGATTAGAGACGCGCTGTCATGGATGTTCTCGATGCTTGGCATCCACGACGCTTCGATGACCTGCGCGTTTTGCCGCAATGTGGCCATCTGGCCCAGTGCGAACATCCCGACAATCACCAGCAAGCCGGCCAACACCCCAAAACTCAGACTGGCACGTAGACCGATCCGCATATTCCTCAATGACATCTTAATGCTCCTTGGGCGATTAGAACCTGTTCCCGGATCGGTCTTCTGACCTTGTTAGGGTGGGAGAAGGGAGCGCTGTATATCAAAGTGCCATCAATGTCGTAATAAGGGTTTCCCTTACGTTGTACCCGCTTGGTACAAAGGCTTTCACTTGCGGTGCGGCGTGTTTTTGCCGCGCATAAACGCCAGGCGCCGCCGTTGCTGGCCTATAGCGCGGAGTACGCACTGCGCCAGGGGCATTTATTGACTGCATGGTCGAGTTATAAAAATTGAAAACAAATGTACAAATTGAATAAAGCTGCACGGCTGGGCGGGAAAATCGTGCTTCTCCTGCCTCTGTTCACTGGCTAAGCTCAGGGCTCCCAGACGTCCGTTCGAGGTTTCCCGCATGTCGCAGCACGCCCTCGCAATCGCCCAGATGATCCTCGACGGCTTTGACGATTACCGTGAGCACTTCCGTCGTATCACCGATGGCGCCCGCGAGCGTTTCGAAAAGGCTCAGTGGCAGCAAGGGCAGGCGGCGTCGGCGGCGCGTATCAACCTGTATGAGGAAAAAGTGGGCGAAGTCACCGCGCGCCTGCGGGCCGGTTTCGAGGCGGCGCAACTGCTGGAGGTGGACCTGTGGCCCCTGGTCAAGAGTGCCTACATCGGCCTGATCGACCTGCGCTTCGATGATGAACTGTCGGAGACCTGGTACAACTCGATCTTCTGCGGCCTGTTCAGCCATGACCTGATCAGCGACGGCTGCATGTTCATCCACACCACGCGTCCAAGCTTGCGCCGGGCGCGATCGGCGCAAACGCGGTTGTACACGCCGGCAGGCAAAATCGCAGAGATGCTTGCGCAGATCTTTGCCGACTACAGCTTCAGCGAACCTTACGCCGACCTGCCCGCCGACCTGCGCCGCCTGGAAGCCCAACTGCGCGAAAACCTGCCGGACTGGGTGTGCAAAGACCCGGACTTGAGCGTCGAGCTGTTTTCCTCGGTGCTCTACCGTAATAAAGGCGCCTATCTGGTCGGCCGTCTCTACACGCGCGACGAACAGTGGCCGCTGGTGATTCCGTTATTGCACCGCGAAGGGCGCGGCATCCGGATCGATGCGCTGATCACCGACGAAGCCGAGGTGTCGATCATCTTCTCGTTCACCCGTTCCTACTTCATGGTCGATGTGCCGGTACCGGCGGAGTTCATCGGCTTTCTCAAGCGCATCCTGCCCGGCAAACACATCGCCGAGCTGTACACCTCCATTGGCTTCTACAAACACGGCAAGTCGGAGTTCTATCGTGCCCTGATCAATCACCTGGCGACCACCGACGACCGGTTCATCATGGCGCCCGGCGTGCGCGGCATGGTCATGAGCGTGTTTACCCTGCCGGGCTTCAACACCGTGTTCAAGATCATCAAGGACCGTTTTTCGCCCTCGAAAAACGTCAACCGCGCCACGGTGATCGAGAAATACCGCCTGGTCAAAAGCGTCGACCGGGTAGGGCGCATGGCCGACACCCAGGAGTTTGCCGATTTCCGTTTTCCCCTGAGCAAGTTCGAGCCCGCGTGCCTGGCCGAGCTGCTGGAAGTCGCTGCGGGCACCGTCGAAGTGGAAGGCGACACCGTGCTCATCCGCCACTGCTGGACTGAACGGCGCATGACCCCACTCAACCTCTACCTCGACAACGCCAACCCTGCGCAGGTGCGCGAAGCGCTGGAAGACTACGGCCTGGCGATCAAACAACTGGCGGCGGCCAATATCTTCCCCGGCGACATGTTGCTGAAGAACTTTGGCGTCACCCGCCACGGTCGCGTGGTGTTCTATGACTATGACGAAATCTGCTTTCTCACGGAGGCCAATTTCCGCCACATCCCGCCGCCGCGCACCCCCGAGGATGAAATGGCCTCGGAGCCGTGGTATTCCATCGGCCCGCTGGATGTATTCCCCGAAGAATTTCCGCCGTTCCTGTTTGCCGACGCCGCCCAGCGCAGGCTGTTCGATGAGCTGCACGGCGAGTTGTACGACGCCGATTACTGGAAGGGCCTGCAGGAAGCCATTCGCGCGGGCAAGGTCATCGATGTATTTCCTTATAGGAGGAAGGAGCAGCCCTAAGCTTCAAGCTTCAAGCGGCAAGTAAAAGCGGATCGGCCCTGACTTGCGGCTTGAGGCTCGCCGCTCGCCGCTGCTTTCTTGCGACCTGCAGCCATAAGCTTCAAGCCTCAAGTAGAAGCAGATCCGCTTTTACTTGCCGCTTGAAGCTTGCCGCTCACCACTGCTTTTCTGCCACAATCCGCCCCCACGCATAAACAGACGACCCCAACGCACCTGATGACTGACCAAGCGCCCACTATCGATCAACTGCTCAAGACCCTCGACCACGCCATGCTCGCCGACCGCCACCGCTTGCGGCGGCAGTTGCTTGAGTTGCGCAAGAAGCCCGACGAGGAAAAGCTGGCGCAGTGGGTTGCGCGGATGCAGGCGTCTTGTGCCCAGGTCACGGCGCGGCGGGCCAGCCTGCCGGTGATTCGCTATGACGACAGCCTGCCGATTGCGGCCAAGCGCGATGAAATCAAAGCGGCGTTGAACAAGCATCAGGTGCTGATCATTGCCGGTGAAACCGGTTCGGGTAAAACCACCCAGTTACCGAAGATCTGCCTGGAAATCGGTCGCGGCCAGTATGGCCTGATCGGGCATACCCAGCCGCGCCGGATCGCCGCGCGCAGCGTGGCCACCCGCGTCGCCGAGGAGCTGGCTACGCCGTTGGGAGCGTTGGTGGGTTATCAGGTGCGCTTTGAAGACCAGAGCGACTCCAACACCCTGATCAAGCTGATGACCGACGGTATCCTGCTGGCGGAAACCCAGAACGACCGCTACCTCGAACGCTATGACACGATCATCGTCGACGAAGCCCACGAGCGCAGCCTGAACATCGACTTCCTGCTCGGCTACTTGAAAACACTGTTGCCGCGTCGTCCCGACCTGAAGGTGATCATCACGTCGGCGACCATCGACCTGGAGCGCTTTTCCAAGCACTTCGACGATGCGCCGATTGTCGAGGTGTCGGGTCGCACTTTTCCGGTGGAAACCTGGTACCGCCCGCTGACCCTGGAACAGGACGAGGAGGGCAATCGCGTCGAGGATGACTTGACCGTCGATCAGGCGATCCTCGCCACCCTCGATGAAATCGCGGCCTATGAACGCAGTGAGCGGCGCAGCCCAGGCGATGTACTGGTGTTTCTGCCGGGCGAGCGCGAGATTCGCGATGCCGCCGAGATGCTGCGCAAGGCACAGCTCAAACACACCGAAATACTGCCGTTGTATGCGCGTCTGTCGCCGGCCGAGCAGCAACGGATTTTCCAGTCGCACCCAGGTCGGCGTGTGGTACTGGCGACCAACGTCGCGGAAACCTCGCTGACGGTGCCGGGCATTCGTTACGTTATCGACAGCGGCACCGCGCGCATCAGCCGTTACAGCTACCGCGCCAAGGTGCAGCGCCTGCCGATCGAGGCGATTTCCCAGGCCAGCGCCAACCAGCGTAAAGGCCGCTGCGGCCGGGTCGAGCCGGGCATTTGCGTACGCTTGTACAGTGAAGAAGACTTTATCGGTCGTCCGGAATTTACCGACCCGGAAATCCTGCGCACCAACCTGGCTGCCGTGATCCTGCAGATGCTGCACCTGCGCCTGGGTGAAATCACCGACTTTCCGTTTATCGAACCGCCGGATGGCAAGGCCATCAGCGACGGTTTCAATCTGCTGCAAGAGCTTTCGGCGGTTGACCGCAACAGCCAGCTCACACCGCTGGGTCGCCAGTTGGCGCGCCTGCCGGTAGACCCGCGTATGGGACGCATGCTGCTGGAAGCCGCCAAGCTCGGCAGCTTGCAGGAAGTGCTGATCGTTGCCAGCGCGATGTCGATCCAGGACCCGCGCGAGCGCCCGCCGGAGCGTCAACAGGCCGCCGACCAGGCCCACGCACAGTGGAAGGATGCCGATTCGGACTTCGCCGGGTTGGTCAATCTGTGGCGCGGCTTTGAAGAACAACGCCAGGCGCTGACCGCCGGCCCGTTGCGCAACTGGTGTCGCAAGAACTTCCTCAATTACCTGCGCTTGCGGGAGTGGCGTGACTCCCATCGCCAGTTGAGCCTGATCTGCCGCGACATGCAGTTGGCCATCAACCAGGATCCGGCGGACTACCCGAAGCTGCACAAAGCGGTGCTGTCCGGCCTGCTCAGCCAGATTGGCCAGAAGACCGAGGACGGCGACTACCTGGGCGCGCGTCAGCGGCGTTTCTGGATTCACCCGTCCTCGGGCATCGGCAAAAAGCGCCCGCAATGGCTGATGACGGCCGAACTGGTGGAAACCACCAAGTTGTATGCGCGCATGGTGGCGAAGATCGATGCCGATTGGATCGAACCGCTGGCCGGGCATTTGATCAAGAAAAACCACTTCGAACCCCATTGGGAGAAGAAGCGTGGCCAGGTGGTGGCATTTGAGCAGATCACCCTGTTCGGGCTGATTGTGGTCGGGCGCCGGCCGGTGCATTACGGCCCGATCGATCCCGTGGTGTCGCGCGAGCTGTTTATCCGCGAAGGTCTGGTGCGTGGCGAGATTCAGTCGCGCGCCAGGTGCCTGACGGCCAACCAACAGTTGCTGGAGCAGCTCGACGAACTGGAAGCCAAGGCCCGCCGTCGCGACATCCTGGCCGACGAGGAAACCCTCTACGCCTTCTACGACGCGCGCCTGCCGGCGGAGATCCACCAGACTGCGACCTTCGACAGCTGGTACAAGGTCAACAGCCAGAAAAACCCGCAGCTGCTGATCATGCGCGAAGAAGACGTGCTGGCGCGCGAGGCCAGTGAAGTCACCGCCGCGCATTACCCGGACACCCTGCACCTGGGCGACCTGGCCCTGACCCTGAGTTACCACTTCGAACCCAACCACCCGCGTGACGGTGTGACCCTGCGTGTGCCGGCACCGCTGCTGCCGGCCTTGCCCCCGGAGCGCCTGGAGTGGCTGGTGCCGGGGGTGATCGAAGCCAAAAGCATTGCGCTGGTGCGTAATTTGCGCAAGGCACTGCGCAAGAACTTTGTTCCGGTGCCGGATTTCGTCAAGGCCGCGCTGCAGCGCATCGAATTTGGCCAGGGTTCGCTGCCCCAGGCGCTGGGGCGCGAATTACTGCGCATGACCGGCGCACGGGTCAGCGATGAAGCCTGGGCGGAAGCGTCGCAGCAAGTGGAAAACCACTTGAAGATGAACCTCGAAGTGGTCGATGGCGAGGGCAAGTTCCTGGGTGAAGGCCGCGACCTCGCAGAGCTGACCGCACGCTTTGCGCAAGCCAGCCAGGCCGCATTGGCGGTGCCGCAAACAGCGAAAAGCCAGCAACCGGTGCAAGCCAAGGCGTTTGCGGCGGTGGCCGAGAAAACCCAGCAAAACATCGCCGGCTTGTCGATGACGGTTTACCCGGCGTTGGTGGAGGAAAATGGCACGGTCAAGGAAGGACGTTTCTCCACCGTCGCCGAGGCCGAGTTCCAGCACCGTCGTGCTTTGCAGCGCCTGCTGATGCAGCAATTGGCGGAGCCGGCGAAATTCCTGCGCGGTAAGCTGCCCGGGTTGACCGAGCTGGGCTTGATGTACCGCGAACTGGGGCGCGTTGACGGATTGGTGGAAGACATTCTGCTGGCCAGCCTCGATACCTGCGTGCTGGAAGGCGAAGCCAGCCTGCCTCGTGATGGCGCGGGCCTGGCCGCCCTGGCCGAGCGCAAGCGCGGTCATTGGACCGAACATGCCGAGCGCCTGGCGCGCCTGACCCTGGAGGTGCTGAAGCTCTGGCATGGGTTGCAGAAGCGCTTCAAAGGCAAGATCGACCTGGCCCAGGCCGTGGCCCTGAACGATATCAAGCAGCAACTGAGCCATCTGGTGTATCCCGGTTTTGTCCGGGAAACCCCGGCGCAGTGGTTCAAGGAGTTGCCGCGTTTTCTCAAGGCCATCGAGCTGCGCCTGGAGAAATTGCCGAGCCAGGTGCAAAAAGACCGTGTGTGGAGCGCCGAGCTGAGCGGCCTTTGGCTGCAGTACCAGAACCGCCTGAACAAACATGCCCAGGAAGGTAAGCGCGACCCGCAGCTGGAGCTCTATCGCTGGTGGTTGGAGGAATACAGGGTGTCGTTGTTTGCCCAGCAGTTGGGTACCAAGGTGCCCATTTCCGACAAGCGCCTGAGCAAACAGTGGAGCCTGGTAGAGCCCTGATCTCGAAAACCGGGTCGGTTCAAATAGGGGAGGTGGCGGGTTCCCGATAGCGACGTGCCGGCCAATGGATCTGCACCCGGAATACCGCTATCGGCAGCGGGCCATCTCCCGCATTAACAAGGTGTTGGTCCGGGATGTGGCGCCAAATCCTGGGGTTTGTGGCAAACTTCGTCGTTATAAATGCCGGAGTCGTCGTGATGAGCTGATGTACAGCCACGGCACGATGGAATAAAGCGTTGCCAGTTTGATGTCCGCCGCGCGGAATCGGACTACTTATAGTTTGGTACGACGGTACCAATATCTTCTGCCTGACAGATTTAGAGGAACGACCGTGCATAACGTCGTCATCAGCGGCACTGGCCTGTACACCCCGGCCAACAGCATCTCCAACGAAGAGCTGGTGCAGTCTTTCAATGCTTACGTGCAACAGTTCAACAGCGACAATGCCGCTGCTATCGAGCGCGGCGATGTGCAGGCGCTGACCGAGTCGAGCGCGGCTTTCATTGAAAAGGCGTCGGGCATCAAGAGCCGCTTCGTGATGGACAAGGACGGTATCCTTGATCCACAGCGCATGGCCCCACGCCTGCCTGAGCGCAGCAATGACGAGTGGTCGGTGCTGTGCCAGATGGCCGTGGGTGCCGCCGAACAGGCCCTCCAGCGCGCAGGCAAGACTGCCGCGGACATCGACGGGGTGATCGTTGCCTGCTCCAATCTGCAACGCGCGTACCCCGCCATTGCCATTGAGGTCCAGGCCGCACTGGGCATCGAGGGGTTCGGTTTCGACATGAACGTGGCGTGTTCCTCGGCCACCTTCGGTATCCAGAACGCCGCCAACAGCATCCAATTGGGCCAGGCGCGGGCGATCCTGATGGTCAACCCGGAAGTCTGCACCGGCCACCTGAACTTCCGCGACCGTGACAGCCATTTCATTTTTGGTGATGCGGCCACTGCGGTGGTCCTTGAGCGCGCTGACCTGGCGACCTCCAAGCATCAGTTCGATGTGGTGAGCACCAAGCTGCTGACCAAATTTTCCAACAACATCCGCAACAACTTCGGCTTTCTCAACCGCACGGCGGAAGAGGGCATCGGCGCACCCGATAAGCTATTCGTGCAGGAAGGTCGCAAGGTGTTCCGCGATGTCTGCCCGATGGTTGCCGAATTGATCAGTGCACACTTGGCGGAAAACCAGCTGAACGTCACAGACGTGAAGCGCTTCTGGTTGCATCAGGCCAACCTGAGCATGAACCACCTGATCGTGAAGAAACTGTTGGGCCGCGAAGCCACGGTGGAAGAAGCCCCGGTCATTCTCGACACCTACGCCAACACCAGTTCGGCGGGTTCGGTGATCGCGTTTCATACTTACCAAGACGACCTGGCCAAGGGTTCCGTGGCGGTGCTCAGCTCGTTTGGCGCTGGGTACTCCATCGGCAGCGTGATCCTGCGCAAGCGATAAACATCGAGGTTTTGCATGGCCGCAGCGGACGACGCGCACCTGCTTGAACGACTGCTCAAGGGTGAGCAGCGGGCCTACAAGGAATTGGTCACCACCTACCAGAGCGCAATGCGGGCGGTGGCCTACGCCATCGTCGGCCAGCGCCACGCCGATGAAGTGGTACAGGACGCCTGGTTGTCGGTGGTGCG
The DNA here is from genome assembly GCF_023242545.1 of Pseudomonas sp. MWU13-2517. Lineage (NCBI taxonomy): Bacteria > Pseudomonadati > Pseudomonadota > Gammaproteobacteria > Pseudomonadales > Pseudomonadaceae > Pseudomonas > Pseudomonas sp. MWU13-2517. The sequence goes on along the minus strand of NZ_JALMFA010000005.1, from coordinate 139,905 downwards.
CAACCTGGCCAAGTTCGAAGGGCGTTCCAGCCTCAAGACCTGGCTGCTGACCATCACTGCCAACGCGGCCAAAGGCCGCTACAAACAGAACCGCCGTGAAGTCTTGCTCGACGATCTGCCTTCACCCCACGGCACCATCGGTGATGATCGTTTCGTACCCGACGACGGCCATTGGGCCGTCGCTCCTTACGCCTGGCATCAAGACACCCCGGAAGCCTTGCTGACCGAGGATGAACTGCGCAAATGCCTGGAGCATACGATTCTGAGTTTGTCGGAGTTGCAAAACAGCGTGCTGATGCTGCGCGAACGCCAGGGCCTGGAGCTGGAGGAGATTTGTAATCTTCTGTCCCTCACGCTCTCCAATGTCCGTGTGCTGTTGCATCGGGCACGGCTTAAAGTCTTCGCCACGGTGGAGCATTTTGAGGAAACCGGCGAATGTTGACCTGTAAAGAACAAGTGGCGCGGTCCAGTGACTACCTCGACGGGCAACTGACCTTTCGCGAGCGCCTGATGGTGCGTCATCACTTGATGTTCTGCCCCAACTGCCGACGCTTTATCCGTCAGATGCGCTTGATGCAGGCGACGTTGAAGATCATGCCCGAAGAACCGGTAAAAGATGCTGATGCGTTGGCTGAACGGCTGGCTGCCGAACGGCTGAAAGGTGGATAGAAGCAGCTTCAAGCGGCAAGCTTGAAGCTGCAAGTCACGTGCTCTTGCTTGAAGCTTGCCGCTCGAAGCTTGCCGCTGCCCCCCTAGAACTTCGCTTCAGCATCCAGCTGCAAGGTGTTGGTGTTGGCATCACGCTGGGTGCGGCTGGCGTAGTCGGCCTTGGTCAGGAAGTACGTGGCGCCGAGGGCGAAGTTCTTGTCGATATCGTAGCTGACCTTGAACTTGTGCCCACGCGAGCCGGTGGTGCCGTTGGCAAAGTCCGAGTCGGTGAAGGCGCCAACGACAGCATCACGTTGGGTATCGCGGTAGTTGTAGTCCAGGTTGAAACCGAACACCTTGGACTTGGCGCCCAGCAACCATGCGGTGTCCTGGTCGGTCACGGCATCGTTGTTTTTCACGTACTGGCCATAAAACGCCAGCGGCACGGCCAGGCCGCCGATATCGGCCTGGGCAAAGCCTTCATACAGGCGGAATTGGTTGTCGGCCGAGTTGCCGTTGACCGCCAGTGCGCAAGGCGTGGTGGTTGTGGTGCAGCGGCTGTCCTTATCGTTCTGGTAGGCGTAGACGCTGCCGCCCAGGGTCATTTTCAGGTTGTCGGTGACCGAGAAACGCGTACCCAACTGACCTGACGTCAGGCGCAGGTCATGGCGGAACTGCACGCCGTCGCCATCTACGTTGTCCTTGAGGTTGTAGTTACCGATGCTGCCAAACAGTTCGGCGCTGCTCCCCAGCGGGTATTTGTAGGTCAGTGCCAGACCTTCCGGGTTGATGTCGCTATCCCAGATCACATCGCCCATGTTTACCCATGGCTGGAGCATCTTGCCGCCGATCACGTGCAGGTTCTTGATCTGGTCCGGGTGGTAGTCGATGTAGCCGAGGTCCAGCCAGATCGACTTCTTGTCGAAGTAGTTGTCCTGGTCCTGGTTGGTGGAGCGGGCATCGTCGTTGCTGCCGGTGGCGATGCGGATGCCGGTGTCCACTTGGGAGTTGATTTCGGTGTAGGCACCCAGGCGCGCGCGGATGCGCTGGCGGTCTTTGTCACGGCCGCCGTTGTTGGATTCACCCTGGATCTTCACGGTTTCCTGACGGAAGCGCACGTCACCCTTGAGTTGGGTGCGCGCAGCCCAGGCCAGCTTCTGGTCGAAGACGCTCAGATCGTTGGTTTTTTTCGCGGTGGCCGCGATCTGCTCGTTGGTCTCTTGTTGAGCTTGCTGTGCGATCTGCTTTTCTTTCTGGTCTTTGGCCAATTCCGCTTGCAGTTCGGTGTACTGCGCAGCAGTGATCTGGCCGTTGGCCTTGAGCATGTCGAGCAGTTTAGCGTCGACTGCAGCGCTGGCTGGAATGCTCAGGGCCATCAGCAGGCCGCCGCACAGGACCGCCGCAGTTTTAGTGGAAGCAAGACGCATATCAATCTCCGAAAGTGAGGAGGGATGGCAAACCATCCAGGACACAACCGACCGATGACGGACGGAAAATAGCCGCCCTATAGAACCGGGCGCTCTAAAAACAGGCGTCAGTATTGCGATCGTTTATGACGCGGTAGTGGCGAAGTGATTTCATCTAAATGACAAATTATTTAAGAATGGAACTAATTGTTTCGAGCTTTGTCCGGCCAGTTTTGAGGTGTGCCCTGGGCCGTGATAGGCGATACTCGCCAGGCTGTTATGCCAAGCACCCGTGAGGACGCCGATGCCGCTGCAACGCCTGGAGACTTTGTCCGAAATTGCCCCGACTGCTTGGGATGCCCTGGTTCCGCAGGCTCAACCCTTTGTACGGCACGCATTCCTGAGTGCCTTGGAGGACAGCGCCAGCCTGGGCTCGCGGTCGGGCTGGCAGCCTGAGCATTTGCTGCATTGGGAGGGTGATCGCCTGGTGGCGGCATTGCCCAGTTACCGCAAGTGGCACTCCTACGGCGAGTACGTGTTCGATCATGGTTGGGCGGATGCCTGTGAGCGCGCCGGTATCGACTACTACCCCAAACTGTTGACGGCGGTACCGTTCAGCCCGGTGAGCGGGCCAAGGTTGTTGGCAGCGAATGCCGAGGACGGTTTGGAATTGCTCAAAAGCTTGCCGGGCTACCTGGAGGTTGAGGGGCTTTCCAGTGCGCATATCAATTTCACCGACCCGTTGGCTGACAACGCATTGGCCCGGCAAGCGGGTTGGTTGCAGCGCCTGGGCTGTCAATTCCATTGGCAGAATCGTGGCTATCGCGACTTTCAGGACTTCCTCGATGCCCTGAGTTCACGCAAGCGTAAACAGATGCGCAAAGAGCGTGAGCAAGTGGCGGGGCAGGGTATCGATTTCGAATGGCTGCAAGGCCATGAACTGAGCGAGGCCCAGTGGGATTTTGTCTACGCCTGCTACGCCAATACCTACGCAGTACGTCGCCAATCACCCTATTTGACCCGTGCATTTTTCAGCTTGCTGGCCGAACGCATGCCCGAGGCGATCCGTGTGGTGCTGGCCAAGCAAGGTACACGCCCGGTGGCCATGGCTTTCAGCCTGGTCGGCGGCGACAGCTTCTACGGTCGCTATTGGGGTTGCCTGGCGGAGTTCGATCGCCTGCATTTCGAGACGTGTTTCTATCAGGGCATGGACTACGCCATCGCTCACGGCTTGCAGCGTTTCGACGCCGGTGCCCAGGGCGAGCACAAGTTGATTCGCGGGTTCGAGCCGGTGATTACCCATTCGTGGCACTACCTGCGCCATCCGGGTTTGAAGAACGCCGTGGAGGATTTTCTGGCGCGTGAGCGCGTGGGCATTCTGGCGTACGCCGAAGAGGCGAGGGCAGCCCTGCCTTATCGGCAGGGCTGAACCTCTTTACGTCAGGCCGTCTCTTCTTTACCCAGCCAGCGATAAACCACACCGCCGACTACTGCGCCGAGGATCGGCGCCAGCCAGAACATCCACAACTGCTGGACCGCCCAGCCACCGACGATCAATGCCGGGCCGGTGCTGCGGGCCGGATTGACCGAGGTGTTGGTGATGGGAATCGAGATCAGGTGGATCAGGGTCAAGGCCAGGCCAATGGCAATCGGCGCCAGACCCGCAGGGGCACGGCGGTCGGTGGCGCCGAGGATGATCAGCACGAACATCGCCGTCATCACCAGTTCGGTGACAAAACCCGCCGCCATCGAGTAACCACCCGGTGAATGCTCGCCATAGCCATTGGAGGCCAGGCCGCCGGCCAGTTCAAAGCCCGGTTTGCCGCTGGCAATGAAGTACAACAGTGCCGCGGCGACAATGCCGCCAATGACCTGAGCCACGATGTATGCCGGTAATTCCTTGGCCGGAAACCTTCCGCCCACGACCAGCCCCACCGACACCGCCGGGTTGAGGTGACAACCGCTGATATGACCGATAGCAAAGGCCATGGTCAGCACGGTCAACCCGAATGCCAGGGCTACACCGAGCAGACCGATCCCGACGTTGGGGAACGCTGCGGCCAACACCGCACTCCCGCAGCCACCCAGCACCAGCCAAAACGTACCTAATCCTTCCGTAACGGAACGTTTGAACAAAGTAGACATGAACACTTCCTTAGTAGATTGCTCTATCTAGTCAACTGGTCGGTGATGCGTCCTTGCAGTCTTACGTCAGGGCCTTCCTGGTTCCTGCTTGCAGTACAGCAGGAGTGTGGCCCGTCACCGGCGCGATAGAGAAAACTGTCAGAATTGTTCGGATTTGCGCGGCGCAATAATGGCCTGCCGCGTTCAGTCGATGCCTACAAAGCCTCCTGTCTGGTGCTGCCACAACCGTGCATACAAGCCACCATGGGCCAGCAATTGGGCATGGCTGCCACTTTCGGCAATCCGGCCTTTCTCCAGCACCACTAACCTGTCCATTCGAGCAATGGTCGACAGTCGGTGTGCAATCGCAATCACCGTCTTGCCCTGCATCAGGGTTTCCAGGCTTTCCTGGATCGCCGCTTCGACTTCCGAGTCGAGTGCCGAGGTCGCCTCATCCATGATCAGGATCGGCGCGTCTTTAAGCAGCACGCGAGCAATCGCAATGCGTTGACGCTGCCCGCCAGAGAGTTTCACACCGCGTTCACCCACATGGGCGTCCAGCCCGGTACGGCCTTCGGCATCCGACAGCAGGGGGATGAACTCATCGGCGCGCGCTTTGTGCACGGCGGCCCAAAGCTCTTCATCGGTGGCGTCCGGCTTGCCGTACAGCAGGTTATCGCGGATTGAGCGGTGCAGCAGCGAGGTGTCCTGGGTGATCATGCCGATCTGTTCGCGCAGGGTTTCCTGGGCCACGTCCGCGATGTTCTGGCCGTCGATCAGGATGCGCCCGCCTTGCAGGTCGTAAAGGCGCAGCAGCAAGTTGACCAGGGTCGACTTGCCGGCGCCCGACGGGCCGATCAGGCCGATCTTTTCCCCGGCCTGGATATTCAGGTCCAGGCCGCCAATGATCCCGCTCTTTTTGCCGTAGTGAAAATCCACCTGCTCAAAGCGCACTTCACCGTGGGGCACATTCAGACGCGCAGCGTTGTCGCGGTCGGTCACCGCCAGCGGCTGGGCGATGGTTTTCAGGCCGTCCTGCACCATGCCGATGTTCTCGAAAATGCCATTGACCACCCACATGATCCAGCCGGACATGTTGACGATGCGAATTACCAGGCCGGTAGCCAAGGCAATTGCGCCCACGGAAATCAGTGACTGGGTCCACAGCCACAGGGCCAGGCCGGTGGTGGTGACGATCAGCAGGCCGTTCATCGTGGTGATCACCACGTCCATGCTGGTCACCACGCGGCTGGCCAGCTGGGTCTTCTCGGTCTGCTCGATGATCGCTTCCTTGGCGTATTCCTGTTCGAAATGGGTGTGGGCAAACAGCTTCAAGGTGGTGATGTTGGTGTAGCCGTCGACGATACGGCCCATCAGCTTGGAGCGTGCCTCGGAGGAAATCACCGAGCGTTCCTTCACCCGTGGCACGAAATAGCGCAGTGCCAGGCTGTAGCAGACGATCCAGGTCACCAGCGGGATCATCAGGCGCCAGTCGGCCTCGGCAAACAACACCAGGGAACTGATGGCATAGATCGCCACGTGCCAGATCGCATCCACCGCCGCAACGGCGGAGTCGCGCAGGGAGTTGCCGGTTTGCATGATGCGCTGGGCGATGCGCCCCGCAAAATCGTTCTGGAAGAAGTTCAGGCTCTGCTTGAGCACGTAGCTATGGTTCTGCCAGCGGATCAGGCTGGTCATGCCCGGGCTGATGGTCTGGTGCACCAGCAGATCATGCAGGGCGCCGAAGATCGGACGTAGCAGCAGGGCAACCACGGCCATCCAGATCAGCTCGGTGCTGTGAATCTGGAAGAAGTCGGCGGGCGGTGTACCTTGGGCCAGGTCAATGATGCGACTCAGGTAGCTGAACAGCGCCACTTCGATCAGCGCACCGATCAGGCCCACCACCAGCAAGGCCGCGAAGTGCGGCCACACCTGGCGCAGGTAGTAGAGGTAGAAGGGCAGGACTTTATCGGGAGGGGCCGCGGTGGGTGCGTCGCGGAAGATGTCGATCAGTTGTTCAAAGCGACGATAGAGCATTGAGTTTGACGCCCGCCGTGCGGGCTCTCCTTTCAAATGTGCGCGCGGCCTTGTGGGCCACGCGCGAAGCTGCCTGCTGAGCTTAGTCGATACGCTTGGCCGACTTGATCACAACAGGGTCGATTGGCACGTTCTGCATGCCTTGCTTGGTGGTGGTCTGGGAGTTGACGATGATGTCGACCACGTCCATGCCTTTGACGACTTTGGCGAACACGGCGTAGCCGGCGTCACGACCCGGGTCGAGGAAGGCATTGTCGGCCACGTTGATGAAGAATTGGCTGGTGGCCGAGTTCGGGTCGTTGGTACGTGCCATGGACAAGGTGCCGCGTACGTTATGCAGGCCATTGCTGGCTTCGTTCTTGATCGGCGCGTCGGTGGGCTTCTGCGACATCTGCGCGGTGAACCCGCCGCCCTGCACCATGAAGCCCGGGATCACACGGTGGAAAATCGTGTTGGTGTAGAACCCCTTATCGACGTAGGCCAGGAAGTTCTTGGTACTGATCGGCGCCTTGACCGGGTCCAGTTCGATCTCGATCTGGCCGTTGGTGGTATCGATCAGCACGTGGGGCGCCTTGGCGGGTTCAGCGGCCATCAGGTTGGCAGCGAACAGAACGGAGCCGGTAAAGAAGGCGATTTTTTTCAACATGGGTCAGTGATCCTGGGTAGTGGTTTCGACTGTCTTTAGAAAATCGAGCAAGGTCGCGTTAAAGACTTCGGGTTGATCCAAGGGCGTGGCATGGCGGGAATCCTCGATCACCACCAGACGCGCATCGGGCAGCAGTTTTACATAGTTTTCTTTTTGCGCCACGGAGGTGTAGTCGTGGTCGGCGCTGATGACCAGGGTTGGACAGGTAATCCTGGAAAGTTGTTCCTGCACGCCCCAGCCCACAATCGCGTCGAAACTGGCGAGATAAGCACGTTTGTCGTTTTTTGCCCAGCGCTCGGCCATCTTGCGGCGCAAGTCGGCCTGGTGCGGTTTGGGGAACAGCCGGTCGCCGAGGGCCTTGCCGATGGTCGCGAGGCTGAGCAGGCGCGCCAGGCTCCAGCGCTTGGCCCACTGCCAATAATCATCGGCACTGCGCACCTTGACCTCGGGCGCGCTGTTGACGATGCACAGGCTCTTGACCAGGCCGGGTTCGTCCACCGCCAGCTGGAAGGCGATCATGCCGCCCATGGACAAGCCCACCACATGGGCGGGCGGCAGGTCCAGGTGTTCGATCAGGGCGATCAGGTCGAAGGTGAAGCCTGAGATGCTGTAGCGTTCACTGGGTTTGTCCGAGCGCCCATGACCCCGTACATCCACCACGATCAACCGGTAGTGCCTGGCCAGCACCGGAATCTGCAATTCCCAATCCTGGCTGCTGGAGCCCAGGCCGTGGATCAGGATCAGGGGCGTACCGTGACCATATTCCTCGTAGTGCAGGCTGCATCCTTCGTGGTCGAACCAGGCCATGCAAAACTCCGTTTCAGGCTTGCCGCGGGGCAGCGAAAGGGGCGTCCAGTGGGGCTGTATCAAAGGTGCGCAGCAGTTCGACGAGGATCTGCGTGGCTGGACCCAGAGGTTTGTCCTTGTTTGAATACAGGTAGAACGTCGGGTTGCGGCTGCCGCCTTTTTCCAAGGGTAGCTGCTTGAGCAGGCCCTCCCTGAGTTCGCGTTCGATCAGGTGCCGGGGCAGCCACGCGAAGCCCAGGCCGCTGCTGACGAACGTGGCGGCGGTGGACAGGCTGCCGACGGTCCAGCGCTGTTCGGCGCCGAGCCAGCCGACGTCCCGCGGCTGCTGACGCCCGGAGTCGCGAATCACCACCTGCATCTGGCTCTCCAGGTCGTGGAAGCTCAGCTCGCGGTTCAAGCGATGCAGCGAGTGGTCCGGGTGGGCCACGGCGACGAATTCCACGTCGCTCATTTCCGTGCCCAGGTAACCTGGAATGATGAACCCGCAGATGGCCAGGTCAGCCATGCCATCGATCAACAACTCTTCCACGCCCGACAACACTTCTTCGCGCAGGCGTACGCGGCAGCCCCGGCTTTGCGGCATAAACGCGGTGAGTGCGCGCACCAGGCGCGCGTTGGGGTATGCGGCATCCACCACCAGCCGCACTTCGGCTTCCCAACCCTGTTCCATATGGTGGGCGAGGTCCTCCAGCTGGCTGGCGTTTTTGACCAGTTGCCGGGAGCGGCGCAGCAGCACTTCACCGGCATCGGTGAGCACTGCCTTGCGTCCGTCGATGCGCAACAAGGGCACCCCGAGCTGGTCTTGCATGCGCGCCACGGTGTAGCTCACCGAGGATTGCGAGCGGTGCAGCGCTTCGGCCGCCTGGGCGAAGCCACCATGGTCGACCACGGCTTGCAGCGTGCGCCATTGATCGAGGGTAACGCGGGGCGCTTTCAAGATGAGCTCCTCTTGTCCTAAGCTGGCGGTCCTGATTGGAGACTGCCGAATGAAAAAATTCTGTTGTGTGTTGCTGGCGCTGCTGCCGATGAGCGCGTTTGCCTACCCGATCGACGTGACTAAAAAGATCGACGGCGTGAGCGTTGACTACACCGCATCCGACGTCGACGGCGACATCAGTTCGATCCAGTTGAATAACTACGGCACGAATGACGCTGTCTGTTCGGTGACCTTCACCAACGGCCCGGAGTCCCCGCGTCGTCGCACGGTTACGGTGCCGGCGGGTAAAAGCACCAACACGACGGTCAAGTTCAACCGCGCCATTATCAAAATGCGCATCGCCCTGGCCTGTGCTCCCAAATGAAGCGGCAGCGGAGCAGGCGTTTCGCAATGCTCCGCTTATTAGCAAATTTATAGATGGGTTATAGCAGTTTTTTGCGCTTTTTTATCGAATAGGCGTTGTTTAATCTTCTCTCCATCGACTTACAGCAAGTACAGATGGAGCCTACATAGCCATGTCCAATGTTCTGATCATCGAAAGCAGCGCTCGCCAGCAGGATTCGATTTCCCGTCAGCTGACTCAACAGTTCATCAGCCAATGGCGGGCCGCGCACCCGGCGGATCAGATCACCGTGCGAGACGTAGCGCTCAACCCTGTTCCGCACCTGGACGCCAACCTGCTCGGCGGCTGGATGAAACCGGTGGAACAGCGCAGCGACATCGAACAGGCGTCCCTGGATCGCTCCAACGAATTGACCGACGAATTGCTCGCCGCCGACGTGCTGGTGATGGCAGCGCCGATGTACAACTTCGCCATCCCCAGCACCCTCAAAGCCTGGCTGGATCATGTGTTGCGCGCCGGCGTGACCTTCAAATACACCGCCACCGGGCCCCAGGGCTTGTTGACCGGCAAGCGTGCCATCGTGCTCACGGCGCGGGGCGGCATTCATACAGGCGCGACGTCTGATCACCAGGAACCGTATTTGCGCCAGGTCATGGCCTTCATCGGAATTCACGACGTGACGTTCATTCACGCTGAAGGGGTGAACCTGAGCGGTGATTTCCAGGAAAAGGGCATCAACCATGCCAAGGCGTTATTGGCTCAGGTCGCGTGATCCTTTAATCGTCAGATAATCGCGCGGTGTTTATATAACCCCACGCCAACCCTTCAAGTACGCGTATCGAACCTCCCTTTGCACTTGTGCTCCTGAGTGCTCCTGCCCGACTGCCGCTATAGCGAGGTCGGGTTTTTTTTGCCCCGAGTTTCATGAAGCGCCGAAAACCTTTAATGTCCCGCCCATTCGAAACGAGGCGCGCATGGGTTATCTACTGGTTGTCACTTTGATTCAGGCTTTTTCCTTCAGCTTGATCGGCGAATACCTCGCCGGCCATGTCGACAGCTACTTCGCCGTGCTGGTGCGCGTGGTGTTGGCCGGGCTGGTATTCATCCCGCTGACGCGCTGGCGCTCGGTGGAGCCTGCGTTCATGCGCCGCATGCTGGTGATCGGCGCATTGCAGTTCGGCGTGACGTACGTGTGCCTCTACCTGAGCTTTCGTGTGCTCACGGTGCCGGAAGTGTTGCTGTTCACCATTCTCACGCCGTTGCACGTGACTCTGATCGAAGATGCCCTCAACCGGCGCTTCAACCCCTGGGCGCTGATTGCCGCATTGGTGGCGGTGTGCGGCGCAGCGGTGATCCGTTTCGATCAGATCACACCGAACTTCTTCATGGGCTTTTTGCTGCTCCAATTGGCCAACTTCACCTATGCCGCCGGGCAGGTGATGTACAAGCATCTGATAGCGCGCTACCCGAGCGACCAACCGCATTATCGGCGCTTCGGTTATTTCTACCTGGGCGCGTTGCTGGTGGTGTTGCCGGCGTTCTTGCTGTTCGGCAAGGCCAATTTCCTGCCGGAAGCTCCGCTGCAGTGGGGTGTGCTGTTGTTCCTCGGGTTGGTCAGCACCGCGCTGGGCATGTACTGGTGGAACAAGGGCGCTTGCCTGGTCAATGGCGGCACCCTTGCCGTGGTGAATAACCTGCATGTGCCGGTGGGCCTGCTGCTGAACCTGCTTATCTGGAACCAGCACGAACCGCTAGGCCGTTTGGCCCTGGGCGGCCTGGTGATTCTGGGGGCGGTGTGGATCAGTCGCCTGGGCGCGCGATCGGCTGCGCCAGTTGCTTCACCAAAAACTCAATGAAGGCCCGCGTCTTCTGCGGTACCCGGCGCGCCGAGGAGTAAACCGCATTCACGCTGATCGCCGGTGCGTGCCATTCGCAGAGCACCGGCACCAGGCGTCCGCTTGCCAGGGCGTCTTCGACGATGAAGTCCGGCAGCAGCGCGATGCCCATTCCGGCTTCGGCCGCCTGGGCCAGCAGGTCACCGTTGTTGGCGTGCAGCGGCCCGGTGACGTTGACGCGCTGGGTGTCTTTGCCGTTGCTCATTTGCAGGCTCACGCCGCTTTGCAGGTAGCCATAGTTCAGGCATTGATGCTGACGCAGGTCGTGGGGGACCTGTGGGATGCCCGCACGCTCGAGATAAGCCGGCGAAGCCACCATGATGCGTGGCGCGGGCGCCAACTGGCGGGCGATCATGGTGGAGTCCGGCAGGCTGGCAATGCGGATGGTCACGTCGAAGCCGCCGCGCACCGGGTCCACCTGTTGGTCGCTGAGTACCAGTTGCAACTCGATGTGCGGATGCTGTTCATGGAACAGCGGAATCAGCCGCCCCAGCCGATGCAGGCCGAACGACATCGGCGCATTCACCCGCAATACGCCGCGCAACTCCCCAATCCCGTCGCGGGCGCGCTGCTCGGCTTCGTCCAGCGCGGCTATCACTTCCCGAGCCGCCTCAAAGTACTCGGCGCCGGCTTCGGTCAAATGCAGGCTACGGGTGGTGCGTTGCAGCAACTGCACACCGATGGCGTCTTCCAACGCCTGGATCTGTTTACTCACTTTTGAACGGGGCACGTCCATGGCGCGGGCAGCCGCGGCGAAGCCGTTTTCGCCGACGGTGACGACGAACGCACGCATGCATTCGATACGATCCATGATTGTCCCTTTTTTAGAATCAATGAATCCGTATTTTAGGTAATTGTTCCGATATTGGCCAGCCCGTAAAGTTACTTCCAAGCCGCCAGCAACGCTGGAAGCACCGGAAAACCAACGTCAAGCCACTAAAGGGAAAACACCATGTCTATTCGCGAACTGCTCAACCCAAGCAACTCCACCCTGATCCTGATCGACCATCAGCCACAAATGTCCTTCGGCGTGCAGTCCATCGACCGTCAGACCCTGAAGAACAACACCGTTGCGCTGGCCAAGGCAGCCAAGATTTTCAACGTGCCGACCATCTTTACCTCCGTGGAAACCAAAAGCTTCAGCGGCTACATCTGGCCGGAACTGCTCAGCGTGTTCCCCGACCAGCAGCCGATCGAGCGCACTTCGATGAACTCCTGGGAAGACAAGGCGCTGGTCGCCGCGGTCAAAGCCACCGGCCGCAAGAAACTGATCATGGCCGCGCTGTGGACCGAGGTCTGCCTGAACTTCCCGGCCTTGGAAGCGCTGGCCGAAGGCTACGAGGTGTACATCGTCACGGATGCTTCGGGTGGTACCACCAAAGAAGCCCACGACATGTCGATCCAGCGCATGATCCAGGCGGGTGCGGTGCCGGTGACCTGGCAACAGGTGTTGCTTGAGTACCAGCGTGACTGGGCTCACAAAGAAACCTACGACGCAGTGATGGACCTGGTTCGCGACCACAGCGGCGCCTACGGCATGGGCGTGGATTACGCCTACACCATGGTGCATGGCGCACCACAGCGTCAGGTCAAGTAACCCTGTTGGAGGCCACAGCCCTTGGGCTGTGGCTTTTTTGCCATTTTTTCGAACAGGCCAGCACCATGACAACCACCACTGTCCTCTCCCCGTGGAGCCCGTTGAAATACTCGATCTTCCGCGGGCTATGGCTCGCCAGCATCGCTTCGAACATCGGCACTTGGATGCACGAGGTCGGCGCCGGTTGGTTGATGACCTCGTTGTCGGCCAATCCGATGACCGTTGCCCTGGTGCAAGTGGCCAGCGCCGCGCCGATGTTCCTGTTGGCGCTGCCTGCCGGTGCCCTGGCGGATATCGTCGACAAACGTCGATACCTGTTGATGGTGCAAGCCTGGATGGCCGCGGTGGCGTTGCTACTGGCGGTGCTGACCCTGGTCGGCCTGATGACTGTGCCGCTGTTATTGCTGTTGACCTTGGGCATGGGCGTCGGCACGGCGTTGATGATGCCCGCGTGGTCGGCGCTGACGCCTGAACTGGTGCCGGCTGACGAGGTGCCGTCGGCCATCGCCCTGAGCAGCGTCGGCACCAACCTGGCCCGTGCGGTGGGCCCGGCGATTGCCGGGGTGCTGGTGAGCCTGGTGGGGCCGTGGGCGACGTTTGCCGTGAATGCGTTGTCTTTTCTGGCGGTGATTTCGGCATTGCTGATGTGGCGGCGCGAAGTGCAGGTAGCCGTGCTGCCGGCGGAGCGGATGTTCGGTGCGATACGGGTGGGCTGGCGCTATGCACGTAGCTCGCGCCCGCTACAACGGGTGTTGACGCGTACGCTGGCGTTCTTTTTTGGTGCCAGTGCCGGGATGTCGCTGCTGCCGTTGATTGTGCGCGCAGAACTGCACGGCAGTGCGGCGCAGTTTGGGGTGTTGTTGGGCAGTGTCGGCGTGGGCGCGGTGTTGGGGGCAATGGGGCTGCCACGGTTGCGCCAGATGCTGGCGGTGGACAAGTTGGTGGCGATTGCCAGTGTGGTCTATGCGCTGGTGCTGTTTGCCCTGGCCTGGGTGCGCGAGTTCTACGTGTTGATCCCGGTGATGCTGATCAGTGGCGCGGCGTGGATCGCGGTACTGTCCAGCTTCCAGGTGGCGGCGCAGACCTCGGTACCGGCTTGGGTGCGGGCCCGTGCGCTGGCGGTGTATATCTTGATGTTCTTCGGCTCCATGGCCGTTGGCGGCTTGCTTTGGGGGTGGGTGGCCAGCCACAGCTCCATGAGCCTGGCCTTGAGCGTTGCCGGTTCGATGCTGGTAGCGGGTGTATGGCTGACCTGGCGTGTGGCCTTGCCGCAACGCAAGGCCGAAGACCTCGCACCGTCCTTGCATTGGCCGCAGCCGTTGCTGGCACAAGGGCAGGACGTTGACCGCGGCCCGGTGATGGTCATGCTGGAGTACGACATCGACCCGCAGCACTCCCAGGACTTTACCCAGGCCATGCATGCTGTTCGCCGCATGCGCCAACGCAATGGCTCGTTTTCCTGGGGGCTGGTGCAAGACACTGAAAACCCGCGCCGCTGGTGTGAGGTGTTCTACGACGAATCCTGGGTCGGCCACTTGCGCCATCACCAGCGCGTGACACGCGCCGAGTTGAAGATCGAAGCGACGGCGCGGCGTTATCAGACCGCGGGTGTGGCGATTGGTATTCGTCACTTCCTCCAGGGTTAGCGCAGTTTCAGCGGGTATTCGATCACGACGTATACCCGGTCGATATCATCCCCCGCCTGGGCGGCGTTGGCGCGATGGCTGACATGGGACAGCTGCACCGACAAGTCTTTGGCCGGGCCGGATTGCACCACGTAATGCAGGTCGATATCGCGCTCCCAGTGTTTGCCGCCACGCCCTTGCTGGGGTTGGTATTCACCGCTGCCGGCGTCGAATGGGTTGTAGGCGCCGCCTTGGGGCGCATGGGTGCCGTCGATACCTCGACCGGTGACGTAGCGGGTCATGAACTTCAAGCCGGGGACGCCGAAGGTGGCGAGATTCAGGTCATAGCGCACTTGCCAGGACCTTTCGCCGGGGCCGTTGAAGTCGGCGTATTTGATGGAGTTGGCCAGGTAGATGGAGTCACCGCCGACAAAGTCGAAGGGGGTGTTGCCGTTGATCTTCTGATACGCCAGAGTCACCGATTGCGCAGCAAAGCTGTATTTGCCGGCGAGGCTGTAGGCGGTGTTGGCGATGGCGCCCGCGACGGCGCGGCCTTGGTCCTCGGTGCGGTAGATATTGCCGTCCAGCAACCAGTCAGCGGGGCCCCCATGCAGGTTGGCGTAGTACTGGCGCCACGTGTCGCTCAATTGCGACGCGTACAGCGCGCCACCCAGCGGCTTGCCTTCGAAGAATTGCCCGCCGAGAAAGTCGATGGCGCCGCTGCGGGTGCTGGCGCCGTAGCCATTGAAATCACCGTGGCTGGTCGACGCATCCTGATTCTTGAACGCAGTGAAGTGGCCCGCTTGCCAGTGCAGGTCGTCGATTTCGTGGCTGTCCAGCAGCAGTCCGGTGGCGTATTCGGGTTGCAGGCGTTTGTCGGAGGTGTCGAATACCGGGGTCTCGACGGTCATCTCACCCACCGACAGGGTCGTTTTCGAGGTGCGCAGCTTGAGGGCACCGCCAGCGCTTGAGTCGTTTCGTTCACTGCGGCCGTCGCTGTCCACCGGCAGCAGGCCGGTGCCGGAATGACCTTTGCCACCGTCGAGTTTCAAACCGACAAAGGCATGGGCATCAACACCAAGGCCGATCGTGCCTGGGGTAAAATCCGAGGCGAAGTTGGCGATAAAGCCTTGCGCCCATTCCTCCTTGTGCGGCTTGCTTGCAGAGGTGCGTTGTCTGTTGTCGAGGTAGAAGTTACGGCTAAGCACATCGAGGCTTGAGTCGTCGAGAAAACCGGCCGCCAGCACGCTATTACAGGTGCTGACCAGCCAAAGCGAGAGCAGGGTTGGAGCGCGCATCGGCGTTGCCTCAAAGGATTTTCAATGAGGCACAGCGTCGCGAAATGTTCAGCACAGCGATTGGATGGGTGTGCTCAATCGCTCTAGACCGCGGCTTTTTCCGCGGCCGGCAGATGGCTGGCGCCGAGCACGGCAGGTAAAACCCCGGCGCGCAGGTCATTACCGCTCGGCTGCTGATACAGGCTCAGGCCGAACTCCGGCAATACCGCCAGCAAGTAATCGAAGATATCGCCCTGAATGCGCTCGTAATCCGCCCACGCCGTGGTGCGGGTGAAGCAATAGATCTCCAGCGGCACGCCCTGGGCGGTGGTTTGCATCTGGCGCACCATGCAGGTCATGTTCGGCTGGATGTCCGGGTGGCTTTTCAGATACGCCAGGGCGTAGGCACGGAAGGTGCCGAGGTTGGTCATGCGGCGGCGGTTGGCCGACAGTTGCGCGCTATGCCCCTGGGCTTCGTTCCAGGCTTTGAGTTCGGCCTGCTTGCGGCTGATGTAGTCGGTGAGCAGATGCACCTGGGTCATGCGTACTTCTTCATCGTCACGCAGGAAGCGCACGCCGCTGGCGTCGATGTACAGGCTGCGCTTGATGCGGCGCCCACCGGAGGCCTGCATGCCGCGCCAGTTCTTGAACGACTCGGACATCAAGCGCCAGGTGGGGATGGAGACGATGGTCTTGTCGAAGTTCTGTACCTTGACCGTGTGCAGGGTGATATCCACCACATCACCGTCAGCGCCCACCTGAGGCATTTCGATCCAGTCGCCGACCCGCAGCATGTCGTTGCTGGTGAGCTGTACGCTGGCGACGAACGACAGCAGGGTGTCCTTGTACACCAACAGAATCACCGCCGACATGGCGCCAAGGCCTGACAGCAGCAACAGCGGCGAACGGTCGATCAGCGTGGCGACGATGATGATCGCGGAAAACACGAACAGCACCATCTTCGCCAGTTGTACATAACCCTTGATCGAGCGGGTGCGCGCATGTTC
Source organism: Pseudomonas sp. MWU13-2517 (assembly GCF_023242545.1). Taxonomy (NCBI): domain Bacteria; kingdom Pseudomonadati; phylum Pseudomonadota; class Gammaproteobacteria; order Pseudomonadales; family Pseudomonadaceae; genus Pseudomonas; species Pseudomonas sp. MWU13-2517. Next base: position 123,556 of record NZ_JALMFA010000005.1, on the reverse strand, counting down.
GGTGCGGGCGTAGATGTCCAGCAGGGCGTTGAGCAGGGCGCTCACGGCCAGCGTCATGAACAGGATGGTGAACGCCAGCGCCACGTTGCCGATAAACAGGGTGGCGGTCTTGCTCAGGTCCGGCACCAAATACAGGCCGAACTGGACCACCAGTGACGGCGTCATTTGTGCCAGGCGGTGGAAGACTTTGTTATGGCGAAAGTCGTTGAGCCAATGCAGTGCCGGCTGTCGGCCGAGCAGTTTGACCGCATGCAGGATGAGATAGCGCGCCACCCGCCCGACCAGCAAGGCCGCCACCAGCAGCACCAGCAGGCCGAGGCCGGCATGCAGCATCGGATGTTCGTCGAGGGTGCCCCAGAGGTCTTGGACGTTGAGCCAGAGCTGTTTGATATCCATGGGTGAAACCGATTCCTCTATATGCAAGACGGGGCCGATTAGAGCATTTAAGTACGACAAAGTTGGCTTTACGGACAAAAGCTCTAACAAAAAAGCCGCTGATTAGCCCCATTCGCGTAAAGACACTCGGTTTGGACGCCCGAAACCGTTACCCTATGCAGCTGATATTTTGTATTTCTTCGAGGTAGCACCCGTGTTTTCCCAATTCGCCCTGCACGAACGCCTGCTCAAAGCCGTGGCCGAGCTTAAATTTGTCGAGCCTACGCCTGTGCAAGCAGCGGCCATCCCGCTCGCGCTCGAAGGGCGTGACCTGCGGGTGACAGCTCAAACCGGTAGTGGCAAGACCGCCGCTTTCGTCCTGCCGGTTCTGAATCGCCTGATCGGCCCGGCCAAAGTTCGCGTCAGTATCAAGACCCTGATCCTGCTGCCGACGCGTGAGTTGGCCCAGCAGACCTTGAAAGAAGTGGAGCGCTTCTCGCAATTCACCTTCATCAAGGCCGGCATTATTACCGGCGGCGAAGATTTCAAGGTCCAGGCCGCCATGTTGCGCAAGGTGCCGGACATTCTGATAGGCACCCCAGGCCGCATGATCGAGCAACTCAACGCCGGCAACCTCGATCTCAAGGAAGTCGAAGTGCTGGTGCTCGACGAAGCCGACCGTATGCTCGACATGGGCTTTGCCGATGACGTACAGCGCCTGGTGGGCGAATGCGTCAATCGCCAGCAGACCATGCTGTTCTCCGCCACCACCGGTGGCTCGACCCTGCGCGACATGGTCGCCAAGGTGCTGAACAACCCTGAGCACCTGCAGGTCAACAACGTCAGCGACCTGAACGCGACCACGCGTCAGCAGATCGTCACCGCCGACCACAATGTGCACAAGGAACAGATCCTCAACTGGCTGTTGGCCAACGAGACCTATCAGAAGGCCATCGTGTTCACCAACACCCGTGCTGCCGCCGACCGTATCTATGGCCGCCTGGTGGCCCAGGAATACAAGGCGTTCGTGCTGCACGGCGAGAAAGACCAGAAGGACCGCAAGCTGGCCATCGACCGCCTCAAGGCCGGCGGCGTGAAGATCCTGGTAGCCACCGACGTTGCCGCCCGCGGCCTCGACGTGGACGGCCTGGACCTGGTGATCAACTTCGACATGCCCCGCAGCGGTGACGAATACGTGCACCGTATCGGCCGCACCGGACGTGCCGGTAACGATGGCCTGGCGATCTCGCTGATCTGCCACGGCGACTGGAACCTGATGTCGAGCATTGAACGCTACCTGAAGCAGTCGTTCGAGCGCCGCACCATCAAGGAAGTCAAAGGCACCTACACCGGTCCGAAGAAGGTCAAGGCGTCGGGCAAGGCTGTTGGCGTGAAGAAGAAAAAAACCGATGCCAAGGGCGACAAGAAGAAAACCGGCGCCAAGTCGCCGACCAAGCGCAGGATCACCAACCGACCGAAGACCGATACCCCATCGCTCGTCAGCAAGGACGGCATGGCGCCGCTCAAGCGTCGTAAGCCGGAAGCCCCGGCTGCCGAATAAGGCTTGAGTGGTATGAAAAACCGGACGATTGTCCGGTTTTTTTACGGCATCAGTTTTTGGTTTTGGCCGCTGCTTCCTTGAGTTCCTTGAGGCGCGCGTCGATCAGCTGGCATTTGTCGGGGAACTCTGCGCTTTCGGTGTCCAAGTCCATCTTCTGCAGTTCTTCGTTCATTTTCTTGGCCTTGGTCGGGTTCTGCTCAGTCAGTTTGGTCACTTCCTGGGCCAGTTGCTCGCGCTTGGCCGTGGCTTCGTCGGGCGTGCAGGCCCAGGCGGGCAGGGCGCTCAACAACGTGGCCGCAATGGCCAGGTTCATCAGGGTTTTCATGGGCGGACCTCCTTGGCGGGTATGTGCTGTTGAGGCGGCGAACGTCTGGAAAGTTCAGAGAAATGACGTCTGTCTATCCGGCTGAACGGCCAGTGACGCAGCCTGTCCCAACCTTGACGGGCTACTTTCCACCAGCCTGCAGGAGGAATCAGGATGACGACTTACAATTGGGATCTGATCGAACGTCTGCTGCATGAAGTGCAGAACGGCGAAGGCAGCTTTGCCCCGCGCAAATACGCTGAACAAGAAGCGGCCGAGAAGGCCACGGCGGGTGAGCCAACCGGCAATCTGGATGCGTTGAAAAAGACTGCGGCAGATTATGAAGCGCTGCTGTTCAAGCGTGGCTTTATTGAGTCGCGCCCCGAGGAAGAGGGTGGAAATGGCGAGAATTTCATTTTGACCCCACGAGGTGCGAGCTTGCTTTCGCTGATCGACAGCTCCATTCCGGGCAATGACCATCCGCGTCACGTCATGGACCAGCAGGAAGATGCGCTGGATGAGGCGACCTTTGATCGCGTGGCTGCCGAAGCCGCGATTGCCGGTGGCGCAATATAGGGAAAGGCTCTTCCATCCCTAGTTCGCAGTGGCCTTGAGGCACTTGAGTGCCTTGAAGTCGCTGCGTACACCGTCGATTTTCTGCGTCAGTTTCAGGCGCTGTTGCACCGTGCTTTGCGCCATCAGATCGATGATCAGGCTGCGCGCCTCGGCTTCCGTCTGGGCGTAGGCAGCGCGGTACTCCGGCGTCCACAGGCTCTCTCGATCCACCAGCAATTGCTGAATTTTCTGCGGGAAATCGGCGCTGTGGCGCTGCTTCACGGCGTCGATAAATTGCGCCTGCCAACGGGCACGGTTGCCTATCCATGCCTGGTTTTGCTCACCCAGGCTGATCGACCAGGCCGTGACCCGGTTTTTCTGGCTGTCGCTCAACGGTCCCATCCATGCATCCAGGCGTTTATTCATGCGCTCGGCGCGTTCCTGAATCTGCTTGGCCAGCGATGGCTTGAGGTATTCCTCCTGGCGCTTGCGCAGGTCCTTGCCCAGCGCATCGTTCATTTCCTTGACCTGTTGGTCGTCCAACCCTTGCAGCAATTCAATGGCCGACGGGGTGATTTCGCGGGCGACTTGTGCAATGGCTTGCTTGGCTTCGGCGGTGCGCGTCTGCAAGGCGGCATCGGTGACCTGGTTGTCGTCGACCATTTGTTGCAGGCGGTCGAGCCAATCCAGGTAACCGGGCAATTGCGTGGTGCAGTGCCAGGCCAGGTGCTGCTTGAGTGTGTCGTTGAACCAGCTCTTCTGCCCGGCATTCATATCCAGATAGTCGCTGAGGGTCCACGGGATGATCACGTCGAGATTACGGTAGGCCAGGCCCACGCGATTGCAGCCGGCCAGTATCAGGCTCAGGCTCAGCAGTATCACCAGAAGTTTGAGCCGATGCAGCATGGGCAGATCCTTGCGCAGAGGGGTTCATGCATGTGAACCCATGCCGGGTGCGACAGTTCAGCCCATCAATAAAACGACCGCGCCGCCTTCAAGGTCAACAGGCCGTCGCATTGCGAATTGTGTCCTGAGTAGGCCGAGCAGTCGGTGCCGCTGAGGCTGGAGTTGCTGTAGATCAGGTCCAGATCGATGCCTTTCCATTCGCGCGAGAATTGCACCGACCAATCGCTGAAACTGCTGATGGAGCCGCCGTCCACCGAGGCCGGGCTGCCAAGCTGGTGCGTGGTGTACTTCATGCTCACACCGACGCCAAAAGGTTGTGTGCCACCCAGGTCGGCGAACAAGGTGCTGTCCTGGCGATCCGGGTCGTTGCTGAAGGAGACGCCGAAGCGGTTGCCCAGCAGGTTGAGGCCACCGTAGAACTCCTGGCTATCAAGTGGGCTGAGTTTGGGGTAGCTGTAGTGGATCAATCCGACTTCGTAGCCCAGGGTCTGGTCGAAGGGGCGTTTGAAGCCCATGTAGGAATCGATTTCGAGATTATTGGCCGAAGACAAGCCCATATTGGGAGAGAACTGGCCGAAATACAGGCCGCTGTCATGGCTCAGGTCCAGGCCGCCGTGGAACGAGCCGCTGCCCGGCGAGGTGGGTTTTACCAGCCCTTGAGCCATGCTGCGGCTGGGTGTCGTGCCTAATTTCAGATCGAAGTCGCCCAGTTCGCGCTGGAAAACCTGCGCTTCGGCCAGCGGGCTCGCGACCAAGGCGCTGATCAGTAACATGCAGGGTTTGAGCATGCTTCACTTCATAAAAAGCGAGGAGCAGTAACGGGGAAGTCGGGCAGATGCCCGCGCTAGACGTGTGCAAGCATACCGACGAATGCCTGGCGGTGAGCCCCGTTCGTCGATTGGTACGAATTAAGAGAGGGTGTTTCGGGCTCTAGTCCTAGCGCCTTGAAGGCAAGACGCTCAGGAACCAGGTGCGTTACGCGGGTGTTATTTTTTGCCCAGGCTGATTTGCTTGGACGGGCCAAAAGTCTGGCCGCTTACGCCCTTGGCAATTTGCTGAATTTCGCCACCGGACTTGAGGAACGCAGCAATCTGGCTGTTGATAGATTCGCTGGTTTCAACGGCGGGAGCTGGCTTTGCTTTGCTGTTGGATGCTTTTACACGCATGGCGGCCACTAACCTTTGGAAAATCAAATGGCCAGGTATCGTACAGGAAATACTTGACAATTGCTTGGCAAATATTCCCAAAGAATAGTTGAGGCCGCCGTAAATAATCGAAGTCTATCTTTGAAATAATCCCCTAACTTACTGTTTTAACTCGCAACCACGGTGCATGCGACGGTTCATGCCCAGGAAAATTTGACACGATTGATCAGACGAGCGGGGCGCTGCCGACGCAAACCCTCGCCAGCCCTGGATTTTTCAGGCGCACGCGCGTGGTGAGCGCAACTCGGGTAGAATGCCGCCCACGTAACGAGGGTATTGGACATGGCTTTAGTCGGGCGCTACAACAGTTTGCAAGTGGTTAAACATACTAACTTCGGTTTGTACCTGGATGGTGCGCAGGACGGTGAAATCCTCTTGCCCAACCGGTATATCCCTAAAGATATTCCCAGCGAAGATGAAGACTGGCTTAACGTTTTTATTTATCTGGACAGTGATGACAAACTTATCGCCACTACTGAAAAGCCGAAAGTTCAAGTGGGCGAATTTGCCAGTTTGAAAGTGGTGGAAGTCAACAGCATTGGTGTATTCCTCGACTGGGGTTTACCCAAGGATCTGTTACTGCCGTATTCGGAAGAAAAGCGCCAGTTGAGCGCCGGTGATTACTGCGTGGTGCATGTCTACCTCGACAAACATACCAAGCGCATCACCGCCACCGCGCGTCTGGACCGTTACCTGGACAAAACCCCGGTCAATTACCAGGTAGGCCAGGAAGTCGATCTGCTGGTGGCCGAAGCCACCGACATGGGCTTCAAGGCAATCATCAACAACAAGCACTGGGGCCTGATCCATAAGAACGAAGTGTTCAAGTTTCTGCGCCCGGGCAAGCAGGAAAAAGGCTTTATCAAAGAGATCCGTGCCGATGGCAACATCAGCCTGAGCTTGCAGCCGGTCGGCCAGGAAGCGGCCTCCAGCCTCAACTCGAAGATCCTTGCCAAGTTGCGCGAAAACAACGGCACCTTGCCGGTCAGCGACAAAAGCGACCCGGCGGTGATCAGCAACTTGTTCGGCGTCAGCAAAGGCAACTTCAAGAAGGCTATCGGTGCGCTCTACAAACAAGGGCAGATCGTGATTCACGCGGATCGCATTGAACTAAGCTAAGCCCGGCCTGCTCTTCTGTAGGCGCCTGCCGGCGCCCACAGAGGTTGCATAAATGACCCGCAAAATACTCTTCGCTTACCTCGGCACCTTGCTCGCCTTTTTGGTGCTTGACGGTCTCTGGCTCGGCGTCCTCATGGGCCCGACCTACAAATCCCTTCTCGGCTCGTTGATGCTCGATCAACCTCGCGTGTTGCCGGCCGTGTTGTTCTATCTGCTGTATGCCGTTGGTTGCGTGGTGTTCGTGGTTCTGCCAAGTGGCAACTGGCAACGCGCGGCACGCCTGGGGGCGTTGCTCGGTCTGGTGGCTTACGGGACGTATGACTTGAGCAATTGGGCCACGCTGCAGGGCTGGTCTGCCGGCTTGGCGGTGATGGATATGGCGTGGGGCGCCTTTCTCACGGGTGTTTGTTGCGTCGCCGGCCATCTGTGTGCACATCGGGTGCAACGTTGATTGTGTACAGGATTTTTATGCACCGTTGCTGAGCGTCCTCCCTGTTTGTAAAGCCTCCGTAGTCCATTTGGAATGCCGGTTCGGAGGGATTGTGTGCCATTGGCACGCATTCTGCTGAATGCCTCGTATACAAACCGTGCCGCTTGGCGTATGCACACTGCGACGACAGCGCAGGCCGGTATCTCGAGGAGCCCAGCGATGACCGAGCAATTACCCAAAGGCTACAGCCCGCGCCTGTACAACCAGGACCTGGGCCCACTGCCGCAAAAGTGGACCTGGTACAACATCTTCGCCTTTTGGATGAGCGACGTGCACAGCGTCGGTGGTTATGTATTCGCCGCCAGCCTGTTCGCCCTCGGCCTGGCGAGTTGGCAGGTGTTGATCGCCCTGCTTGCCGGTATCTGCATTGTGCAGTTGATCGCCAATCTGGTCGCCAAGCCGAGCCAGCAAGCCGCCGTGCCGTACCCAGTGATCTGCCGACTGGCGTTTGGCGTATTCGGTGCGAATATTCCGGCGGTGATTCGTGGGTTGATTGCCGTTGCGTGGTACGGGATTCAGACGTATCTGGCATCCAGTGCGCTGATTATCGTGGTACTGCGTTTCTTCCCGCAGATGGCGGTCTATGCCGAGCCGCATTTCGCCGGGTTGTCTTACCTGGGGTGGTTGGGCTTCCTGAGTTTGTGGGTGTTGCAAGCGGCGGTGTTCTGGGCCGGCATGGAATCCATTCGCCGTTTCATCGATTGGGCGGGGCCGGTGGTGTATGCGGTGATGTTTGCGCTTGCCGGTTGGATCGTATGGAAAGCCGGCTGGGCGAATATCAGTTTCACCCTGGCAGAAAAATCCCTGTCGGGTTGGCAGGCCTTCGGTCAGGTGATCGTGGCGACGGCACTGGTGGTGTCGTACTTTTCCGGCCCTACGCTGAATTTTGGTGATTTCAGCCGCTATTGCCGCAGCATGCACGACGTACGCCGCGGTAATTTCTGGGGGTTGCCGGTGAATTTCCTGGCATTTTCTCTGGTCACCGTGGTGATTGTTTCGGGCACTTTGCCGGTATTTGGCGAGATGCTTCACGACCCGATCGCCACCGTCTCGCGCATCGACAACAGCATGGCTGTGTTGCTGGGGGCCTTTGCTTTCGTCACCGCGACCATCGGCATCAATATCGTGGCCAACTTCGTGTCGCCTGCGTTTGATTTCGCCAATGTCGCGCCAAGCAAAATCAGCTGGCGGGCCGGTGGGATGATCGCTGCCGTGGCTTCGATCTTTATCACTCCATGGAACCTGTTCAATAACCCGCTGATGATCCACTACACCCTGGACATCCTTGCCGCGTTCATTGGCCCGTTGTTCGGGATTCTGCTGGTGGACTTCTACCTGGTCAAAAAGCAGCAGATCGACGTGGATGCACTGTTCGATGACAGCCCGAGCGGGCGCTACTATTTCGACGGTGGCGTGAATTGGACGGCGGTCAAGGCCCTGGTGCCCGCGACGCTGGTGGGTGTCGCGATCACCTTCACGCCAGCGCTGCAGGGCATGGCCAACTTTGCCTGGTTTACCGGCTGTTTCCTGGGAGGGCTGTTTTTCCTGGTGCTGGCCCGCCGCGAGCAGGTTCGCTCGCCGACACCGCTGGCTGTCGGTTGACCAATATTGCGCCCGCCAACACCAGGCCGCCGCCGGCAATCACCAAGGCCGGTTGCAGGCCGCCGCTCAGGTGGCTGCTCACTGACGCCAGCAGTGGCCCGCTCAATTGCCCGACGGCGAAGCTGGCGGTCAACAGCCCGGTGCTGCGCTGGTAGCCGTGGGGGGCGACTTCCCGCAGGCGTGCCATCACCAACTGCATGCAGGCCAGGAACGGTGCGCCACACAACAGCACACCCAGGGCCAGGCCCCAGCTATTGCCCAACAGGCAAGCGAACACCCCGGCCGCTTGTAGCCATAAAGTGGTCATCAGCCAGCGGCGGGTGGTGTGCGGGTCTTTGCGGCGCAGGCTTGCCATCACCACGCCCAGCGCGGCAGCCAGGCCGAAGCATGGCCAGAACAGATCGGCTTGCCAGGCACCCTTGAATTGCGCGCTGGCCATTTGCGACAGAAAGGTCGCCGGGATGATGTAGCCCAGGCCATACAGGAAATAAATCCAGCACAGATGCGCGATGCTGCCGTTGCTGCCCGCGTGATGGACCTGGGCAACCGGAGCGGTCGGTTGTGGCAGGAACGGCAGGATCGCCAGCAGCATCACCAGCGCCACCACGCCGTACACCAGCCACAGCGTTGCGGAGCTTTGTCCCAGCCAGTTCGAGCCCAGGGCCAGTAACCCGGTCAGCAGAATGCCCAAACCCGGCCCGGCAAATACCAAGGCACCCAGGCGTGCCCGCCCGGCGGCAATCGCCAGTGGCTGGCTCAAGCTGGTGATCATCACCAGCGCCCAGGCGCTGGCAACGCCGGTGCCAAAGCGCAGCAAAAGATGTGGCCAGAAACCCTGGGCCCAATACGATCCCAGGGTCAGCAGCACGCAAAGCCACAGCCCGCCGTACATCCGCCCCCGCACATGGTGGTGGCTACGGGCGAAGATCGAATCCACTGCACCGACGAAGTAACCCAGGTAATTGGCAGCCGCGATCAGGCCCGCACCGGTCAGGTCGATCTGCCCTTCACTGAGCAGGTGGGGCATCTGCGGGGTAAGGGCGAAGCGGCCAATGCCCATGGCCATCATCAACGCGATAAAGCTGGCAACTAAGCGGATCAGGGGGGACATGTTCAGGTTTCCTGCAAGGCAGTGGTTGACCTTCAGGCTAAAGCGAGTTTATTTTCATTAAAAATGAATAATACTGAGCAACTTGTTCAGTTTTGGAGAAAGGTATGGAGTTCAGTCAATTGCGCATCTTCCAGGCTGTGGCGGAGGAGGGCTCCATCACCCGTGCGGCCGAGCGCTTGCACCGTGTGCCGTCGAACCTGTCGACACGGCTCAAGTAGATGGAAGAACAGCTCGGGGTTGAGTTGTTTGTGCGCGAACGCCAGCGTCTGCAGCTTTCTCCTGCTGGCAAAGTGTTGTTGGACTACAGCACCCGTCTGCTGGCGCTGCACGATGAAGCCCACGGTGCTGTGCAAGGTGGGCAACCGGCCGGCGATTTTGTACTCGGCAGTATGTACAGCACCGCGGCGATTCATTTGCCGAAGTTGTTGGCGCGCTATCACAAGGCTTACCCGATGGTGAACCTGCAGGTGCAATCGGCGCCCAGCGGCGAACTCCTGGAAGGCCTGATCACCGGTCGCCTGGACGCAGCGCTGGTGGACGGCCCGATTACCATCGCCACCCTGGACGGTGTGCCCTTGTGCGAAGAGCGGCTGGTGTTGATTTGCGAAGCCGATCATCCACCCGTGCGCGGCCCCCAGGATGTGGCGGGCCGGTCGGTGTTCACGTTCCGCCGCAGTTGCGCTTACCGCGCGCGCCTTGAAACCTGGTTTTCCCACGACCGCGTGGCCATGGGGCGGGCAATCGAGATTGAGTCCTACCAAGGCATGCTCGCCTGCGTAATTGCCGGTTCCGGCGTGGCGTTGATGTCTGAGTCCATGCTCGACAGCCTGCCGGGCAAGGACAGCGTGTCCGTTCATCCCCTGACCGGGCCTTTTGCCACTGCGACCACCTGGCTCATGTGGCGAAAGGGTATGCTCGGCGCTAACCTCAACGCATGGATTGACTTGCAGCAGGCAGGCAAAGCCGAGGTCTTGCACGACACACGCGCAATTGCTTGAGCGATCCGTCAGGATTTAGATGAATTCAGTAATAGTTCGTTGTGTTTTCGTACAAGCAATGCGTAAGACTTAAGGCTACTATCTGTAGGAAGCGGCGACAGAATTACCGTCGACCTGCATTACCCTCAAAGGGGGCACCACCATGAAAGAGAAAATTCAAAACTGGCTCCATGACCTCGGCGTTGCACTGGGCTTGATCGAGCCTCCGCTGCAACCGGTGCCTATTCGTACGGATGATGAGCAACGTCGTCCACGTCGCAGGTAAGTCCTGAGGCGCTCACGCGATCCAGTCGCGCGAGCGCTCGCAGTAGGTCGTTCTTCAGGGCGTCACGGGTTCCCTGTAATCCGAGTGCAGCCGCTATTTGTTTCGTTCTATGCGCAGCGCTTGATTGTCTGATGAGGCACGCCTCAATGTCGGACCCTTCTGCTTATCCGTTTTCCATACCCTTTCCTCCGCCAGCAAGCAGGAGCGAGGAGTGAATCAGCGCTGCGGGTCTGTCAGTCAGGCTTTGGCGCTCAATTGTCAGAATTAGACTACCTATCAGTCGGAATCGGCTGGCTTATCTAAATCCAGTAATGCACATAGCTTGAAACTCAAGCGCATCTTCGTAGCGCCACAACTTTATTGAGTTCCTCTGCGTGAGGTCTCGGTAATTCTGAGTTGTTGGAGGCAAAGCTATGTTGCTCACTTCAGTTCCGCCCGTCGTCGCGTCGCTCATCGCCACAACCGCTGATGTTTTGCATATTGCACCTGTGTCGAGAGGCTGGAAGGCAGGTGCCCCCAGCAACCTGGTGTTTCTTCCCCCGACAATAACCAAGCAAGCCCTCCTCCTGCAGATCGGGCTCTTGCGGCCATCAACTATCATTGTGGCGGACCAAATCATTGATGCAGAGGTCATTTACCAATGGCGTGCATCGCACCCATTTGGCGACCTCCATCTAATTCGCAGAGGCACGAGTCTGGATAAGATTCGGCTGGACCTGTGTGAGTCCAACGGTATTAGAGTGATCAATACGCCTGGCGTGAACGCGCCGCACGTAGCCTCGTATATCGCTCGTTGGTTGACACTCGCCGATGGCTCCATACCTCACGATATCCGTGTACTGGGGTACGGCAATGTTGGGAAAGAACTTGTCAATATGCTGCTTGAACGCCATCCCGATGTTCGGATCACGGTGTTAGTCCAACACGGTCGAGCACCGCACGACGTGGGGAAGGCCTTTCCCGATAGGCGAGTGTCATTTGTCGTGAACTGGTTCGAGGCGTTGGAAGGAGCATCTGCCGTCGCCATATGCTTATCCCTGAACGTTGAATCCCGTCATCGCATTGATCAGACCCTTGTTCAGGCCATGCACAGGCAAGCTCGCCTGGTCTGTGTCGCCAAGCCGGATGTTTTTAGCGATGACGCTTTACTCTCCTTGTCAGCGGCGGAAGAAATCCAGCTTATATTGGACTATGGGCCTGCAACGTTGGACGCGTTTCGGCTACGGACACAAACGCTCGGCTGTAGCGTCTCCACGTGGTGTCGACCTGCGATGCTGACGACTCAGGCGGCAACTGCCGAAGCCTGCCAGTGCGACCTTGACTATGCCGTTTCAGTTCAGATCAGCTTGATTGCCTTGCACGGCCTTGTCAGGCGCAAACTTGCACAATCATTGATGATCCCTTCTCAGTACACGGATGCGGGCGCGCCTCGCGCGTCGATCATAGGCAGAGGCATCAATGGGCTACTCCAAGCCGTGATGCTTCGCCTGGCGAATTTTCAGGTCACGGTATATGGAGGAAATCAGAAGAGCGATGGCGCCAGTCATAAGCCTGTCAACATGCGCCACATGTCGGCAACTGAGACGGCTGCAAAGCCGCTGCATAATACCTATCTACTTCCCGCCAATCAGTATTTGGCCGTTGAGTGCAATCGTGCCGGTATCGAGCTGTTTGAAAAGCTCCTGGCTGACAATCCGACGCTGGCTCAATTCGCTCGGCCGCGGATCGTGCGCGCCTATATGGACGATGGCGGCATGCACGATAGCGGTGCCGTAGAGGCCGCTATCCGGGAGCAATGCGATGTGGAAAAGCGACCATGGCCGAGCGGCAAGCCGGGATCTGAGCTATTAGAGATCAGTCAGCGGCAGTTTCTGGAGTGGTATGGCGTTCCTGGGATTGGCCGGGCTATTGAGGTAGCGGGCTACGATCTGGAGTTTATCCATTTAAAGGATGAGATAGAGGCGCTTTTGCTGAAATCCGGGGTTAAATTCCTGCCCCAGCACTTGGATGCTGCTCAAGTTGCTGAGTTAAGCAGAGAACACTTCGTTGTCACTGCCATGGGGGTAGAAGAGCCAGGCATAATTTCGATCATTGGCTGGTTTTTCAAGTTGCGTGCTGTTGGTCCTGAAGGTGCAGGCATGCGCGGGCTCAAGTTGCAGTACGATTTGCCAATCGGGGTCATGAATTGCCGCTTGGACGGTGATTGCATTCTTATTTCCGGCGGGCAGGTTCCGCCCGGTTCGACGCTGCAATATAAGGAGCAGATATTGGCGGCGTGCCTGGCTGCTGTCTCTCGGCACTTTCCACGGTCCTACCGCCAAGCAATCGAAAGTGGTGACTTGCAAGTTATTGAATGTGCCCGGCCCGGTACCTCAGATGGGCTCTCGATAGTCTATTGGTCTGCCTATCATCGAATTGCGGCTGGGGGAACCTATGCCGGAGGGACAACACAAGGATTGTTATGGGCCTCTCTGGTCCAGGAAATCATCCAGGCAAACCAAACCTTGGCGGTTGGATAAAAAAACGGGCCCGACATCCGACGTCGCGCCCGCTGAAGAAACCGCTCTAAAACCCTTCGTGCCTCAAACCGCGCTGGCCGCCACTCCCGCTGGCCGGCGCGACAACACACTCACCAGCACAAAACTCACCAGCCCAACCGCCAGGCTGTAGTAGATCGGCGTATTTGCATCCAACCCATCCTTGATCATGAATACCAGCGCTGTCACAAAGCCCAGGGTCATGGAGGTGATCGCGCCAGAGGTGGTTGCCCGCTTCCAGAAGATCGCGCCGATCAGCGGGATCAGCATCCCACCCACCAACAGGTTGTAGGCCAGGGTCAACGCGCTGATCACGTCGTTTACCACCAGCGCGATCCCCAGTACGGCGATGCCGGTCAGCATTGTGAACAGGCGGTTGATCGCCAGGCTCGATGTTTTGCCGCCCCGCAGGCGTGGGAGCAGGTCTTCGGTCAATACGGTGGAGGCTGCAAGCAAACCGGCGCTGGCGGTGGACATCATCGCGGCAAGGGCTGCAGCAATCACCAGGCCACGAATGCCGTCCGGCAGCGAGGCTTTTACGATCGCGGCGAAGGCATTGTTGACGTTATCCAGGTTCGGGATCAGCACATGGGCCGCCATACCGATCAAGGCACAGGCCAGGCCGTACAGGATGCAGTAGAAACCGGCGAAAGTGCCTGCGTACTTGGCGACCTTTTCATCACGGGCGGTGAACACCCGCTGCCAGATGTCCTGGCCAATCAGGATGCCGAAAAAGTAGATCATGAAGTAGGTGATGATCGTGTCCCAGCCGATTTCGGTGAAGCTGAAATTCGATGCCGGCAGCTTCGCTACCAACTCGTCCCAACCGCCGACGCGGTACAAGCAGATCGGCAACAGGATAAACATCAGGCCGACGGTCTTGATCACGAACTGCACGATATCGGTGAGGGTCAGCGACCACATGCCGCCGATGGTCGAGTACACCACCACCACGCCACCGCCCAGTAGCACCGAGACCCAGAAGGGCAGGCCGAACAGCACTTGCAGAACGGTGCCAATCGCCAGGATCGAGGTCACGCCGATCATCAGTGCGTAGGCCAGCATGATCACCGCGCTCGCTTGGCGGGCCATAGGGTTGTAGCGTTTTTCCAGCACCTGGGTGACGGTGAAGATCTTCAGCTTCAGCAGCGGCTTGGCCAGGAACAGGTTCAGCGCGATGATCCCGGCACCCAATGCAGCGCACAGCCAGAAGCCGGAAATGCCGTGTACATAACCCAGGCGCACGGTGCCGACGGTGGATGCACCGCCCAGTACCGTGGCAGCCATGGTGCCCATATAAAGCGACGGGCCAAGGTTACGCCCGGCCACCAAGTAGTCTTCATGGGTCTTGGCGCGGCGCATGCCGTAATAGCCGAGCACGAGCATGCCGGCGGCGTAGATGAGTACGACGAATAAATCCAAAGCCATGACGGCGGTTCTCCGATTATTTTTTATTGTGCTGAGGGCGCTTGTTGTGGCGAGGGCGCTTGCTCCCGTTCGACGGCGAAGCTGGAGCCGGCTTTTTGGGGGCCGTTTCGCGACCCGGCGGGAGCAAGCCCCTCTGCCGTAACGGCCGGCCCATAAACAGAGGCCGGTTCAGGAAACAGTCGCAGCAAGCTCAGGTACACCACCGACGCCAGCCCCAACGTCACCGGCAGGCTGATATCGATGCCATCGGCCAGGTTGCCCAGCGGCCCGACAAACTGCCCCGGCAGGTTGACGAAGCACAGGCCGACCAGCGCGCTCGGTATCCAGGCCCCAAGCCCGCGCCAGTTCCAGCCATGGTTGAACCAGTAGCGGCCGCCGGTCTCACCGCGGGTGAACACCTGCAGATCGTCCGGGCAGTAAAAGCCCCGGCGCACGATCAGGCCGATAATCATCATCACCATCCACGGCGTGGTGCAGGTGATGATCAGCACGGCGAAGGTCGATACGCTTTGCACCAGGTTGGCGGCGAAACGTCCGATAAAGATGAAGGCAATCGACAACACCCCTATCAGCAACGTGGCCTTGACCCGTGACAGCAGGCGTGGGAACACGCTGGACATGTCCAGCCCGGTGCCATACAGCGAGGTGGTGCCGGTGGACATGCCGCCGATCACCGCGATCAGGCACACGGGCAGGAAGAACCAGTTGGGTGCCACCGCCAGCAGGCCGCCGACATAGTTGTTGGTCGCGATGTAGTCCGGTGCCTTGATCGCCACGATGGTCGCGGTGGCCAGGCCGAACAGGAATGGGATCAAGGTAGCGATTTGCGCCAGGATTACCGCCAGCATGATTCGACCTTTCGGTGTTTCACGCGGGATATAGCGCGACCAGTCGCCCAGGAACGCCCCGAAAGAAATCGGATTGCTCATGGCCACCAGCGCGGCGCCGATAAATGCGGCCCAGAAGCCGGGCTGACCCAGCGCTACGGTGCCGGCAAATTGGCTGTCGAAGGCCGGTGCAAAGGCGAAGATCCCCAGCAGGAACAACAGGCTCGCTGCCCACACCGCAATGCGGTTGACCCACAGCATGAAGCGAAAGCCGTAGATGCACACCGTCAACACGAGCAGGGCAAACAGACCATAGGCCAGGCCCAGGGACAGGTCTGTTTCTGGCAAGCCAATCAGACGCTTCGCACCACCCACCAGCGCATCACCTGAACTCCACACCGACAGTGAGAAGAAAGCAATCGCCGTCAGCAACGACAGAAACGAGCCGACTATCCGCCCGTGTACGCCAAAGTGCGCGCCGGACGATACGGCGTTGTTGGTGCCATTGATCGGCCCGAACAGGCCCATGGGTGCCAGGATCAGTGCTCCGACCAGCACGCCCATCACAATCGCCCAGACGCCGGCCTGGAACGACAGGCCGAACAGCACGGGAAATGAGCCCAGCACGGCGGTGGCAAAAGTATTGGCCCCGCCAAAGATCAGGCGGAACAGATCCTTGGGGCTGGCGGTGCGTTCGTGGTCCGGGATCTGTTCGACCCCGTTGGTTTCTATTTTTCGAATACTTTTATCGTTGTTTTTATTATTCATGATCAGCTCCGATCACATTGGCTAATGGGGCGGCAGCCCTTCCGGCATAGCGGATAAATGTTCGTGACAGGCCAGCCACAGGCCTTCTTTTTGTTCTGCGCGCAGCCCTTGCCGTTTGAAGACAATGGTTTCGCGTTCCTGGCTATTGAATTGCTCCCCCTTCATGCGCAGCTCAGTGGCCACGTCATGAATAAATATCGCCACGTCACCTTGCAGGCTGACGCTGGCGTTGCTTGAGGTGCAGGACAGCACCTCAAATCCCGCCTCCCGGCGCCAGCTGTCCCACAACGCCTGGTACGCGTCGCGGCTGAGCAGCGGCTCGGGGAGGGTGTAGAACACAAAGGTGGCATCGGCCGTGAACGCGTCGAAATAGGCGGCGCGGTCATTGCGGGCAAACGCCGACACCAGGTCGGCGGCGGCCTTCAGCACGTCTTGTGTGCTCATCAGCGATGCGCCACGCCAGGCAGTACGCAGAGCATCTCGTACAGCAGGTTGGCGCCCAGCAGCGAGGTGTTGCCGGTGGTGTCGTATGGCGGCGAAACTTCCACGAGGTCGCAACCGATCAGATCGAGGCCTTGGCAGCCGCGGATGATCTCGATTGCCTGGATGGTAGTCAGCCCGCCGATTTCCGGGGTGCCGGTACCGGGTGCCCAGGCCGGGTCGATGCCGTCGATATCAAAGCTCAGGTACACCGGGCCGCCGCCGACTTTTTCACGCACTTCGGCCATCAATGGCGTAAGGGAGTGGTGCCAGCATTCTTCGGCCTGGACTACGCGAAAGCCCTGTTTGCGGCTCCAGTTAAAGTCTTCGGCGGTGTATCCCTGGGCGCGTAGGCCGATCTGCACCACGCGGTCGCAATCGAGCAGGCCTTCTTCCACGGCGCGGCGGAACGTCGTGCCGTGGGCGATTTTTTCGCCGAACATATGGTCGTTGACGTCAGCATGGGCATCGATGTGCACCAGGCCGACCTTGCCGTGCTTTTTGTGGATCGCGCGCAGGATCGGCAGGGTGATGGTGTGGTCACCGCCCAGGGTCAGTGGGATCACGTCGTGTTCAAGGATCTCGTCGTAGGCTTCCTCGATGATGCGCACGGCGTCGAGCAGGTTGAAGGTGTTGATCGCCACGTCGCCGATATCGGCCACCGACAGCGAGTCGAACGGCGCGGCACCGGTGGCCATGTTGTAGGGGCGGATCATCACGGATTCGGCGCGGATTTCACGCGGCCCGAAGCGAGTGCCGGCGCGCAGCGAAGTGCCGATATCCAGGGGCACGCCGATAAAGGCGGCGTCCAGGCCCTTGGCTGTTTGCAGGTGGGGCAGGCGCATCATGGTGGCGATGCCGGCGAAGCGCGGCATTTCGTTGCCGCCCAGTGGTTGGTGGAAAATCTTGTCCACGGGAATGCCTCATCGTTGTTTTGTTTATTAGAGGCCGATTCTGCGAAAAGCCTGGGGCGGGAAGAATCGGCAGGGGCAAATACTTAGTTCAGGTTTTTCTAAACTAATGCAGGCAGGTAGACTGCGCCCATCCACACGCGGAGCCGACCATGGCCAACGCCTTGCCCGACTTGAAACTCCTGCGCATCTTTGTCAGCGTGGTGCGCCATCAGGGGTTCGCCAATGCGCAGCACGAACTCAACCTGTCGACGTCGGCCATCAGCACCTACATGAGCCAACTGGAATCGGCGTTGGGCCTGGTGCTGTGTCACCGAGGGCGGGGCGGGTTCAGCCTGACCAGCAAGGGTGAGTTGTTCCATCAGGAAACCCTGCGCCTGCTCGGTGAACTCGAAGGCTTCGAGCAATACGCCGCCGCGTTGAAAGGCGAGTTGCGCGGCACCCTCAAGCTGGGCGTGCTGGATTCGACCGTCAGCGACAAGGCGTTACCGTTTGCCGAAGTGATCGGCGCCTACAGCCTGGAACACCCGGCGGTGCATTTGCATCTGTCGGTGATGAGCCCTTACGAATTGCAATTGGGGGTGCAGGACAATCGCCTGGACCTGGCCATCGGTGCCTTCTCCAACCGCATGAGCGGGTTGATCTACATGCCGCTGTACCGCGAGCAGCACTGGTTGTACTGCAGCACCCGGCACCCGCTGTTCAACGAGCGGCGCATCCCCGAGCAGGTGATCACGCAGCAACGCATGGTCGGCCGCGGCTATTGGAGCCAGGCGGAACTGGCCCGCCACGGCTTCAAGCACAGCGCCGCGACAGTGGAAAGTATGGAGGCGCAACTGATTCTGGTGCTGTCCGGCGCCTATATCGGCTACCTGCCCGAGCACTATGCCCAGGCGTGGGCCGACAAGGGAGACCTGCGCGTGTTGCTGCCGGCGACCTTCGGCTATCAGGCACCGTTCTCCATGATCATGCGCCGTGGCCGCAGCCGCGAGCCTTTGATCCAGACTTTCCGCGACTTGCTCAAAGCCCAGCTCAACCAGGCCTGAAAAACCATGCCCAGACCCCAATGCCCCCGTTGTCTCAGGCCCGTCACCCATTGCCTGTGCCCGTTGATCCCCAGCCTCGACAGTCGTACGCGCGTGTTGCTGCTGCAGCACCCGAGTGAGGTCAACCATGCACTGAATACCGCACGTTTGGCGGCGCTGGGGTTGAACAACGCACAGTTGGTGGTGGGGGAGGTGTTTGAGGATCTGCCGACCTTACTGAACCCACCCGGTTACCAGGCGCGCTTGTTGTTTCCGGCGGACACCGCCGAGCCACTGCACACCTACGCGCCAGGGGAGCAGCCGCTGTTGCTGGTGGTCCCGGACGGCACGTGGCGCAAGGCGCGCAAGATGCTGCACCTCAACCCGTTGTTGGCGGCGTTGCCGAGGGTGACATTGGCCGAGGGCGGTGTCTCGCGTTACCGGCTGCGCAAGGCGCCTGGGCCAGGGGCGTTGTCGACGGTGGAGGCGATTGTGCAGGCACTGCAGGTGCTGGAGGCGCCGGTAGCGTTCGAAGCGTTGCTCAAACCCTTTGAGGCGTTGATCGACGGGCAGATCGCGGCGATGGGCGAGGAGGTCTTCAAGAAAAACCACGGCCGCGGGGATGTCGGCTAGGCGAGGAATCGAGGCGTGCCCATCGGAGGCCGTATTTTCAGGAACCGTGAGAGGGGCCTGCCTCGATGGCGTCCGTGCAGCCCCATTCCTTGCTTATTCCTATAAGCCATAAGCACCACACTTTGCGTGATATGGCCCGCCGGCCTTTCCCGGTATGATGTTCGCCCCCGCAGTCTGGATTGCGAATACGCCATGACCTTGCAGTACCCAACAATCGCCGATTGCGTCGGCAACACGCCCCTGGTCCGCTTGCAACGCATGGCGGGTGAAACCAGCAATACACTGTTGCTCAAGCTCGAAGGGAACAACCCGGCCGGCTCGGTCAAAGACCGTCCGGCGCTGTCGATGATCACCCGCGCCGAGTTGCGTGGGCAGATCAAGCCCGGTGACACGCTGATCGAGGCCACCTCCGGCAACACCGGGATCGCCCTGGCCATGGCCGCCGCGATCAAGGGCTACAAGATGATCCTGATCATGCCCGACAACGGCAGCGCCGAACGCAAGGCGGCGATGACCGCCTATGGCGCCCAGTTGATCCTGGTCACCCAGGAAGAAGGCATGGAAGGCGCCCGCGACCTCGCCGAGCGCATGGCCGCCGAAGGCCGTGGCCTGGTGCTGGACCAGTTCGCCAATGGCGACAACCCTGAAGCGCACTACACCAGCACCGGTCCGGAAATCTGGCGCCAGACCCAGGGCACAATCACCCATTTCGTCAGTTCCATGGGCACCACCGGCACCATCATGGGCAACTCGCGTTACCTCAAGGAGCAGAACCCGGCGATCCAGATCGTCGGTCTGCAACCGATGGAAGGCGCAGCGATCCCGGGTATTCGCCGTTGGCCCGAAGAGTACTTGCCGAAAATCTATAATGCGGCGCGTGTGGACCGCATCATCGACATGGCCCAGCGTGAAGCCGAAGACACTACCCGTCGCCTGGCCCGTGAAGAAGGTATCTTCTGCGGCGTGTCCTCCGGTGGCGCTGTGGCGGGCATGCTGCGCCTGTCCAGGGAAGTGGAAAACGCGGTGATCGTCGCGATCATCTGTGACCGAGGCGACCGTTACCTGTCGACCGGCATTTTCGACGAACCCAACTGATGGCCAAGCACGAGAGAGGCCTGCGCTTCCAGCCGACGGGTGGCAGCCGGGTCCCGCAGATTCCGGTAGGCAAGAAACAACGCCTGATCATTGAGCGCCTGGCCAACGACGGCCGGGGCATTGTGTACTTTGAAGGCCGTACCTGGTTCGTCAATGGCGCGCTCGCCGGCGAAGAGGTGGAAGCGCGGGTACTGGGTGCCCACGGCAAGGTTGTCGAGGCGCGCACCGAGCGGGTATTCACCGCCAGCGAACTGCGCCGTCCGGCGCCCTGCGCCCACTTTGGGCGTTGCGGTGGCTGCAGCGTGCAGCACTTGGCCCATGCCGAACAACTTGCCCTGAAACAGCGCATGCTTGCCGAGCAATTGTCTCGTGTGGCCGGTGTCGAACCGCAACAATGGGCGGCGCCTTTGAGTGGCCCGGAGTTTGGCTACCGCCGACGTGCCCGCATAGCCGTACGCTGGGATGCCAAGGCGAAAAGACTCGAGGTGGGCTTCCGCGCGGTCGCCAGCCAGGACATCGTCGCCATCGATGATTGCCCGGTGCTGGTACAGGCCTTGCAACCGATTATGCAGCGCTTGCCGAACCTGTTGCGCCGACTGAGTAAACCGCAAGCCCTGGGGCATGTCGAGTTGTTCAGTGGCACGTCCATCGCGGTATTGCTGCGGCATATGGCGCCGTTGTCGGAAGCGGACCTGCAAGTATTGAAAGAGTTTTGCGCTTTCCATGAAGCCCAATTGTGGCTGCATGGCGAGGGTCAGCCGGAGCCGGTCGAAGCCGATTCCGTTCTGGGGTTTCGACTGGAGCAGTGGAACCTGGAGTTGGCCTACCGGCCTGGCGATTTCGTGCAGGTTAACGCCGGGGTCAACGAGGCGATGGTCGCCCAGGCCCTGGAATGGCTGGCGCCACAACCTGACGAGCGGGTGCTGGACCTGTTTTGCGGCCTGGGCAACTTTGCCCTGCCACTGGCGCGCCAAGTGCGTGAAGTGGTGGCGGTGGAAGGTGTGCAGACCATGGTGGACCGGGCGGCCGAGAATGCCGTCAGCAATAATTTGCATAATGCGCAGTTTTTTCAGGCCGATTTGTCCCAGCCTTTGACTGACGCGGAGTGGGCCAAACAGGGCTTTTCTGCGGTACTCTTGGACCCACCCCGTGACGGTGCCCTGGAAGTTGTGCGCAAGCTCGCGACCTTCAAGGCCAAGCGCCTGGTGTATGTGTCCTGCAACCCGGCCACGCTGGCGCGGGACACGGTTGAGTTGGTCAAGCAAGGCTACCGGCTAAAGCGTGCCGGGATCCTCGACATGTTTCCGCAAACCGCGCATGTCGAGGCCATGGCGTTATTTGAAGCGGGCTAGGATGCCCGTTTAATCCGACCGGCCTTGTAGTGTCCAGGGCCTGTGACTTGCTCGGGAGAGTGCAGTAGAAGGTCGGCGATGATTTTTGACGCATCGAAGGTGCGTCGTAGGGAAGGTAAGCAAGATGGTACAGGTGAGAGCACACCAGCCGATCAACACCGACGGCAGTATCAATCTCGAGGCATGGCTGGATCATGCCGTCAGTGTCGATCCGGCACTGGACCGTGAAGCCTTGAAGGCAGCTTGCGAGTTCGCTCGTGAGTCTGAGCAGCAAAACAATGCGGCCAAGAACCTGTGGGCCGAGGGCACTTCGAGCTTTCGTACCGGGTTGGAGATCGCTGAGATCCTTGCCGATCTCAAGCTGGACCAGGATTCGCTGATCGCCGCCGTGCTCTACCGTGGCGTGCGTGAAGGGCATATCGAACTGGCCACCGTCAGCCAGCGCTTTGGTGCCTTGGTCGCCAAGCTTATCGATGGCGTGGCACGCATGGCTGCCATCAGCGCCAGCCTCAGCCCGCGCCAATCGATGGTGATGGGCACCCAGGGCCAGGTGGAAAACCTGCGCAAGATGCTGGTGGCGATGGTCGACGACGTGCGTGTCGCCCTGATCAAGCTGGCCGAACGCACCTGCGCGATCCGTGCCGTGAAGACGGCCGACGATGAAAAGCGCAACCGCGTTGCCCGCGAAGTCTTCGATATCTATGCGCCGCTGGCGCACCGCCTGGGTATCGGCCATATCAAGTGGGAGCTGGAAGACTTGTCCTTCCGCTACCTCGAGCCCGATCAATACAAACAGATCGCCACGCTGCTGCATGAGCGGCGGCTCGACCGTGAGCGCTTTATCGCTGACGTGATGAACCAACTGCGTTCGGAGTTGCAGGCCACCGGCGTCGAAGCCGATATCAGCGGCCGTGCCAAGCACATCTATTCCATCTGGCGCAAAATGCAGCGCAAGGGCCTGGCTTTCAGCCAGATCTACGATGTGCGTGCCGTGCGCGTGCTGGTGCCGGAAATGCGCGACTGCTACACCGCGTTGGGCATTGTCCATACCCTGTGGCGGCACATCCCCAAGGAGTTCGACGACTACATCGCCAACCCCAAGGAAAACGGCTACCGCTCGCTGCACACCGCGGTGATCGGCCCCGAGGGGAAGGTGTTGGAAGTGCAGATCCGCACCCACGCCATGCACGAAGAGGCGGAGCTGGGCGTGTGCGCGCACTGGCGCTACAAGGGCACCGACGTCAAGGCCGGGTCCAATCAGTACGAAGAGAAAATCTCCTGGCTGCGCCAAGTGCTGGAGTGGCACGAAGAATTGGGCGATATCGGCGGCCTGGCCGAGCAGCTGCGCGTGGATATCGAACCCGACCGGGTGTACATCTTCACGCCCGATGGCCATGCGATCGACTTGCCCAAGGGTGCCACGCCGCTGGACTTCGCCTACCGCGTACACACCGAAATCGGTCATAACTGCCGGGGCGCCAAGATCAATGGGCGCATCGTGCCGCTCAACTACACCCTGCAGACCGGTGAGCAGGTCGAGATCATCACCAGCAAGCACGGCACGCCGAGCCGCGACTGGCTGAACCCGAACCTGGGCTACATCACCACGTCGCGGGCGCGGGCGAAGATCGTGCACTGGTTCAAACTGCAGGCGCGCGACCAGAACGTCGCGGCCGGTAAAACCTTGCTCGAACGTGAACTGGCGCGCCTGGGCTTGCCGCAGGTGGACTTCGACAAGCTGGCCGAAAAGGCCAACATGAAGATTTCCGAGGACATGTTCGCCGCCCTGGGGGCTGGCGACTTGCGCCTGGCGCAACTGGTCAACCTGGCCCAGCAACTGGTCGAGCCGGAGCGCGGCAGCGAACAGCTGGAACTCATTCCACGCAAAGCGGCCGGCTACAAGCCCGGCAAGCGTGGCGACATCCAGATCCAGGGCGTGGGCAACCTGATGACGCAAATGGCCGGCTGCTGCCAGCCATTGCCGGGGGACGCCATCGTCGGCTACATCACCCAGGGCCGTGGCGTCAGCATTCACCGCCAGGACTGTGCCTCGGTGCTGCAGTTGGGCGGTCGCGAGCCGGAGCGGATCATCCAGGTGAGCTGGGGCCCGGTGCCGGTGCTCACCTATCCGGTGGACATCGTGATTCGCGCGTACGACCGTTCCGGCCTGCTGCGTGACGTGTCTCAGGTGCTGCTCAACGAGCGGATCAACGTGTTGGCGGTCAACACCCGTTCGAATAAAGAGGACAACACCGCGCTGATGTCCCTGACCATCGAGATTCCGGGCCTGGATGCACTGGGGCGGTTGTTGGGGCGTATTTCCCAGTTGCCGAACATCATCGAGACCCGGCGCAACCGCACACCATGATGTATTCACTCGAAGACCTGCTGCACCTGATGAACCGCCTGCGGGACCCGCAATACGGGTGCCCGTGGGACGTCAGGCAAACCTACGCGACCATTGTCCCGCACACCCTGGAAGAGGCTTATGAAGTCGCCGATGCCATCGAGCGCGGCGACTTCGATCACCTGCAAGGTGAACTGGGCGACCTGTTGTTCCAAGTGGTGTATTACAGCCAGTTGGCCCGGGAGGAGGGGCGTTTCGAATTTGCCGGGGTGATCGACAGCATCACGCGCAAGTTGATCCGGCGTCACCCCCATGTGTTTCCGACAGGGGATCTTTACGCGCCGCTGGATATTCCTCGGCTGAACGAAGAGCAGGTCAAGGAGCGTTGGGAAGAGATCAAGGCAGAAGAGCGCGCGGAGAAATCCGACGCACCGGAGCAGCTTTCCCTGCTGGATGATGTGCCCATTGCTCTCCCGTCGTTGTCCCGTGCCGCCAAATTGCAAAAGCGCGCCAGCCAGGTCGGCTTCGACTGGCCCGCCGCCTTGCCGGTGGTGGATAACGTGCGCGAAGAACTGGATGAAGTGCTTGAGGCCATGGCCGATAACGACCCGGCCGCCATCGCTGACGAAGTCGGCGACCTGCTGTTTGCGGCGGTCAACCTGGCCCGTCACCTCAAGGTTGACCCGGAAACCGCGCTGCGTGGTGCCAATGCCAAGTTTGAACGACGTTTCCGATTTATCGAACAGGCATTGCGCGACACCCAGCGTCCCATAGAAGATTGCACCCTCGAAGAGTTGGACGCCCTGTGGGGCGAAGCCAAACGCCAGGAAAAGAACGTGTCCAACTGCGGTTGAGCAGTTGCCTAAGTGAGTAAGCACCATGAGCCTTTCCCTTCGTGACCAGTTGCTTAAAGCAGGTCTGGTCAACCAAAAGCAGGCCAAGCAGGTCGGCAAAGAGAAACAGAAGCAGCAGCGCCTGGTCCACAAAGGCCAGGCCGAGGCCGATGATACCCAGGCCCGCCTGGCTGCCGAGGCGAAAGCCGAAAAGATCAAGCGCGACCAGGAGTTGAACCGCCAGCAGCAGGAAAAGGCCGAGGCCAAGGCGCGTACGGCACAGGTCAAGCAGTTGATCGAGACCTCGCGCCTGCCGAAGCTGACGACTGAGGATTACTACAACTTCGTGGATGACAAGAAGGTCAAGCGCCTGTCGGTCAACACGTTGATGCGCAATAAGCTGAGCAACGGCTCCCTGGCGATCGTCCACCACGGCGGCGGTTATGAAGTCATCCCGCGCGAAGCGGCGCTGAAGATCCAGGAACGTGCACCGGAGCGTATCGTGCAGCTCAACGTCCTGACTGAAAGCCAGGTGCCGGATGAGGATGATCCGTACGCCGCGTACCAGATTCCGGATGACCTGATGTGGTAAGGCTGTAGAAACAACAAACCCCGCTCAAAAGGCGGGGTTTGTGCTTTCAGCGAGTCGTGTTACCAGTCCACGGCGTAACTCACGCTGAACGTACGACCCTCGGCATTCGGGTACGGCGCACGAGCGTTGGCCTGGGCAAACATGTTCTGGTAATTGCGGTTGCTCAGGTTGTAGATGGCGCCTTCCAGGCGACCCACCGGCAGCCTGACCGAACCCAGCAGGTCGACCAGTGTGTAGCCCTGGATATCGCGACCGTTGTTGTCTTTGAACGCTGCGTCGTAGTCGTTCAGGCGCATAGCCTGAAGGCGCAGGCTGTAATCGTCGTGGTTATAGCCGACAAACGCGGTGGTCTTGGCGGGGGAGATACGCGTGGCAGGCAAGTCGATCCATTTGCCGTTTTGCTGGGTCTCGCCTTTTGCGTAGGCGTACGTACCACCTACCGACCACTGATCAGTGACGTTGTAGGTCAGGCTGGTTTCGATGCCGCGCACCCGTTCTTTCTGGTTGATCAGGCGCAATACGCGATCATTGGCATCATAGAACTGAGTGACGTCCGAGGTGTTTTCATACGCTGTAACGTTGGCCAGCCACTTGTCCCAATTGCCACGCCAGCCCAGTTCATAGCTGTCGACCTTGAGGGCTTGGGCATTGAGCTTCTGGATGTCGTACTTGCTGTTGACGTCCCGCAGGAAACGTTGGATATCCGGCAGGGAAAAGCCCTGGCTGAAGTTGACGAACACATCCTGGTTTTCGCTCAGGTGGTACACCGCACCGAGGTTATAGAGGGTGTCGTCGTACTTCAGGGTGCCGCCGGGCAGGATTGCGCGATTGCCGGTCTGAACGATTTCTCCATACGCGATGCTGTCGGAGACCTCGCTTTCGATCCATTCGCGCCGGACGCCGCCACGTAGGGTCCAGTCATCGATATCGTAGGACAGCTGACCAAAGATCGCCTTGGTGGTGGTCGCGATGTCCGGCCCCATTTCGAAGGTGGTGCCGGTCTTGGTGTAGGTCAGGCCGTTAACCCGGTATTGATCGCCACGCTGACGTGAGGTTTCGTGGTCATAGTCAGCGCCCCAGATCAGGTTCCCGGTTGCCGGGCCGATGTCGGGCATTTGCGTATCGATAGCTGCACGCAGGCCGTAGACGTCCTGCACGCTGTTGTTATCGGAAATACCGGCGCGTCCCCGGGACAGGTCCGGGAAGAACAGCGCGTCGGCACGGCGCCAGTAACTTTCGACTTGCAGCCCCTGGCCGTAGAAATCCTTGTCGCTGTAGTTGAGGTTGACCGCCTGGTTATGGGTGAAAGGTTGATCGCCCAGGTCCAGGCCTTTTACGGCGACGGCGGTGCTGGTGTTTCGTGGGTCCTTGGTGTAACGGGTGTCCTGTTCGTCTTTATAGTCTTGCAGTGACAGGCTGATCTTCTTGTCGTCATCCAGCTCGTAGCCGAAGCGGCCTTGAAGGTCGTAGGTGTCGGTATCCATGTTGCTGCCCTGGGACGTGTCCTGGGGAATGCGCTTGCCGTTACCATCGAACTGGTCGTTGCGTTGCACGCCGTTGGCCGATACGTACCAGTCCACGGGGCCTTTGCGCCCAGTGGCACTTTGGAACGCCTCGTAGGCGAAGCCCTTGTGGCTGAAATCGTTGCCGGCCGTCATGCCGATTTTGCTGCTGAACGCGAGGTCTTCACCTTTGTTGCGCTTGGTGATGATGTTGATGATGCCGCCTGAGGCCCCGGCCCCGTAGACGCTGCTCGCTCCGGAGATTACTTCGATGCGTTCGATACTTTCAGGTGCCACGCTGTTGAGCTGACGGAAGTTGTCGCGCGTTGCGTTCTGGGACACGCCATCGATCAGGATCAACGTATTGCGCCCGCGAAGGGTCTGGCCGAAGTTGCTCATGCCGCCGCTGGACGGCGAAATGCCGGGTACCAGTTGCCCGAGGATATCCGCTACCCGTCGCCCTGCGCCGGCTTGCTGGCGGATCTGTGCTTCATCGATCACCTGCACGGAGCCTGGGATCGCGGCAATGCTGGTTTCATTGCGCGTGGCCGAGACTACCGTGGCCTGTAATTGCAGGCTGGTGGGCGCTGCCTCCGATTGCTCGGCCCAAGCGGGTGTGCTCATTGATCCGATCAGAGGCAACAGCGCTGCCCATTGCGATTTTTTCATTACCATGCCTTTCAATTATTAGAAGTATTGACAGAAAAAACGGATGACGCGGGTGTCCGGGTGTACGAACGGATGGCGCGGATACCCAGGGCGGCCAGGGCGTAGGTGAGCGCGACCAACCAGAAACTGTTTGCCAGGCCCACCATCCCCATGCCGATACCGCCCAGCAAGGCACCGCACAGGGCGCCCGCCTTGGCGGCGCTGTTACCCATGCCCAGGGCAAAACCCTGTTGAGCGGGTGCGACGGTGTTGGCGATCAAGGTGTAGGCAACCGGCAATAAGGCGCCTTGCCATATGCCCCACACCAGCCGGCTCGCGAGGAAGCCGAACCATTCGTTGGCAATGGCCGTACACGCCAGCGTCAAGGCGCAGGCCCATGTGACCCATTCGATGATGCGCAGCGTATGTGCCGGTGGATGCCGGTCAAACAGGCGGCCCCACAGTGGCGCCGACAGCGCCAGGGTCAGTGCGCTGGCGGCGTAGCTGGCGCCAATCAGCCAGGCGGGCGCGTGTAATACATCGGCGACATACAAGGCATAAAACGGTTGGGGCATCATCTTGGCGGCCTGGATCAGCACGATGATCCCCAGCATCGCCCCGAGCCAGCCTTTGGGCAGGGCGCTGGGCGTGGTTTTTCGAGCCGACCGCACGCGCTGGGTATCGCTGGGCAGGAACAGGCTAACCACCGCGCACGACAGGCAGACGGCCGTAGCGCTGTAACACAGCAGGGCGAATCCGGAGATATCCATCAGCCAGCCGCCCAATACGGGGCCGGCCAGTGAACCCACGGCGGTCGCTGATTGCAGGCGCGCCATGATGTGACCGCGCCCACTGTCGCCGCAGCAGGCCAGTGCATAGGCCTGAGCCGCCGCGATAAAGCCGGCCAGCGCACCTTGCGCCACTCGGATTGCCACCAACAACCAGGGATCGAAAGTGATGGCGGCCAGCGCCTGACAGGCCGCCAGTGCCAGCAGCGCCCGGATGATCATGGGCTTGTGGCCGGTACGGTCACCCAGGCGCCCCCACATGGGCGTCAGGATCATCGCCGCCATCATCGGCCCGGCATACACCAGCGATGACAGCAGGCCGGTGTAGTGGGCATTGGCATCGCCGAGCAACTTCTGGATCTGCAAGGGCCAGAAAGGGCCACTCATTTCCATGGCCCCCATCGACACCAGTTGGATCACCACCAGCAGCCGCAGCGCAGTGCTGTTAGTTGGCATGCGCGTCGCTACTCAACGGGTTCGGCAGTCGCCCGACAATATCCGCATGGCTTTCCAGCAATCGCATGCGCATGAAGGACTTGGCCGGCCATGGCTGCTCCAGCAGTGCTTCACGTTCGGTTTCCCAGCGTTGGGGGGCGACGGCGTCGCGCAATTGATCAAAGCACTGGCTGACCTGGGCCGACAGTTCGTTCCACAGCAGTGCTTGGGGAATATCGAAATAACGTGCGCTGAGCAGCACCAACTCGCCCAGGTGACACATGAATACGGTGTGCAGCAGTTTGTCGCGTACAAATCCCGCATCGTCATACAGCGTCATCTTGGGGTCGTGCAGTTCGATGTCCAGGCCTTGAGCGTGCAAGGTCTGGCGGTCGATGCGGATATCGCCGAAATCACGTAATAACAGGCGGCTCAACTGCCCGTCAGCGGCCATGACCATGAAGGAGTTCTGCTGATGGGCCTCGAACGCGACGCCATAGCGCAGGTACATGCCCAGCAGTGCTGGCACGGTGATTGAGGCGTAGTCTCGAAAGAACCCGAGCATGGCGTCAGCGTCGTCCTGGCCTTTGCTCAGGCGTACCCACTGTCTCAACAATGGCTGCCCGTGTTGGTCGATGGCAAACAGGCTGCCTACCGGGATGGCCAACTCTCCCGGTTGAAGCAGGCTTTGCGGGTTGTCGCGGTAGAGCACGGCCAGGTGGCGAGAGTGTTCGTCATTGACGGGCTGAGGTTTGAAATGCATGCCGATCCGCTCGGGAACGATGCTCAGAATGTTCTGAATCGCAGGCTCACGCGCAAGGATCGTCAGCAGCAAGTGGCTGATTCGCGGGCCCATCCGTGCCGAGCGCGGCGACACCGTGCGCTGTACGCTGGTCAGGCGCAGCGAAACGGGGAGCTTGACCATGGGAGCGTCACCCCGGCCGTCAGGCAATACGGTCCTGAATGACATGGTGGGGTGGGCGGTGAACGCGACGATGTCGGTCAGTACCAGCAGCCGGTCACCGATTTCGTTGGCGAACAGCTGTGGAAGCTCCTGGCGAGCTTGCCAAGGGTGGGCGGGCAACGGCAAATAGTCGCGGGCTTCAAGGCCTTGGGCGGTGAGTTGGGCCATCAGTTGTTGTGCGGCGTGCGGAAACTGGGTTTGCCACCACTGCCAGTAATCCGCAGTACCGGCCAGCGCTTCGACGTGGGCGTACTGGCGGTGCAATGCACATAGGATGACCGGAAAACGCGCTTCGAACTCGGGTGAGAAATCAATGACTTGATCGGTGCTCAAACCCAGTTTGGTTTTGTAGTTGGGGTGCCAGGGGTGGCCCAGCGTGCCCCACTGTTCAAGCACGGAGGTCGGATTGGTCACGCTTGGCTCGTCCTTGAGGTAGCGCAGCAGGTTGTCCTGGTGGGCCGGGGTCATGGACGCGTGCAGCCTGAGGCTCCATTGATCGTGAAAAGCCAGGCATAGCGTGTCGTTGACGAAGCTGTCGTCGATCTCGGTATTGAGGCGGCTCAGAACCTGCGGGTCGGCAGGTGTTTCGAGGGCGTTGTTGAGCAGCGTCAGCAACTGCGATGGGAATTGGATCTTCTGTTCCGGCAGGTTGGCCTGACAAAGGGTGACGTGGCCACGCAGGTCCCAACTGGCCATGCGACCGGGGCGCAGGTACTCAAACTGCAGATGGGCGTGATTGGACAGTGGCAACCGGCAGTGACCGTGCCCGTCATAGGTGAGCGCGCCGGAGTCCAGCAGTCCTTCACGGAACAGGGCTTGAATGAGGCGTTGAAAGCTGCGCTCCGCGGCAGGTGCCAGGGTGTTGATCAGCATGTCGAGGGTGATGCGGTTAGCCAGAAATTGCGGAGCCGCCAGTGCTTCCCCCCAGCGGTTAAGCAATGATTGCTCCGGTTTCCTGCTGTTTTCACTCGACATGATGAACTCCCTTTGGTCATGAGGCGGCTGAAAGTGCGCGAATATTATCGAGAATCATTAACAGTTGTCTATTTTTTGATACATCCAACTAAATCGTTTACGCGCGCCGCGCCGATCACCAAAAACGAAAAACCCCGCTCGATGGCGGGGTTCTTGGTTGTAGGGACCTCAGCTGCGTGGGCTGTGGCCTACTGAAATTTCAGTGTTTCAGGAGCTTTGTGCCTGGCGTTTCATTTCGAGAGTTTCGAGCTCGTTTTTATAATTGTTGGCGTCGCTCTCGTTGTGAAACATACCGACCAATACGTCTTGCTGATGTACATCCCAGATGTGAATCCCGTGAGCTACCGCTTCGTGGGACATATGTTCGTCGTCGCGTTCAGTTACTTTTACAGTCATCTGCTTGCTCCAATCTGGTTGATCTGCGGCAAGTCGTCGCAGGCCTCTTTTATATGTTTTGTTAGCTTGCTAAGTAAACCGATTTTGCAAGCAACAATTCATTGCAGGAAATGCAACAATCCTGCAGGCCATGTAAATAGCGACATTGCGCCGCTGGTGCGGGAGTTTTATGACAGAAGTTTCATGTTTGCATCAGACCATTTGCCGATCGACAGGCGAAAAAAAAGCCCCGCATTTCGCGAGGCTCTTCGACTCATTGGTCGGTCAGCTGCCTTTGACAGCCTTGCCGTCAACGGTGCCGTCCAACAGCATGATGTTGTATTCCTTGCCGTCGGTTTCCACCTGGCGCAGGGCAACCAGGATGCCGCCCCAGTCCTTGGCAAACCACATCTGGGTGATGCGTTTGGTCTGCGACGGATCGCGCACACGCTCGACCTTGATCGCATCAATGGAGCCGGCCTTGGTCTGGACTTTTTCCGGGCCAATCACGCGGAAGTCGTAGGTGTCGGTGTCTGTACCTTCAACCACTCGGTAGCTCATGCTCTTTTTGCCGGCAGCCACATCGCGCTGCAGGGCCAGCTGATAGGTCGACTTGTCGAGCATGCCGCTTTCGAGGGTGACGTTGACCGGGTCTTTGTTTTCGAAGCCGGTGACCTTGTTGGTCGAGTGGTCGAAATCCAGGTTGATCTTCTTCGCCTTGCCCAGGCCACCGCGTTCGAAGGTGTAGCTCTTGGGTTGCAGAGCATCCTTGTCAAAATTGATCACGCTGGTTTCGGTGAGGCTGGCGATGAGCATGGAGGCCTTGAAGTTCAAGGTCCAGGTGCCGTCGCCGTTGTGGGTCAGGCTGCGTTCAGCCGAGCCACTCATGGGCAACTGTTTCCAGTCGGCGGTGTAGCTGGCGGAGAAAGGGTGTAAATCTGCTGCTTGCACAGCTGGCAAGGCAAACAGCGCAAAAGCGAAGAGCAAGGCGCGACGCATAAAATCTCCTAGGTTCGAATCAAGTGGCCGCTGGCCGCGAGTAACTGGCCGTCCAATAATGCACCCTGCGCACCAAGAATCAACCGACCCTCGGCAAACCAGCGAACTGCCAGCGGGTAAATCCTGTGTTCCTGGGCGTGAACCCGTTGCGCAAGCGTCTGCACTGAGTCTGCAGACTCTACCGGAACCACTGCCTGTACGACCAGAGGTCCGCCATCGAGTTCCTCGGTAACGAAGTGCACGCTGCAGCCATGCTCGGTGTCACCGGCGTCGAGCGCGCGCTGATGGGTATGCATGCCTTTGTACTTGGGCAGCAGGGAAGGGTGGATATTGAGCAGGCGTCCTGCATAGTGGCGCACGAAGCCAGCGCTGAGAATGCGCATGAAGCCGGCCAGGACCACGAGTTTGGGGTTGAAGGCGTCGATGAGTTCGATCAAGGCGCTGTCGAAGGCTTCGCGGCCTTCGAAAGCCTTGTGATCCAGGGAACGGGTTTCGATGCCCGCGTCCCTGGCGCGTTGCAGGCCGTAGGCGTCACTGCGGTTGGAAATCACCGCAGCGATGCGCACCGGGCTGTCGCCGGTGCGCGTGCTGTCGATCAGAGCCTGCAAGTTACTGCCGGTGCCGGAAAGCAGCACCACGACATCACAGGTCTGAGACATCAATGAGCCTTGAGGTTCTTCAGTTCAACCTGAGCCGCACCTTCCGGGGCAGTTGCGATCTGGCCGATGACCCAAGGCTGCTCGCCGGCTTCGCGCAGTACGTTCAGCGCAGTTTCAACGTGTTCCTGAGCCACGCAGATCACCATGCCGACGCCGCAGTTGAGCACGCGGTGCATCTCGGTTTCGTCAACGTTGCCTTTCTCCTGCAACCAGTCGAATACCGCAGGACGCTGCCAGCTGGCCACGTCGACGATTGCCTGGGCGCCTTTTGGCAGAACGCGCGGGATGTTGTCCAGCAGGCCGCCGCCGGTGATGTGCGCCATGGCTTTGACCGCGCCCGTGTCCTTGATCAGTTTGAGCAGTGGCTTGACGTAGATGCGGGTCGGGGCCATCAGCAGATCGGTCAGCGGCTTGCCGCCGAGCTGGGTATTTTCGATGTCGGCGCCGGACACTTCGATGATCTTGCGGATCAGCGAGTAGCCGTTGGAGTGCGGACCGGACGATGGCAGGGCGAGCAGCGCGTCGCCTGCAGCAACCTTGGAGCCGTCGATGATGTCGGCTTTCTCTACGACGCCAACACAGAAGCCGGCCAGGTCGTAGTCTTCGCCTTCGTACATGCCTGGCATTTCAGCGGTTTCGCCGCCGACCAGGGAGCAACCCGACAGTTCGCAGCCGGCACCGATACCGGTGACCACTTGGGCGGCGGTGTCCACGTTCAGCTTGCCGGTGGCGTAGTAGTCCAGGAAGAACAGCGGCTCTGCGCCACACACCACCAGGTCGTTGACGCACATGGCAACCAGATCGATGCCGATGCTGTCGTGCTTGTTCAGGTTCAGTGCCAGGCGCAGCTTGGTGCCTACGCCGTCGGTGCCGGACACCAGCACAGGCTGTTTGTAGCCGGCCGGGATTTCGCAGAGGGCACCAAAACCGCCCAGGCCGCCCATGACTTCAGGGCGCGCAGTGCGCTTGGCGACGCTCTTGATGCGTTCGACCAATGCTTCACCGGCGTCGATGTCTACACCGGCGTCCTTGTAGCTCAGGGAGGGTTGCTTGCTCATGATCCAGGCCTTTAGGGGGGATTCAGGGGTAACGACCGAGCGGGCAGGGGCTTTTGGTAAAAGGCCCAGCCATTGACGGTCTGCGAAGGCGCGCGATTTTATCAGGCTTGAAGGGCAGCGGCCATCCTCGGGCCGACGGGCAGGGCCATAAAGGTTAAAAAACGCGGCTGAAAATTGCTGATTGCCTCTGTCATGGCGTGTATTAAGGTATAGCCTTTAACCCGCTATCGTTATGACAGTACGAAAACTTGCCGGGCTCCTGTGAATGTTTTGTCGGTCGGTGTGGTCACAGCCTTGCCAAGCCGAGTTCAGGCGGCCTGTTCTACCCGTTAAATTTGTCGTTCGGGAATCTTCCATGCGTTTGTGTAAATTCTTTTTTGCAGGTTGTTTGTCGTTGGTCAGCCTGGCGAGTCATGCCGAAACCCTCAATGGCCTCTATCAAGTACTTGAACCCGTCAGCAGTCAGTCGCCCCAAGAGCGCGATCAGGCGACTCAGCGCGCCGTGCAGACCCTGGTGATCCGCCTGACCGGTGATGCCAAGGCTGCCGATGGGCCGGGCCTGTCGGCAATTCGCAAAGACCCGCAGCAGATCATTACCCAGTACGGCTACGACGCCGGCCCGCCGGAAAGCCTGCAGGTGGACTTCGACCCGGTGAGCACCGATCGCGCGTTGCGTCAGGCGGGCCTGGCAATCTGGGGCAGCAACCGACCGTCGATTCTTGGCTGGTGGCTCAACGATTCCACTGACGGCAGCAGCCTGGTCGGCGATGGCCAGGCCGTTGCCCAGGCCTTGCGCCGGGCCGCGCAACACCGTGGCTTGCCATTGCGCTTGCCGCTGGGCGACCTGGATGAACAGGTGGTCGCCACGGCGCCTAATCTTGAAAGCGCGGACGCCACGCCGCTGCGCGCAGCCTCTGAACGTTACGGCGCCGATGCATTGCTGGCGGTGCACGCCCGGCAGGAGGGCAATCAGTGGCAGGCCAAATGGCGCCTGTGGCTGGGCGAAAACAGTGAGCAGGGCACCGTCCAGGGTTCTGATACGGGCGCGGTGGCCGATGCCGTGATGTTGGCCATCAGTCAAAAGCTGGCGCCACGTTTTGCCGTCAAGCCTGGTGTCAGTACCGAGCAGTTGCTGGAAGTGCAGGGTATGAACCTGCAGCGCTACGCTGCCTTGGGCCATCTTCTGGAGCCCTTTGGTGGCCAGCCGTTGCTCGTGGATGGCAGTCGTATTGTGTATCGGGTCAATGGCAGTGCCGACCAGTTGCGTACTCAGTTGAGCCTGGCGAAGTTGCAGGAAACGCCGCCCGGTGAAGCGCCGGCCCAGCAGCCGGTAGCAACTGGTGCACAAGCGCCCGTGGCCCCAGAGCCGCAGGCACAGTTACGTTTTCATTGGTAAATGATCTTCCTTCTTCTATATAGAGGGAGGAAGCCAATAACAGATGGAGTGGTTTATGGCGGATACGCGTCGTTGGGTGTGGCTTGGCGGGATTGTCCTGCTGTGCGTTTTTGTATTCTTGCTGCATTCGATCCTGACGCCGTTCCTGGTCGCGTTGCTGCTCGCTTATCTGTTCGATCCCGTGGTGGATCGCCTGGAGAAAGTCGGCATGTCACGCACTTGGGGTGTGGTGACGGTGTTTGTCTTGTTTACCTTGATCATCACCACATTGGTGTTGGTGCTGGTGCCGATGCTGGCCAAGCAGTTGTTTCGCTTGTATGAGCTGGCGCCCCAAATGCTCGACTGGCTGCAGCACACGGCGATGCCTTGGGCCCAGGCCAAGCTGGGGCTGGCGGATGGCTTCTGGAAGTTCGACAAGGTCAAGGCGGCAATCAGTGAACACATGGGGCAGACCACCGATATCGTCGGTGCGGTCCTCAGCCAGGCCACAGCCTCCAGCCTGGCGCTGATCGGTTGGCTGACCAACCTGGTGCTGATCCCGGTGGTGGCGTTTTACTTGCTGCGTGACTGGGACATCATGATGGCCAAGATCCGCAGCCTGCTGCCGCGTGACCGTGAGGAGCGCATTGTGTCCCTGGCGCATGAGTGCCATGAAGTGCTCGGTGCGTTCGTGCGAGGCCAGTTGTTGGTGATGCTGGCGCTCGGGATCATCTATGCCGCCGGTTTGATGGCGATTGGTCTGGAGCTGGGCCTGTTGATCGGCTTGATCGCCGGGTTGGCGGCTATCGTCCCGTACATGGGCTTTGTGATCGGTATCGGCGCGGCATTGGTGGCGGGGTTGTTCCAGTTTGGCGGCGACCTGTACCCGATGCTGGGGATTGTCGCCGTGTTCATGGTAGGCCAGGCTCTGGAGGGCATGGTGTTGACCCCGTTGCTGGTGGGCGACCGGATTGGCCTGCACCCGGTGGCGGTCATCTTTGCGATCCTGGCGGGCGGTGAGTTGTTCGGCTTTACCGGTATCCTGCTGGCATTGCCGGTGGCGGCGGTGATCATGGTGCTGGTGCGTCATGTGCACGATCTGTACAAGGATTCCGATGTGTACACGGGGGTTGAAGATCCTGAGCTGTAACCTCTGCGTAAACAAACCCGGCCTTGGCCGGGTTTGTTTTTTCTAGGAGGCGGTGTGTCAAACAATTTGCGCAAATCGCCGCGGGTTAACGCAAACCTTTGATTTTGCTTGTGGTCTGCTGCATTGTGCGCTTGGCGTCACGGGTATAAACTTTGCAAACTTTACACAGAGGCCACTAACGGTTCGTTTGGAGCCGTTCAGTCAGCATGAAACCGATTCAGCTGCCCCTAGGTGTGCGTCTGCGTGATGACGCCACCTTTATCAACTACTACCCAGGCGCCAATGCCGCTGCACTCGGCTATGTCGAGCGGCTTTGCGAAGCCGACGCCGGGTGGACGGAAAGCCTGATCTATCTGTGGGGCAAGCACGGTGTGGGGCGTACTCACCTGTTGCAGGCCGCGTGTTTGCGTTTCGAGCAGATGGGGGAACCGGCGGTGTACCTGCCGTTGGCTGAGTTGATGGACCGCGGTATCGGGATCTTCGACCATCTTGAGCAGTACGAACTGGTGTGCCTGGATGATCTGCAAGCGATCGCCGGCAAGGCGGAGTGGGAAGAAGCGCTGTTTCACCTGTTCAACCGCTTGCGCGACAGTGGTCGGCGCTTGTTGATTGCCGCCTCTACGTCGCCGCGTGAACTGCCGGTGAAGCTGGCCGACCTTAAATCACGCCTGACCCTGGCGCTGATCTTCCAGATGCGCCCGTTGTCCGACGAAGACAAGCTGCGTGCCCTGCAACTGCGTGCATCCCGTCGCGGCCTGCACCTCACCGACGAAGTCGGGCACTTTATCCTTACCCGTGGCACCCGCAGCATGAGCGCGTTGTTCGATTTGCTCGAACAGCTCGATCAGGCCTCTTTGCAAGCCCAGCGCAAGCTGACCATCCCTTTCCTCAAGGAAACCCTCGGCTGGTAGCCAGCCCAGTCATTTCAGGGCTTTCGGCATATTTCAGGCGCCAGAAAACCTGCGTTTGGGCTGGTTTTGCCACGCAAAAGGCGGGTACAGGGTGTTAAGGGCTTAGATGTCGGGGTCAAAACGATAAGTCACATAGACCGCGATTGAATTTGCAAATCGATGTGATAGAAGGCATAGTCTCGACTTCTTTACATATCAGCCACGGTCGTGCCCATGCTAAATCGCTTCGCACCCCTCGTGCCTCTCGCACTTGTTACCCTGTTGTTTGGTTGCGCCTCCCACCCTCAACAAGTGGCTGAGCAGCACAAGACCCAACAGCAGTCCCAGGCAAAATTCGTCGCTTCCCAGTCTTCGACTGTCTATGAAGAAGAAGTGGCAACCGAGAAAGAACTTGCCAACTTCGACGGCAACAAGCCTTATCAGCTTCCAGTTCTGGCCGACAGCATTCTTGAACGCGGCATGTCCCTGATCGGTACCCGTTACCGTTTCGGCGGTACCTCTGAAGCCGGTTTCGACTGCAGCGGCTTTATCGGCTACCTGTTTCGTGAAGAGGCTGGCATGAATCTGCCACGCTCGACGCGCGAAATGATCAACGTGAATGCACCGTTGGTCGCACGCAACAACCTCAAGCCGGGTGATCTGCTTTTCTTCAGTACGGCGGGTCGTGGTCGTGTCAGTCACGCCGGTATCTACTTGGGCGATAACCAGTTTATTCACTCCAGCAGCCGCCGCAGTGGCGGTGTCCGCGTCGACAGCCTGGGTGATAGCTACTGGAGCAAAACCTTCATCGAAGCCAAGCGCGCCCTCGCCATGGCCCCGACTACGGTTACCGCTAGCAAGTAAAGTTAAAGTGATACTTGAAGTTTGACGTGTAAGCGCTAGAATCCCTGGATATTGTTGGAATCCGTTCGCGCGAGCTTTGCTTGCGCGTTCTGGTTTTCAGCGTTCGGCAGCGAAAAGCCGCATCCAGACCAGGATTGTTCTGCCCATGTCGACCTCAGCCCGCCTCATTCTGCTTGTTTGTGCCGCGCTCCTCAGTGCCTGCGCAAGCCGCCCGCCACCCGCTCCAGTGGCCGTCAAGCCCAAGCCGGTGTTCAATTACTCCACGCAGAGTTTCTCGCCTGCTGCCGAAGATGTGCTCTTCCGTGCGCTGGGCCTGGTTGGCACGCCTTATCGTTGGGGTGGCAACACGCCGGATTCCGGGTTTGATTGCAGTGGCCTGATCGGTTTTGTCTACCGTGATGCGGCGGGCATCTCGTTGCCACGCACGACCCGTGAATTGATCGTTATGCGTGCCCAGAACGTCAGTGAGGAAAACCTGCAAACCGGTGACCTGCTGTTTTTCGCCACGGGTGGTGGTTCGCAGGTCAGCCATGCTGGGATCTACGTAGGTGAGGGCCGCTTTGTGCACGCACCGCAGACTGGCGGCACGGTAAAACTGGATACGTTGTCCAAAGCGTATTGGCAGAATGCTTATTTGACTGCCAAGCGCGTGCTGCCAGCAAACCTGGCTCGTAATCCATAAAACACAACCCAAAGCTGCAACAAGCGGGTGCAATGCCCGCTTGCAGCTTTGGGTTGTCTGGCCAGCTTTAATTGACGCTCCACCCCCAACCCACTAACCTTCGCGGCTTGTTCCAGGTGCTCTGTGACCCGTGGGTCGACAGAGTGAAACAGGGAAGCCGGTGAGTGAGCGCACTTGTACACAGTGTTGCCGCGATTCCGGCGCTGCCCCCGCAACGGTAAATGAGTCAAGACGCTGCCTTTTGCCACTGTATCGCCGTGCGATATGGGAAGGCGCAACGTCGGCCTGTTCTTTTGTAGAGCGCCACTCATGAGCCCGGAGACCGGCCTGAAGCATCCAACAGCATCACGGTGGGCGATGCTTGGCTGTCTGTTTTTTTCTTTTCTGCCCGCCGTTTTTGTTCAGCCCCAACGGAGAGCTGCCATGACTGATTCCCCTGATCGCGACGAGCGCCACTTGGCGCGCATGCTGCGCAAAAAAGCCGTGATCGATGAGCGCATTGCCAATTCCCCCAACGAATGCGGATTGCTGCTGGTACTGACCGGCAACGGCAAAGGCAAGAGCAGTTCGGCGTTCGGCATGCTCGCTCGCGCCATGGGCCATGGCATGCAATGCGGCGTGGTGCAGTTCATCAAGGGACGTAACAGCACCGGCGAAGAATTGTTCTTCCGCCGCTTCCCCGAGCAAGTGCGTTTCCATGTGATGGGCGAAGGCTTTACCTGGGAAACCCAGGACCGTCAGCGCGACATCGCCGCTGCCGAGGCTGCCTGGGCGGTTTCCCGAGCATTGTTGCAAGACCCGACTATTGGCCTGGTGGTGCTGGATGAGTTGAACATCGCCCTCAAGCACGGCTACCTCGACCTGGATCAGGTATTGAGCGACCTGCAAGCCCGCCCGCCGATGCAGCATGTGGTGGTCACGGGGCGTGGCGCCAAGCCCGAACTGATCGAAATGGGTGACACCGTGACCGAAATGGGCATGCTCAAGCACGCGTTCCAGGCCGGTATCAAGGCACAGAAGGGCGTCGAGCTTTGAATCAGCCCCGTCATTGCCCGGCCGTATTGATCGCTGCACCGGCGTCCGGCCAGGGCAAAACCACCGTCACCGCCGCGCTCGCCCGTTTGCATCGTAACCTGGGGCGCAAGGTGCGCGTGTTCAAATGCGGGCCGGACTTTCTCGATCCGATGATCCACGAGCGTGCCAGCGGTGCGCCGGTGTATCAATTGGACATGTGGATGGTCGGCGAGCAGGAAAGCCGTCGCTTGCTGTGGGAAGCAGCGGGGGAGGCCGATCTGATCCTGATCGAAGGCGTGATGGGCCTGTTCGACGGCACCCCATCCAGCGCCGACCTGGCCCGACACTTCGGCGTGCCAGTCCTTGGGGTGATCGACGGCACCGCGATGGCCCAGACCTTCGGCGCGCTGGCCCTGGGCCTGGCGCGCTATCAGCCGGACTTGCCGTTCGCCGGCGTGCTGGCCAACCGCGTTGGCACGCTGCGCCATGCGCAACTGCTCGAAGGGAGTCTCACTGAAGGCCTGCGCTGGTACGGCGCACTGTCCCGGGAAACCGGGATCGAACTGCCAAGCCGTCACTTGGGTCTGGTCCAGGCCAGTGAATTGAATGACCTCGACGTACGCCTGGATGCCGCCGCCCAAGCCCTGGGCAGCAGTTGCGAGGTGGCTTTGCCGCCGCCGGTGACCTTTGCCGCCCCTGAGGTGGTCAAGGCCGAGCCGTTGCTTGCTGGCGTGCGTATTGCCGTGGCCCGCGACGAAGCGTTCGCTTTCACCTACGGTGCCAGCCTTGACGTGTTGCGGGCGATGGGCGCCGAACTACGCTTCTTTTCGCCGATTCACGATCGTCAATTGCCTGAGGCCGACAGCCTCTACCTGCCTGGCGGTTATCCGGAACTGCACCACCAGGCGCTGTCGGAAAATACGCCGATGCTTGACGCCATCCGCGCCCATCACGCCGCCGGCAAACCCTTGCTCGCCGAATGCGGCGGCATGCTCTACCTGCTTGACTCGCTCACTGACGTCGAGGGTGCGCGAGCGGAGCT
The DNA here is from genome assembly GCF_023242545.1 of Pseudomonas sp. MWU13-2517. NCBI lineage: Bacteria > Pseudomonadati > Pseudomonadota > Gammaproteobacteria > Pseudomonadales > Pseudomonadaceae > Pseudomonas > Pseudomonas sp. MWU13-2517. The sequence continues at coordinate 82,817 of NZ_JALMFA010000005.1, read as the reverse complement.
GGTCGGTCTGCTGCAGGGTGACGCGGTGATGCAAAAGAAACTGGCGGCCCTGGCCCTGCAAAGTGTCGAGTTGCCGGAAGGGGTATTGCGCGGTCACACCTATCACCATTCCCTGACCAGCACTGAGTGGCAACCGATCGCCCGCGGCTTGAGCCCCAACGGCGGACGCGGTGCCGAAGCCGTTTATCGGCAAGGGCGGATGACCGCTTCCTACGTACACTTCTACTTTCCGTCCAACCCCCAAGCCGTTGCCGCGCTGTTTGCGCCCGATGTCGAGGTCGCAACAACACCATGAGTGACAACGCTTTCCCCCAGGCCGATCGTGACGCGGTGTACCGCGCTATCGCCGAGCGCCGCGACATGCGTCACTTCAGCGGCGGCACGGTTGCCCCTGAGCTGTTGCACCGTTTACTCCAGGCCGCGCACCAGGCGCCCAGTGTCGGCTTGATGCAACCCTGGCGGTTTATCCGTATCAGCGACCGCTCACTGCGTGGGCAGATTCAACAGCTGGTGGAGGAGGAGCGCGTGCGCACCGCCGAAGCCTTGGGTGAGCGCTCCGACGACTTCATGAAGCTCAAGGTCGAAGGTGTCCACGACTGTGCCGAAGTCTTGGTGGCGGCGTTGATGGACGACCGCGAGCGCCATATTTTTGGGCGTCGCACCTTGCCGGAAATGGACATGGCGTCGTTGTCCTGCGCGATCCAGAATCTGTGGCTGGCAGCCCGCGCCGAAGGGCTGGGCATGGGTTGGGTCTCGCTGTTCGAGCCCCAGGCCCTCGCCGACCTGCTGGGTCTGCCGTCCGGGGCGAAACCCTTGGCGGTGCTGTGCCTGGGACCGGTGGCCGAGTTCTATCCGGCGCCGATGTTGCAGCTCGAAGGCTGGACCGAACCACGGCCGCTGAGTGACATGTTGTATGAGAATGTGTGGGGAGTGAGTCAATGAGTGTGGCCTTGCTGTGTGTCGCCGCAGTGGCGCTGGATGCGTTACTGGGTGAGCCCAGGCGTTGGCATCCGCTGGTGGCGTTCGGCAATTTCGCCGGGCGTATCGAGCAGCGTTTCAATACCGGTGGTCGCGGCTGGCGCAGCCATGGCGTGACTGCGTGGTGTATCGCAGTGGTGCCGCTGACCGTGTTGGCCACAGCGTTGTCCTGGGCGCCTTACGTGGGTTGGGTCCTGGAAATTCTGGCGCTGTACTGCGCGCTCGGCATGCGCAGCCTTGGCGAGCACGTAATTCCGGTAGCCCAGGCGTTGCGCAGTGATGACCTGGAGCTCGCGCGTCAACGTGTGAGTTACCTAGTGAGTCGTCAGACCAGTGAACTGGACCACACCGAAGTCGCCCGCGCCGCCACTGAATCGGTGCTGGAGAACGGCAGCGATGCGGTGTTCGCCGCGCTGTTCTGGTTCGTGGTGGCCGGCGTGCCGGGCGTGGTGCTCTACCGTTTGAGCAATACCCTGGATGCCATGTGGGGCTATCGCAATGAACGCTTCGAGCGCTTCGGCTGGGCGGCGGCCAAGATCGACGATGTACTCAACTATATTCCTGCACGCCTGGTGGCGTTGACTTACGCCGTGCTCGGCAAAACCCGCCTGGCGCTCAAATGCTGGCGCACCCAGGGCCCAACCTGGGACAGCCCCAACGCAGGGCCCGTGATGGCGGCCGGTGCGGGCGCACTGGGTGTTGAGCTGGGCGGCGCAGCGATCTATCACGGTGAACTGCACCAGCGGCCGCCGTTGGGTGAAGGCCCGGCGGCCGACGCCGATTCCATCGAGCGTGGCTGGCAACTGGTGCAGCGCGGCGTATGGTTGTGGCTGCTGATTCTCTGCGCGGGGGCGCAATTCTATGCTTGAGCACGGTGGCCGGCTGCGTAAGGCAGTGATTCAGTACGGGATTGCCGAAGCCGATTGGCTCGACCTGTCCAGTGGCCTGGCGCCCTGGCCATGGCCGATCCCGGAGATCCCGATGCGCGCCTGGGCGCGTTTGCCGGAAACCGATGATGGCCTGGAAGCGGCGGCCAGTGAGTACTACGGCACCCCTCATGTACTGCCGGTGCCGGGTTCCCAGGCGGCGATCCAATTGCTGCCGCGGCTGCGTCGCACGGGCAAGGTCGGCGTGCTGTCGCCGTGCTACGCCGAACACGCCGAAGCCTGGCGTCGCGCCGGTTATGTGGTGCGTGAAGTGCAGGAGCAGGAAGTCGATTTTTTCCTGGATGGGCTCGACGTACTGGTGGTGGTCAATCCGAACAATCCCACCGGCCTGAGCCTGCCTGCGCAGCGCCTGCTGGATTGGCACTCACGCCTGGCTCAACGTGGCGGTTGGCTGGTGGTGGACGAAGCCTTCATGGACGTCACCCCGCACCTGAGCCTGGCGGGCCAGTCCCATCAGGTCGGCCTGATTGTGTTGCGCTCGTTCGGCAAGTTCTTTGGCCTGGCCGGTGTGCGCCTGGGCTTTGTGCTGGCCGAGCGCAAGTTGCTCAGGTTGTTGGCCGAACAGCTCGGCCCCTGGACGGTCAGCGGGCCGACACGGGTGCTGGGCCAAGTGTGCCTGCGTGATAGTGCCGGGCACGCGCGCCAGCGCCAGCGTTGCCTCGATGCCGGCCAACGTTTGTATGAGCTGCTTGACCGTCATGGTTTTCAACCCCACGGCGGTTGCGCGCTGTTCCAGTGGTTGATCACGCCGCACGCCGAACGCATGCATGCGTTCATGGCTCAACGCGGCATCCTGCTGCGCCTGTTTGTCCACGACAGCAGCCTGCGTTTCGGCTTGCCCGACACTCAAGCGGACTGGCTGCGGCTCGATGAGGCGCTCGCGGCCTACAAGGAAGCTTCATGAGTACGCTGATGGTGCAAGGCACCACCTCCGACGCCGGTAAAAGTACCCTGGTGACTGCGCTGTGTCGGTGGCTGGTACGCCAGGGTGTGGCGGTCGCGCCATTCAAGCCCCAGAACATGGCGCTCAACAGCGCGGTCACCGCCGAAGGCGGCGAGATCGGTCGCGCCCAGGCCGTACAGGCCCAGGCCGCCCGCCTGGCGCCGCACACGGACATGAACCCGGTGCTGCTCAAACCCAATAGCGACACCGGGTCCCAGGTGATCATCCATGGCCGCGCCGTGACCAGCATGAACGCAGTGGCCTATCACGACTACAAAGCCATCGCGATGCAGGCGGTGCTGGCCTCTCATGCGCGGTTGACCGCCGCCTACCCCGTGGTGATGGTGGAAGGCGCCGGCTCCCCGGCGGAGATTAACCTGCGTGCGAATGACATCGCCAACATGGGCTTTGCCGAAGCGGTGGATTGCCCGGTGCTGTTGATCGCCGACATCAACCGTGGCGGTGTATTCGCTCATCTGGTCGGCACCCTGGAGCTGCTGTCGCCTTCGGAGCAGGCACGGGTCAAGGGTTTCGTGATCAACCGTTTTCGCGGCGATATCGCATTGTTGCAGCCAGGGCTGGATTGGCTGGAAGCACGCACCGGCAAGCCGGTAGTGGGCGTGCTGCCCTACGTGATGGACCTGCACCTGGAAGCCGAGGATGGTATTGATTCGCGCCAGATCGACAAGGCGGCCCAGGTACTCAAGGTGGTGGTGCCGGTATTGCCGCGCATCAGCAACCATACGGATTTCGACCCACTGCGCCTGCATCCTCAGGTGGACTTGCAGTTTGTCGGTCCGGGCCAGCCAATCCCGGCTGCCGACCTGATTATCCTGCCGGGCTCCAAAAGTGTGCGCGGCGACCTGGCGTATCTGCGCGCCAATGGCTGGGACACTGCCGTGGCCCGGCATTTGCGCTACGGCGGCAAGGTGCTGGGTATTTGCGGCGGCCTGCAGATGCTCGGCGAGCAGGTACATGACCCACTCGGTCTGGAAGGGCCGGCCGGGTCCAGCGAGGGTTTGGGGCTGCTGGCGTTCAGCACGACGCTGGAGGCAGAAAAGCAACTGCGCAACGTACGTGGACGCTTGTCGTTGGAGGATGCCGAGGTCAGTGGCTATGAAATTCATGCGGGGGTGACGTCCGGCGATGCGCTGTCGAAAGCGGCTGTGCTGCTGGACGATGGCCGCCGTGATGGCGCCCAAAGCACGGATGGGCAGATTCTCGGCACTTATCTGCATGGCTTGTTCGAGACCCCGGCCGCGTGCAGTGCCTTGCTGCGCTGGGCCGGTCTGGTCGATGTGCAAGAGGTGGATTACCACGCCCTGCGCGAGCGCGATATCGAGCGCCTGGCGAACCTGGTGGAGCAGCATCTGGATACCGATTTATTGCGCACTTTGTGTGGAGTGGCACCATGCACCAATTGATCATCGGCGGTGCCCGCTCCGGCAAGAGCCGCCTTGCTGAAAAGCTTGCCACCGACAGCCTGCTGCCGGTCATCTATATCGCCACCAGCCAGCCGCTGGACGGCGAAATGAGTGAGCGCGTCGCCCAGCATCGCCAGCGGCGGCCCGATCATTGGGGCTTGATCGAGGAGTCTGTCGAGCTGGCGCGGGTACTGCGCGAAAACGCCGCCCCCGGGCGTTGCCTGTTGGTGGATTGCCTGACGTTGTGGCTCACCAACCTGTTGATGCTCGAAGATGCCGAACGCCTGGTGCATGAGCGCGAACAGCTGCTGCAAACCCTGGCCTCTCTGCCGGGGGAAATCATTTTTGTCAGCAACGAGACCGGTCTGGGTGTCGTGCCGCTGGGCGAATTGACTCGCCGCTATGTGGATGAAGCCGGTTGGCTGCATCAAGCCTTGGCCGAGCGGTGTCAGCGTGTTGTCCTGACGGTCGCCGGCTTGCCCCTGACTTTGAAAGGTACTGCGTTATGACTGACACCTGGTGGCTCAACCCCTGCAAGGCCGTCGACGCCTCTGCGCATGAACAAGCGCTGGCACGCCAGCAGCAATTGACCAAGCCGGCCGGCTCCCTCGGTCAATTGGAGGCTGTGGCGGTGCAGTTGGCCGGCCTGCAAGGTCAGCTCAAACCCTCGGTGGATCACGTGTGGATCACCATCTTCGCCGGTGACCATGGGGTGGTCGCCGAAGGCGTGTCGGCCTTCCCCCAGGAAGTGACTGGGCAGATGTTGCACAACTTCGTCACCGGCGGCGCGGCAATCAGCGTGCTGGCGCGGCAATTGGATACGCAGTTGGAAGTGGTCGACCTCGGCACCGTGACGCCATCGCTGAACTTGCCGGGCGTGCGCCACCTGAATATTGGTGCGGGCACGGCCAATTTCGTCAGCGGCCCGGCAATGACCGACGCGCAAGGGCGCCTGGCCCTGCAAGCAGGACGCGACAGCGCACGCCGAGCCGTGCAAAGCGGCGCACAGCTGTTTATCGGTGGCGAGATGGGCATCGGCAACACCACCGCCGCCAGCGCATTGGCGTGCGCGTTGCTCGATTGCCGGGTGAGTGACCTGACAGGTCCGGGCACCGGCCTGAATGCCCAGGGTGTCAGCCACAAGGTCGCCGTCATCGAGCGTGCACTCCTGTTGCATGCCGATCAGCGCGACGATGCGTTGCACACCCTGTTCAACCTCGGCGGTTTTGAAATTGCGGCATTGGTCGGCGCCTATCTGGCTTGTGCCCAGGAGGGCGTGGCGGTGCTGGTGGATGGTTTTATCTGCACGGTGGCCGCCTTGGTCGCCACCCGCCTGAACCCGACGTGCCGTGAGTGGCTGGTGTTCGGTCATGGGGGAGCGGAGCCGGGCCATCGGCATGTGCTGCAAAGCCTGGATGCGCAGCCGTTGCTGGCTCTTGGCCTGCGCCTGGGCGAAGGCAGCGGTGCAGCGCTGGCGGTGCCGTTGTTGCGCCTGGCCTGCGCGCTGCATGGGCAGATGGCGACCTTTGCCGAAGCCGCCGTGGCAGACCGCCCCGCATGATCTTGCACCTGGACCTGCTGCGTCACGGCGAAACCGAATTGGGCGGTGGCCTGCGCGGCAGCCTGGATGATGCATTGACCGCCAAGGGCTGGGCGCAGATGCGCTCCGCCGTGGTGGAGCGGGGCCCGTGGGATCGGTTAGTCAGCTCGCCGCTGCAACGCTGCGCATTGTTCGCCAATGAGTTGGGCGTACGGCTGAACCTGCCGGTGAGTCTGGAAAAGGATCTGCAGGAACTGCACTTTGGCGCCTGGGAAGGGCAGAGCGCGGCGGCGTTGATGGAAACCGATGCAGAAGGGCTGGGGCTGTTCTGGGCCAACCCCTACGGCTTCACACCGCCTGAGGGTGAGCCGGTCAGCGAGTTTTCCAAGCGTGTGCTCAATGCTGTCTCACGCCTGCATCAGGCGTATGCCGGTGAACGCGTATTGCTGATCAGCCATGGCGGCGTGATGCGTTTGTTGTTGGCGCGGGCGCGCGGTTTGCCTCGGGAGCAGTTGCTGAATATCGAAGTGGGTCACGGCGCGATATTCAACCTGCAGGTGACGGCTGATGGCGTGTTGAAGGAAGGGGGCTGACGATGCTGCCGTTCTGGATCGCCCTGCAATTTCTCAGCAGCCTGCCGATTCGTTTGCCAGGCATGCCGCAGCCACAGGAGCTGGGGCGTTCGCTGTTGTTTTATCCGTTAGTGGGCTTGCTGTTCGGTGTGCTGTTGTGGGGCTTGAATATCGCGCTGATGGGCGCGCCACTGTTGTTGCACGCGGCGCTTTTGCTGACGGCCTGGGTGCTGCTCAGCGGCGGTTTGCACCTGGACGGCCTGGCCGACAGCGCGGATGCCTGGCTCGGTGGCTTCGGCGACCGCGAGCGCACGCTGACCATCATGAAGGACCCGCGCAGCGGCCCGATTGCCGTGGTGACCCTGGGCCTGGTGTTACTGCTCAAGTTCACCGCGTTGGTGGGCTTGATTGAGCAGCGCAACGGTGTGGCGCTGATCCTCGCGCCGTTGATCGGGCGGGCTTCGATGCTGGCGCTGTTCCTCACCACACGTTATGTGCGTGCAGGCGGGCTGGGGCAGGCGCTGTCGGATCATTTACCGCGGATCGTCGGCCAGCAGGTGCTGATCCTGAGCGGATTGGCCTGCATCCTGATCGGCGGCTTCAGCGGCGGTGTGGCGGTTTTAATTGCGGCACTGTGCTTTTTCTGCGTTCGCCAACTGATGGTCAATCGGCTGGGCGGCACCACTGGCGACACCGCCGGGGCATTGCTGGAGCTACTGGAAGTTGCCGTTCTGATCGGGCTGGCGCTGTAACACTTTCTTGCATTTCGTTAATCCCGGGTATATACACGCTCTATGCTGACCTCCCAGTGTTTATGCATCAACCTGCGACGTGCCGCCCGTGGCGTCAGCAGGCATTACGACGGCGCTCTCGACGGCTTCGGGATCAATGTCGCCCAGTATTCTTTGCTGTGTAACCTGCAACGTCTTGACCAACCGAGCATTTCCAGCCTGGCCGAGGCGATGGGGCTGGATCGCAGCACCTTGGGGCGCAATCTCCGTGTGCTGGAAGGCGAGGGCCTGGTGCAGTTGATCGAGGGCGATGACTTGCGCAACCGCTTGGTGATGTTGACTGCGGCGGGCGAAGAGCGGCTGGCCGCGGCGTTACCGGCCTGGGAGGCGGCGCAGCAGAAACTGATTGATCGACTGGGTGCTGAAAAACGCGAAACCTTGTTGGCCTTGCTGGATGAGCTCGCCTGAAGGCGGGTTTGTTCGAATATAAGCGGGTATATACCCGCGAGCGGAGAATAAGAAATGAGCTCGATGTGGCGCACCAGTGGTTGGGTTCTATTAGGGAGTGCGCTGATCCTGGCGTTGTCCTTGGGCGTACGCCATGGCTTCGGCCTGTTCCTGGCGCCGATGAGCGCCGAATTCGGCTGGGGGCGTGAGACATTTGCCTTCGCTATCGCCCTGCAAAACCTGATCTGGGGTATTGCGCAACCGTTTACCGGTGCCTTGGCCGACCGTTTTGGTGCGACGAAGGCCGTGTTTGTCGGCGGGGTGTTATACGCTGCCGGCCTGGTATTGATGGGCATGTCCGATTCGGCGTGGTCTTTGTCCCTGAGTGCGGGGTTGCTGATTGGTATCGGGCTGTCGGGCACCTCGTTCTCGGTGATTCTTGGTGTGGTGGGGCGCGCCGTGCCCCCGGAAAAACGCAGCATGGCCATGGGGGTTGCGAGCGCCGCAGGTTCCTTTGGCCAATTCGCCATGGTGCCGGGCACTTTGGGCTTGATCGGCTGGCTGGGCTGGTCGGCCGCGTTGCTCGCCCTGGGCATGATGGTGGCGTTGATCCTGCCGCTGGTCGCGATGCTCAAGGACAAGCCGCTGCCGGCCATGGTCGGCCAGCAAACGATGCGTGAAGCATTGCGGGAAGCCTGCTCACACTCCGGGTTCTGGTTGCTGGCCTTCGGCTTCTTTGTGTGTGGATTCCAGGTGGTGTTTATCGGCGTGCACCTGCCGGCGTATCTGGTGGATCAGCACTTGCCGGCGACCGTAGGCACCACGGTGCTGGCGCTGATTGGCCTGTTCAACGTGTTTGGCACCTACACTGCCGGTTGGCTCGGTGGGCGCATGTCCAAGCCGCGCCTGCTCACCGCTTTATACTTGCTGCGTGCGGTGGTTATTGTGCTGTTCCTGTGGGCGCCGGTTACCCAGATCACGGCTTACCTGTTTGGCATGGCTATGGGCTTCCTGTGGTTGTCCACCGTACCGCTGACCAACGGCACGGTCGCGACGCTATTTGGTGTGCGAAATCTCTCGATGCTCGGCGGCATTGTGTTCCTGTTCCATCAGCTCGGTTCGTTCCTCGGTGGCTGGTTGGGCGGTGTGGTCTATGATCGAACCGGTAACTACGATTTGATCTGGCAGGTGGCTATCCTGTTGAGCCTGCTCGCTGCAGCCCTGAACTGGCCGGTCCGTGAGCGGCCGGTGGCGCGGCTGGAGGCGCAAATGGAGGCAGCATGAGTGTAACTGCGCGGTTTTTCGCAGTGGCGGCAGGCATGCTTCTGCTGCTGTTAGCTTGGTGGGGCTGGCAGAACGGCGGCTTGGCGTTGATGCAGTTGGGCATGGCGATCTGTTAAGTTCGGTGTCTGAACTGACTCAAGGACCTTCTACATGTTGACGCGTTGGCTCGCTATACCTGTTCTGATGGCTGTTGGCAGTGTGGCCATGGCCGCCGATTGCCCTGCGTTGCTTGAGGGGCAATTGCCCAAGTTGCGGGCCAAGGAGTCCATCGACTTGTGCCAGCGATTTGCCGGCAAACCGCTGGTGATCGTCAACACCGCCAGCTTCTGTGGGTTCGCACCGCAATTCAAAGGGCTCGAAGCCTTGTACCAACGCTACAAAGGTCAAGGGCTGGAAGTGATCGGCGTACCTTCCGACGACTTCAAGCAGGAAGCCAAGACCGGCGAAGAGACTGCCAAGGTCTGCTACGTGAATTACGGCGTGACCTTCACCATGACCGAACCGCAGAAAGTCAAAGGCCCGGATGCTGTGCACCTGTTCAAGATCCTGGCGCAACAGACCAGCGCGCCGAAGTGGAATTTCTATAAGTACGTGGTCGATCGACAGGGCAAGGTGATCGGCAATTTTTCCAGTTTGACCAAGCCGGACAGCCCGGATCTGATCAAGGCGGTTGAGCAGGCGCTGGCATCTAAACCCTAATCTTTGGCCATGAAAAAGCCCCGCCTCCTTTGCAGGAGAGCGGGGCTTTTTGTATAGCGACGAATCAGAACTTGTACGTTACACCCAGGCCGAAGCCGTTGGCGCTGTTTTCGTACTTGGCGCTGTAGGACGACCCCAGAGCGTTGGACTTGTTGACCTTGACCGGCTCTTCCTTGAGGTAGGAGTAAGCCAGGTCGACCATCATGTTCGGCATTACTTCGTAGCCCAGGCCAACACTGAAGATCGTACGGTCGCCGGTAGGAATACGTGGCGAACGGTCTGTGTTATTGGTGGGCGACTGGTCGAACGTCAGGCCGGTACGCAGTACCACTTGCTTGGTGACCTGGTAAGAAGTACCCACTGCGTAGGCCCAGGTGTCATGCCAGTTCTGCGGCTCGGTGATAGTGCCCACGATTTGCGGTGCAGCGAGGCCCCCGGCGCGGGTAACGCCTTCGTTATTGACAGTGATGTCTTTCAGGCGGCTCCAGCGAGTCCAAGTGCTGCCGGCGTAGACTTTCCAGGCGTCGTTGATGTCCTGGGTTACGGACAGGTCATAAGACTCAGGCGTGTCGATTTTCAACGAGGCGTCGTATTTACCGCTGGCCAACAGCGCAGCGGTAGGGGTTGGCGCGGTCACTTCGGTGTGGCCTTCAAGCTTGTAGCTGACTTTGGAGTGGTAAGTCAGGCCCACGCGCGTGGTGTCGGTAGCTTGCACCAGTACGCCGACGTTGAAGCCGACGGCGGTATCGTCGCCTTTGATCGTGATGTTGGTATTCGGGACAGCCGGGTTTGGCGTCAGTGCCAGCTCGGACTCCAGCTTGCCGGAAATCCGGTTGATGGTCGGACCAAAGCCGATGGAAACGCGGTCGTTGAAGGCGTAACTGACGGTAGGCTGCAGGGTGATGACAGACACTTTGCTGTAGCTGCCGAACGAACGACCCTGGAAGCCTCTTTCATAATCAGTCACCAGGCCGAACGGTGCATACACACCAAAGCCGATGGCCCACTGATCGTTGAGTTTATTGGTGTAGAAGCCGAATGGGACGCCGGTGAACGGCACCATGTCGCCTTTGTTGCTGCCGAAAGAGCGGCCGCCGGCGTCTTTGATATCGGTGGAGGCGTCGATGGCAGCAACACCACCAGTGATTTGCTGACCTTCCAGGCGAGCCATACCGGCAGGGTTACCGTAGACAGTGCTTGCGTTATCCGCAGAAGAAGAGCGGCCTGCGAAACCCGTACCCATCCCGGCTACATCTTGCTCGTTCAGGGCAAAGCCGCTTGCGAACAGTTGGGAAGATGCCATGGTTACGGCGAGGCTAAGTGTGGTCTTGAGCATTACTTTTTTCATTATTAGAACTCCGTGGTGATCACCGCTGCGGAAAGTAGCAATAAATTTGAGTTAGCGCTATAGGCCGTAAGCCGGGAGATAGAGCGGTTTTGTAGGACAATCCGACCAAAATCAGCGTTTTTAGCCGAATCTTGCAAAACACCCGATCAACAGGGGACCTGATTCATAGGTAAAACACAGGTTTGCCACGCGTGGGTGAAATCCCGTAACCGGCCTTGGGGGTGAAATATTTCTTTCCAGATACGCGCCATGGCCAATACATCACCTGCCGGGGGGAGGGCAGGGCTATGTTGTTCGACGAGTAACCAGGCGATTGCCGTGGCGTACCGCAAGTTCACCGTCAACTCCAGCTGGGGCGCACTGAAGAATGCATGTTGGCTGGCCAACCCGCGCACAAGGCTGGCACGTTCGGGGTCGAGTGCCAGGTAGTCGTCCCAGAGGGCGCGGTGGCGAGGTTCGGTGATGCTGTATAGGCCGTGACCACGCCGATCATGCAGGGCGGAACCCAGTTCCGACTGGCTGGCGGCAATGCCCAGCAGCAGGGATTCAGCTGTTGGGTCATGGCGGCCCAGGTACATCAACGTCGGCCGGATCACATAACGACACAATTCGCTGGCGGCGATACCCATACAAGCCTCGATCCATGAAAGTGGATGACGAGGCCTGAGAGGGCAGGGCTTGGCAGCGATGGTTCGGATCTCAGGCCCGTCGGAAGCGGATCATGCCGCTTGAGTTGAAGTGTAGTGTCATATTTACGATGTAAAGGACTGTTTTTAAAATATTTCCTTCATCTAGTTATAACGTTTATATCTATTTGAACTTAAGACAAAAGCTCAATTGGCGAATTTTGGGCAATAAAAAACCCTGTCATCAGACAGGGTTTTTGTATTTCAGCGACCTTGGTCGATCAGGCGATCAATGCCTGACGGGTGCGCTCGATCACAGCCTGCAGCGGTTCAGCGCTGGAGTATTGATCGGGGTACAGGCGTTCGCTATGACGTGCGATGCCGTGTTCGTTGACCAGAGTGAAGCTGAAGCAGCCTTTGCGAGCGGCCATGATCAGGCAGTTCATTGGGGCAAAAGCATTAGTGAGGGTGCGAATGGCATCCTGAGTGTGGATTTGAGCGTTCATGTTATTGGTGTTCCTACAAATGACACGGATAAGAACCGTGCAACGTTAAAACGTTCCAGTAACGTTGATCACCATTGATCAAACGAAGAACCCGACTGGAACAAAGCAGCCAGTTTGAAGCGCTGATAAATTTGGCGCGCTTGGGCTGGCAGGTAGGTACTTAGGAGGGCAGGCAACACAACAAGGGCAAAGGTTCTGGGCCCGGGGTGAAGATCCTGATCAATTTGCAGGTTGGTTCGGTCAGAGTATTGAGACGTTGCGACACCCTTTGTTCGTTCAAAGGCAGTGTCATCGCAAGTGATACCTGGAAACCATCGAGGTGGTCGATCCCATTTTTTTCAGGGAGTTGTTCGACCAGAATTGACTTTCAGCTTGGTACTAACGCCGCGGATAGTAACGGATTGAAATAAGGAAAGGAAGCGTATTCGCAAAAAAATCGATCAGCCACCGAGCAGGCCACGGTAGACCAGCACTGTCAGTGAGGCCGCCAGGGCGCAGCCCAAGCCGTAAGCCGCCAGTGTCAGGCGTCGAGATTGGCCAGCTTCAATCACTTTCATCACGTCGCGCATATCACTGATCCTGCCTTCGCCAAGCTCGATGCACAGGCTGGCCGCGGTGAAGGCGGCCGACAGCAGGATAGCGATGGCAAACAGCGCGCCGTCTGGTGAAGGCAGTGCTGCATTGATGCCCAGCGAGGTCGCGCATATCGCCAGCAGCAACATGGCGAATAACAGAATGCCTTTCATGGATGCTTACACGGTTGCGTTGTCGGCGGGCAGTGTGGCGAGGCGGGAGGGTTTTGAAAAGTACCTGACTCTGCCTTGTCGGTAACATCATTAGGAGGTGTCGAACCAAAAAACACCCTCGATATAACCATTGGAAGGGCACTTGTGCACATTAGTTGCGGAGTATGTAACCCCTTTGTCAACTGCCCCTAAGCGCCCCCGTCAGCCTGCAATGGAAATTTAAGTCAATGAAAAATCTCGCTTTTTTTTATTGGTGAAAAAATCGTCAGTTTGACTGCGGCCCCCATTCCATGGGCCTTTGGGCGGATTAAAGAGAGGTTGTCCACTGAGTTATCCACAGCTTCTGTGGATTGTCCCAAGCGCTTGCTCTAGGACGGGCCAGCTGGTTTTTTTCAGCTTTACCTGTACGAAAAAAAGAGTAGAGTGGCGCGCCTTCCGTTCTGTCCCACAGTGCTTTATGAAGTTTCGCTCAGTATCACCCTCTGTTACCGATACCCCTCAAACTGTTACCGCGCCCAAGCGTTTCTCCTTGAAGGTTGCTTTGTGGCTGCTCGATAGCCCACGCCTGGGGCAGAGCACCAATATCAAGCACTTCGCCGGGCGCTTGCTCAAGCAGCCGGCCCGGGAAGGCGTGGTGGCCGCACAAAGCCGCCTGGGTCAATTGATGTGCCGTGAATGCGGCAACGCCCGTGACCGCCGTATCGGCCACGACCTGCTGCGCCTGGCGGCTCGCGCCGGTGACCGGCGTGCTCAACGCGAACTGGGTCAAGTCGAAGACTGAGCTGTCTTCCTGCCCTGTGCTTGGTTAACCTTGCTTTTTTTCGGTGAAGGCAGAAATGGCTATGGTTTTTGACTGGACCAGTGTCGCCTTGGGTCTTGCGGGTGCAGCAGTGCCGTTATTGGTGGTGTGCTGGCAGATTCAGCGACGGCTGACGGCGCGCATGACCGGCTGGGAACTGCTTGAAGAGCGCCTGGCGACCGCACAACTTGCCCAGGAAGGACTTGTCGCGCAACTGGACGCCAGTCGTGATGAGATCAGCGACCTGAGCCAGGCAAATGCCGCCAAGCAAGCCGACCTCGCCGCCCTGCGCCGCGAAGTCGAGCTATTGCAGATCGACCGCGATAACGCCCGCGATGCCGCCCACGCCTGGAACCTCGACCGCAATGCCAAGGACACCGAACTGCGCCGTCTCGACGCGCTCTCGGCAGCCCTGCGTGCCGAGCTGCGTGAGCAACAGGAGAGTCACCAACAGCGCCTGGCCGATCTGCAAGGTTCGCGCGATGAACTGCGCGCGCAATTCGCCGAGCTCGCCGGCAAGATTTTCGATGAGCGTGAACAGCGCTTTGCCGAAACCAGCCAGGAGCGCCTTGGCCAATTACTCGACCCGCTCAAGGAGCGCATCCAATCCTTTGAAAAGCGCGTCGAGGAAAGTTACCAGAACGAAGCGCGCGAACGCTTTTCCCTGGCTAAAGAGCTGGAGCGCCTGCAGCAACTGAACCTGCGTCTGTCGGACGAAGCCACCAACCTGACCCGCGCGCTCAAGGGCCAGAAAACCCAGGGCAACTGGGGCGAACTGATCCTTGAACGCGTGCTGGAGCATGCAGGGCTGGAGAAGGGCCGCGAATACCAGACCCAGGTCAGCCTCAAAGGCCCGGATGGCGAACGTTTCCAGCCGGACGTGCTGATCATGTTGCCCGGCGACAAACAGGTGGTGGTCGATTCCAAGGTCAGCCTGACTGCCTATCAACAGTACGTCGCGGCAGATGACGAGGTGATCGGCCAGGCGGCGTTGAAGCAGCACGTATTGTCCTTGCGCAATCACGTGAAGGGCTTGGCCGGCAAAGACTACAAACGCCTGGAAGGCTTGCACAGCCTGGATTTCGTGTTGTTGTTCGTGCCCATCGAAGCGGCTTTTTCCGCGGCACTGCAGGCAGAGCCGAACCTGTTCCAGGAGGCCTTCGACCGCCATATCGTGATCGTCAGCCCAACCACGCTTTTGGCCACCTTGCGCGTAATCGACAGTCTCTGGAGGCAGGAGCGCCAGAGCCAGAACGCACGGGAGATCGCCGAGCGTGCGGGTTGGCTCTACGACAAGTTCGTGCTGTTTATCCAGGACCTGGACGAGGTGGGCAACCGTTTGCAACAGTTGGACAAGGCTTACAGCGCGGCCCGAAACAAACTGACGGATGGACGTGGGAATCTGGTCAGCCGCACCGAGCAATTACGCTTGCTCGGTGCGCGTGCCAGTAAAAGCCTGCCTGCGGATTTGCTGGAGAGGGCCATGACCGACGCCGATGGCGTTGCGCACCTGCCGGAGTAAACGCGGCTCATAGGGGCAGATACCGGCTCAGCAGCGCTCGTAACGCCGCCGGCTTGACCGGCTTGGCCAAGTAATCCAACCCGGCCGCGTGCACCTCGGCCACCATTTCTGGCCGCCCATCGGCGCTGATCACTACCCCAGGGATAGGCTCTGCCATTTGCGCACGCAACCATCCCATCAGTTCAGTGCCGGTTTCGCCGCGGTCCAGGTGGTAATCCACCAGCGCCAGTTGGGGGCGCACACCGTCGGCCAGCAGCGCCGCGCATTGCGCCTGGTCGGTGGCTGTCCACACTTCGCAGCCCCAGCGCGTCAACAGGCTGCGCATGCCGATCAGGATACTTTCTTCGTTGTCCACGCACAGAACCCGCGCGCCGCTCAGCGGCTGCCCACTGTCCTGCGTGGCCTTGATCTGCGGACTGGCCTGGTTGCGCGCCAGTGGCACGCGCACGCTGAACACACTGCCCTTGCCCGGCCACGAGCGCACACTCAGGGTGTGGCCCAGCACGCGGCACAAGCCGTCGGCAATCGCCAGGCCCAGGCCCAGACCTTTCTCGGCACGTGTCTGATGGCTGTCGAGCCGTTTGAACTCTTCGAAGATCACCTTTTGTTTGTCCTGCGGAATGCCGGGGCCGCGGTCCCAGACTTCCAGGCACAACTCGCCCTGGCGTCGGCGCACGCCCAGCAGCACGGGGCCGTCGGCATAGCGGAATGCGTTGGTGAGAAAGTTCTGCAGGATCCGCCGTAGCAGCTTGATGTCGCTGTCTACCCTCAACCGACTGCCGCGCAACCGGAAACGCAGGCCTTGCTCGTGAGCCAGTGCCTTGAATTCAGCGCCCAGGGTGTCGAACAGCTCGTTGAGGACAAAGGGCTGGCGCTGCGGATTGATCTTGCCGTTTTCCAGGCGTGAGATATCCAGCAGGTCGCTGATCAAGTCCTCCGCGGAGCGCAGCGAACTGTCCAGGTGCTGCACCAGTTGCCGGGCTTCGGTGGACAGGCCTTCGTGCTGGTGGGAGAGGGCTGCGGAGAACAGCCGTGCAGCGTTCAGCGGCTGCATCAGGTCATGGCTCACCGCCGCCAGGAAGCGGGTTTTCGACTGGCTGGCGGATTCAGCCACACCCTTGGCATCAGTGAGTGCGACATTGAGCTGTGACAACTCATGGGTGCGCTCGGTCACCCGTTGTTCCAGGCCCTCATTGGCTTCAGTCAAGGCTTGTTCGGCTTCGCGGAATGCAGTGATGTCGGTGAAACTCATGACAAACCCCCCGCCGGGCATCGGGTTGCCGATCAGCTCGATCACCCGACCATTGGGGAACAGGCGTTCGGACGTATGCGCACGCCCCTGACGCATCCAGTGCAGGCGTCGCGCCACATGGACTTCCGCCTCGCCGGGGCCGCACAGGCCGCGCTCGGCGTTGTAGCGAATGATGTCGGCAATCGGCCGGCCGACGCTGATCAAGCCTTCGGGGTAGTTGAACAACTCCAGGTAACGGCGGTTCCAGGCCACCAGCTTCAGCGACTGGTCTACCACGCTGATGCCCTGGGTGATGTTTTCAATCGCCCCTTGCAGCAATGCCCGGTTGAATTGCAAGACCTCGGAGGCTTCGTCAGCGATGCGTACTACATCCTCCAGCTGCATTTCTCGGCCCTCAATGGCGGCCTTTACGACAGCGCGCGTTGAAGAGGCGCCAAGCACACCCGCCAACAGACGTTCGGTATGAGCGATCCAGTCATTGTCGGCGTTTTGGTTGGGGTTGAAGCCCTTGCCCTGGCGATAGGCGAAACGAATAAAGCTCTGCTGGGCGCGTTCTTCACCCACAAAGCGCGCAGCGAGACTGAGCAGGTCGCTGATCTGCACCGACAACATGGAGCGAGTGCTGGCGCGCTGGTTGATTTCCTGGCCGATAAATCGCCCCGCCTGCCAATGCTCGGAAACCCGCGTGCGCGACAGCATCGAGACCCAGACGAACAATGTGAAGTTACCTGCCAGGGAAAACACGGTGCCCAGGGTCAGCGAGGTGACGGACAAACCGAGCGGGTGTGAATGCATCCACGTCAGCCCCGGGAAAAGGTTGAGCGACCAACCCAGGCTTTTTGCGGTAACCGGTAGGACCAAGGTGTAGAACCACAGGAACGTACCCGCTGCCAACCCGGCAAATACGCCACGACGGTTGGCCTGTTTCCAGTACAGCGCGCCGAGCATCGCCGGGGCCAGTTGAGTGACGGCCGCAAAGGCGATCTGGCCGATGGTGGCCAGGCTCGCGGTGGAACCAAGCAGGCGATAACTCACATAGGCCAGCAGCAGGATGATCACAATGCTGACCCGGCGCACCGACAGCATCCAATGGCGGAACACTTCGAATGGCCGCTCGGCACTGGAGCGCCGCAGCAGCCATGGCAGCAGCATGTCGTTGGAGACCATGGTCGACAAGGCGATGCTGGCGACGATCACCATGCCGGTGGCGGCTGATGCACCGCCGATAAACGCCAGTACCGCGAGGGCCGGGTGGGCTTCGGCCATGGGCAGGCTGATCACGTAGGAGTCCGGCAATACCGAACCGGGTAACAGCATCTTGCCGCCGAGGGCGATGGGAATCACGAACAGCGCGGCGAGGATCAAGTACGCCGGAAACACCCATTTGGCCAAGCGCAGATCCTGTGGGTCGATGTTCTCCACCACCGTTACATGGAACTGCCGCGGCAGGCAGATAATCGCCATCATGGCTACGCCGGTCTGCACCACCATCGACGGCCAGTTGACCGTCTCTTTCCAGTACTCCTCCAGACGTGGGGCGAGTACCGCTTGGCTGAACAGGTCAGCGAAACCGTCGTACAGGCCGTAGGTCACAAACGCGCCGACCGCGAGAAAAGCGAACAGCTTGACCAGGGATTCAAACGCAATCGCCAGCACCATGCCACGGTGGTGTTCGGTGGCATCGAGGTTGCGCGTACCAAACACAATGGTAAACAGCGCCAGCACCAACGATACGACCAAGGCGGTGTCTTGGGCACGGGTGCCTGTGGTGTCGGGGCCGGAGCCGATCAGCAGGTTCACGCCCAGCACAATGCCTTTGAGTTGCAGGGCGATATAGGGCAGTACGCCGACCAGGCAGATCAGTGCGACAACCACCGCCAGGGACTGGGATTTGCCGTAGCGGGCGGCGATAAAGTCGGCAATGGAAGTGATGTTTTCCTGCTTGCTGATCAGAATCATCTTCTGCAGCACCCAGGGTGCGAGCACCAGCAATAGCACTGGTCCCAGATAGATTGGCAGAAACGCCCACAGCTGTTCGGCGGCTTGGCCTACGGCGCCGAAGAACGTCCAACTGGTGCAGTAAACGGCCAGCGACAGGCTGTACACCCAGGCACGCATGCGTGGCGGCAGCGGCGCATGGCGGCGGTCACCGTAAAAAGCGATGGCAAACATAATGGCCATATAGGCCAGGGCAACGGCGGCGATCAGCCCGCTGGACAGCGTCATGGTAACTCCGAGCATAAGAACACCCAGGCATTCCAGGCCCGGTTGGACAGTCTCGCATGATGTTTGGGGTTAGTCAGTGTCGACCAAGGTCGTGTGGGCGCTGTCGAGCCTTGTCGATGTGGCAATGCCAGCGCTGCGCCGTGACGCTAAGTCGCGGTGAACCATCCGCGCTGGCGCTAAGGCTCGTCATCGCGCGCGCAGGGTCTTCTGACGCAAGATATAGATCGTCACCAGCACCGCGCTGGTCAGCATGAAACCGCGTGCCCAGGGCAGCGGCACCAGGTAACAGGAAAAACCGATGCTCAGCCACATCAAGCCGATGGCGTAGACCTTGCCCTTGAGCGGTATGCCGTTGCCGTCCAGGTAGTCGCGAATCCACGGGCCCAGGCGTGGGTGTTCCACCAGCCACTGGTAGAAACGCGGGGAGCTTCGGGCGAAGCAGGCGGCGGCGAGGAGCAGGAAGGGGGTGGTCGGCAACACCGGGAGGAAGATACCGATCACTCCCAACGCTACGCTGAGCCAGCCGATAGCCAGCAGTGCGTAGCGCAGGAGCGGGGAGCGATTGCCCATGGGGGGCATGGGCAAACGACTCAATGGTGACGTGGCTTGAGGATCGCCGGTTTTTCGTCAGGTGCGTTGCACAGCAGGTACAGGGCAGTCAGGGCTTCCGGGATCTGTACGATCATGTCGTCCATCAGGTTGGCGTCAGCGGCGATGTCGGAAAACTCGGCTTCTTCTTCAAACAGCCCCGAACCGACCATGATCGGCAGCAGCATTTCGCTGACTTCTTCCTCGGCCGTCTCGAACCAGGCGGCTTCGCGCAGGAATACGCCTTCCATGAAACCGATGCACCAGCCGCGCAGCTCGGAATCATCCGGCTCTTCGCCCAGGTCCAGGTCGCATGGCAGCTCGAACTCTTCGTCGGAGGCCAGTTGGCGACTGATGTGGGCTTTGAGGGCGATCAGGGTGGATTCGATTTCTTCGCGTTGAGCGTCGTCAGCGTAGTGCGGCTCTTCGGCGAACAGCGCGTCGATCCATTCACGCTCAGGCACGACATCGGCGCAGATCGACAGGGCGGTCAGGTAGCCGTGGGCGGCCACGTAGTCCAGCGCCTCGTCATGCAGCTCATCGGCGTCGAGGAAGGCTTGCAGGCGGGTTAGTTGCTCAGCGAAGGACATTGAAAGACTACCTTGGGAATAAACGATGCTGAATTCTAGGCCTTCTTGAGCGCCCAGGCCAGCCGCAACGCCATATTTACCGGGTTTAGCTGCCGGGTTAGAGCGATGTGTCTATTCGTCAGTCACCCCCTTTGCCGGATGACGCTCGGGTATACTGCCGCGTTTTGTGATGCCCCGCAGGCCAAGCGCCCACCCGCGAAAACTTCGCTTACGGATTATTTTCCGTGAAATCGTATTTTCTCGGCCAGCCTGTACAGAGGGGTTTCGGCACTATTTTGGAGTTTTACATGCTCGAGCAGGCTCAACGCGTCCTCAAGGACATCTTCGGCTACGAAAGTTTTCGTGGCCGCCAGGGTGCGATCATTGAGCGCGTGGCCAATGGCGGTGACGCCCTGGTGCTGATGCCGACCGGTGGCGGCAAATCACTGTGCTTCCAGGTGCCGGCCCTGTTGCGCAATGGCCTGGCGGTGGTGGTCTCGCCGTTGATCGCCCTGATGGATGACCAAGTTGCCACGCTCGAAGAACTCGGCGTCGCCGCCGCGGCCTTGAACTCCACTCTCAGCGCCGAACAGCAGCGCGACCTGGCGGCCCGCATCAGGCGTGGCGAAGTGAAGATGCTCTACCTGGCTCCCGAGCGGCTGGTGCAGCCGCGCATGCTGGCTTTCCTGCAGAGCCTGGAAATTGCCCTGTTCGCCATCGATGAAGCTCACTGTGTGTCGCAATGGGGTCATGATTTCCGCCGCGAATACCTGCAGTTGGGCCAATTGGCCGAGCTGTTCCCCGATGTGCCGCGTATCGCCCTGACCGCCACTGCCGACAAACGTACCCGTGAAGAAATCGTCGAGCGTCTGCACCTGCAGAACGCCGAGCGTTTCCTGTCGAGTTTCGACCGGCCGAATATTTTCTACCGCATCGTGCCCAAGGAGCAGCCGCGCAAGCAGCTGCTGGCGTTCCTGTCCGAACGCCGCAGCGATGCGGGCATCGTTTATTGCCTGTCGCGCAAAAAAGTCGATGAGGTGGCTGCGTTCCTGTGTGAGCAGGGTTACCCGGCGCTGCCGTACCACGCCGGCCTGCCCAACGAGTTGCGTGCCTACCACCAGAAGCGCTTCCTCAACGAGGAAGGCCTGATCATGGTGGCCACCATTGCGTTCGGCATGGGCATCGACAAATCCAACGTGCGCTTCGTGGCCCATATGGACCTGCCCAAATCCCTCGAGGCGTATTACCAGGAAACCGGTCGCGCCGGCCGTGACGGCCTGCCGGCGGATGCCTGGATGGCCTACGGCCTGCAAGATGTGGTGATGCTCAAGCAGATGCTGCAGAACTCCGAAGGCGATGAACGCCACAAGCGCCTGGAGCAGCACAAGCTCGATGCCATGCTGTCGCTGTGTGAAGAGACCCGTTGCCGCCGCCAGACGCTGCTCGCCTATTTCGACGAAGACATGCCTGAGCCGTGTGGCCATTGCGACAACTGCGTGGATGGCGTGCAGACTTGGGATGCCACCGAACCGGCGCGCCAGGGCCTGTCCGCCATCTACCGTACCGGTCAGCGTTATGGCGTGGGTCATCTGGTGGATGTGTTGCTAGGCAAGGACAACGAAAAGGTGCGCAGCTTCGGGCACGAGAAGCTCTCGGTCTACGGTGTCGGCAAAGCCCGCGCCGAAGGCGAGTGGCGTTCGCTGTTTCGTCAGATGGTTGCACGGGGTCTGGTGGACATCGACATTGAAGGCTTCGGCGGCCTGCGTTTGAACGACAGCTGCCGGCCTTTGCTCAAGGGCGAAGTGAGCCTGGAGCTGCGCCGCGACCTCAAGCCGCAGGCCACCGCCAAGAGCAGTACCAGCCAGGCCAGCCAACTGGTGCGTGGCGAGGAGCGCGAGCAATGGGAAGCCTTGCGTGCCCTGCGCCGCAAACTGGCGCAGGAACACAGCGTGCCGCCTTATGTCATTTTCCCCGACTCTACTTTGCTGGAAATGCTGCGTGAGCAACCCACCACCCTGGCCGAAATGGCGAGGGTCAGTGGCGTAGGTGCGCGCAAGCTGGAGCGTTATGGCCAGGCTTTCCTGGAGGTGCTCGGTGGTCAGGCCGAAGCACCGAAGGAGGTCGCCGATATCCGCCACGAACTGATCAGCCTGGCCCGTGCCGGGATGACCCCGATTCAGATCGCCGGGCAATTGCAGTGCTCGGAAAAGAACGTCTATACCTTGCTCGCCGAGTCCATCGGCAAGCAGCAGTTGTCATTGGAGCAGGCCCTTGATTTGCCGGAAGATCTGCTAAGTGAAATCCAGGACGCTTTCCTGGACGGTGAAGGCGAATTGCCATTGGTTACTGAGATTGCGCCACTGTTTAGCGGGCGTGTTCCGGAGGGCGTTCTGTACTGTGTGCGTGCCGCTTTGCAGTCTGAATTCGAGATTTAGTGTGCCAATTGCGACAATGTAACGAATCAGTACATAGCGAGGCTTGCCTACTGACATGGCTCATGCTTAGCTGACTAATAATTAGCCATACTTTATTTTCAGTCTAAATCATGAGTTTTTTATGCCGTTAACCGATCAACACCGTTTTGGCATGCAGTTGGCGCAAATGTCCCGAGGTTGGCGCGCCGAACTGGACCGTCGCCTGGCGGGGCTGGGTTTATCCCAGGCGCGTTGGCTGGTGCTGTTGCACCTGGCCCGTTTCGCAGAAGCACCCACCCAGCGCGAACTGGCACAAAGTGTCGGCGTGGAAGGGCCGACTCTGGCGCGCCTGCTCGACAGCCTGGAAAGCCAGGGTCTGGTCCAGCGCCAAGCCGTGGTGGAAGACCGTCGCGCCAAGCGCATCTTGCTGTGCGATACCGCCCGGCCTCTGATCGACCAGATCGAAACCATCGCCACGGCCCTGCGCCATGAGCTGTTTGTGGGCGTCGATGAGGAAGACATGCGCGTGTGCATGCGCGTACATGGGCACATCCTGGCGAACCTGGAAAAATCCTGACCTCCCGCGAGCGTTGCCCTAATGCCAGCCAAAGTTTAGCGCTGTCACTGTGGCGAGGGAGCTTGCTCCCGTTGGGCCGCGAAGCGGCCCCAGCTTTTGGTTTGAAAAGACTGGGCCTGCTGCGCAGTCCAACGGGAGCAAGCTCACTCGCCACAAGTTATCCGTCGTCCGCTCTATCGCTTGATTGACGGTCATTTACTTGCCAGCTAGAAGGTCTGCCCGAGGTTCAGGTACACCGCCTGCTGCTTGTCATCATTGAACCCATAACTGAAGTTCAGCGGCCCCAGCGGCGTATCGAACCCGAGGAAAACGCTCGCGGCGTTGATATACCCGCTGTCGAACTGATTGTCGTTGTTCCACGCCCGGCCACGTTCCACTGACGCCCCGAGGTACAGCGGGAAGTCCAGCGGCAAGTACGAGCGTGGCGTCAGGCGGCGGAAATACACCGCACGCATCAGGCTGACGTTCTGGCCCGAGATTGCATCCTCGCGAAAGCCAGACAATTGCCGTGCTCCCCCCAGCAGGAAGCTGGAAATCACTACGTCGGATTTATCCAAGGTACGTCCGTAACGTCCACCCAGGATCAGCGTGTCCGGGCCGTCGCTCATGGCTTTGTCCAGCTTCAACTCCCACTGGCGGTAGCGTTGGTCGGAGCCCAGGCCGGGCTCGAATTCTCGGATGGCCAGGCTGATGTCTTCGCCGGAGTGAGGGAAATACACGTTGTCCAGGGAGTCGAACGAGTACTTCAGTTCATAGAAACCTTCGCTGAAGCTTATGCTCGGCAGGTCGCGGTCACCGATGCGCACGTCCGCATTGCCCCAGGCTTCCCCGACGCCGAAGCGAATCTCGCCGCTGTTGCCGATCTGTCGCCCCAGGTTCAGGCCGAAACCGTAACGCTCCAGGCGGTATTCGGAGATCGGGTCGTTGTCCAGAGTCAGTTCAACGTTCTGCGCCTGGGCCCTGACATAAGGCGCGATGAAATAGCGTGAGCCGGTGTCCATCGGCTGGTAGAACTCGCTGTACAACTCTTGGCGGTCGCCGATCTGCACCCGTGTCAGCCATTCGGCGCCGAGCCGGTTGATGCCATTCATGCGATAGCTGGCGCCGAGGTTGAAGGCGCTGTCCCCGCGCATGTCATCCGACAGGTTCAAGCCCAGGCGCAAGTAGTCGGTACCGCTGCGCTTGCCCCGTGCGCTGATCACCAGGGTGTTGTCGTGGCCTTTCTTGACCACGCGATATTGCACTTGCTCGAAGTAGTCCAGGCCGTACAACGTGCCCATGTCCGCTTGCAGGCGGCCAAGATTCAGGGGTTCACCCAAGGCTTGGCGGATGTAGTAACGAATCACGTCGTCGCTGATTTTAGAGTCGTTCTCCACTTGGATCGCGGTGATGATCGGCGTGCGTTCGCCCGGGGTGCGGGCGCTGACCAGCTGCGGATCCACGGGCGCTGCGGGGCGCAGGTGGGCCAGGCGAATGTCGAGGGCGCGGGTGGCGCGGTAGCCGGCGTCAATCATGTCCTTGGCACGACCGAAATCCGTGACCCCATAGGCCGCCAGCGGCGGCTGGATCAGTACATCCTTGGGATGCAGGGCCTTGAGTTGTTCCTCGGAATTGCGACGAGTCATCAGCGTGATGGATTGGTTGAGTACGTCTACTACGGTTGCCAGTTGCTTGCGTGAGCGTAGCGGGGTGCCGATGTCCACGACGATGGCGATGTCGACGCCCATTTCCCGCGCCACGTCCAGCGGGATGTTATCGGTCATGCCGCCGTCCACCAGTAGCCGGCCATCCAGTTCCACTGGGGCGAACACCGCAGGGATCGACATGCTGGCGCGTATCACCTGAGGCAGGTGACCTTTGTTGAACACCACTTTTTCGCCGGTAGTGATGTCGGTGGCGACGGCGCGGAAAGGAATCGGCAGCTTGTCGAAATTGCGGATGTTGCTGGTGTGGGCAAACATGCTTTCCAGCAGCAACGCCAGGTTCTGGCCCTGGATCACGCCCAGTGGCAGGCCAAGGCTGCCGTCGTCGCGAAAACTGAGTTTCTGCTTGACCAGGAAATCACGGTCATCCTGTTTACGTCGAAACGGCACATCTTCCCGTGGTGGTGCATCGGACAGCGCCTGTTGCCAATCGATATCGAGCGCGAGTTTTTCCAGTTCATCGATTTTATAACCTGATGCGTAAAGCCCGCCAATCACTGCGCCCATGCTGGTGCCGGCAATCGCATCGATCTGGATACCTTGTTCTTCCAGCGCCTTGAGCACGCCGATGTGCGCCAACCCGCGGGCAGCACCGCCGGACAGCACCAGGCCGACTTTGGGGCGTGGCGTCTCAACGGCGTTGGCAAGAAGGGGGAGCAGACACAGAAACAGGCAAGACAGCAGGCGGCGCATCATGAATCTCGAGGCTGAGCGATAAAGGCCGGTATTATAGCCACTCGATCCTCCGAGCTCGTTACGCCAGGAACCTCTCAAATTATGTCTGCAAGCAAACCCGAGATCGTCATCACCTATTGCACCCAGTGTCAGTGGCTGTTGCGTGCGGCCTGGCTGGCCCAGGAGTTGTTGAGCACCTTCGCCGACGACCTGGGGCGCGTGGTGCTGGAGCCGGCCACCGGCGGCGCGTTCCGCATTACCTGTGAAGGTGTGCAGATCTGGGAGCGTAAGGTGGATGGGGGCTTCCCGGAGGCCAAGGTGCTGAAGCAGCGCGTGCGCGATCAGATCGACCCGCAACGCGACCTGGGTCATAACGATCGGACACCTTGAATAAGGCCACCGCCCTCAGGAGCGGTGACCCAGGGGCGTGGCTACCTGGCAGCCATTTTGTTCTTGATGAAACCGACGATAAACGTCAGCACCAGGCCGCCGACGCCGCTCCCGATGATGTTGCTGCCGAGCGCCGCAACATTCAGCGCGTCGCCTGCGGGTGCGCCGAGGAGCCAGGAGAGAAGCTGGCCCAGCACCAGCCCGCCCAAGCCGCCAACCATTGAATTGAGCCCGGTAGTGCCCAGGCTTTGGTGGGTCATGCCGGCCAGGTTGCCGCCGATGGCACCGCTGATGAGCTGAACCAACAAACTGATGAACATTTCCATGATGAAGCCCTGCATCGCGTAAAGGGAGTGACCACTCGCGTGCAGCAACTTCAGAAAAGGCCATGGCTGTCGTTGAGGTGGCTTTTATCCGTTGAACGACTACCGACTGTTGCGGATGTTTAAAGTATAGATCAGGCAGTCGCGGGCTGTTTGGCCTGGCTGGCACTGCCCATCAGCCCGGAGAGCACGATGGCAGCGATGATCAGCACGCCGCCCAGCAGCATGCGCAGCGTTGGGGTTTCGGCAAACAGCAGCCAAGCCATGGTGATGCCGTAGACCGGCTCCATGGCAAACACCACCGAGGCGGTGCGCGCCTTGATGACGGCGAGGCTGGCAACGAACAGGCTGTGGGCCAGGCCGGTACAGAACACGCCCAACAGTGCGATCCAGAGCCAGTCGATGGCGCGCACATCCGCCAGCCCTGGCGCTGCCGCGGGCAACAGGCAGGCGGCCACTACCACGTTTTGGCACAGCGCCGCCTGTACCGCGGGAATCCGCCCGGAGCTGGCGCGGTTATTCAGTGACAGCAGCGAAAACAGCAGGCCGGAGGCGATGCCCCACAGCAACCCGCCGGTGGCTTCGCTGGCGAGGTTGAAGTCCGGCGTCACCAGCACCAGGCCGACGCTGACCAGTGCAACCAGCACCCCTTCACTGGCGCGAATACGCTCGCGGAAAATCAGCCCTTCGAGAATCACCGTAAAAGCCGGGAATGCGGTAAACCCCAGGGTCGCAACGGCAACCCCGCCAACCTTGACCGCAATAAAAAAGGTCACCCAATGCGCGGCCAGCAGCACGCCGCTGACCAGCAGGCGACGCCAGTCGCGCAGCTCCAGGCTTTTCCAGGCGCTGTTGCTGGCAAACCGTGCGAAGACCGCCAGGGCGATCACCGCAAACACTGCGCGGCCAAACACGATGATGGCCGGCGAGGCGGCCGCCAGTTTGCCGAAAACGCCGGTAAGGCCAAACATCAATGCGCCAATATGCAGGGCGCCGAGGGCTGAACGGGGAGTCATTGTGATCCTTTGAACCAACGGGTAACAGAAACGCAGTCTAGAGGGTTGCAGAGGAGGGCGTCTGTCGTGCGGCTCGCGATTTTTATCGCGAGGCTCTTCCTACGTTGAGCGACGCAACATCCCAGGAGATGCGCCGAACTCCCGTAGCATCGCGGCGGCAAATGCGCTTTGTGAGCTGTAACCGACGCGGTCAGCGATTTCACCGATGGGCAAGCCCGTCTCGCGCAGCAGCTTCAAGGCCATTCGCAGGCGGTGGCTGCGGATGTAGTCCATAGGCGTCTGCCCGCATTCGGCCATGAAGCGCGCATGCAGGCGCGCGGCTGACAGGCCTGCGATCTGCGCAAGGTCCGCTACTTGCAAAGGATGCGCGACGTGCCGTTCGATATGCGCATTGAACGCTGCATACGGCAGGCGCCGGCCAGGTAATGGCTGGTCCTGGGAATGATTGAGGCAGGCGAGCAGCAACACTGCACCTTGCTGGACGATCAACGGGTCATCCACCGGGCTGTGGGCCAGCCATTGGACCAACTGGTGTTGCCGTGCGTCCAGCGCCAGGCGCATGGGTTGATCCAGCAGGCGGCGGCTGGCATCGGCGTGTTCGCCCAAGGATTGCCGCAGCCAGTGTTCGGTGGGCACATCCAGCACCAGGCAGTGGCTGCCATCGCGACTGACGCAGGCGTGATGGGTGTTGAAGGGCAGTATCATCACGCTGCTTTCGCGCACCTGGCTGCCACGGCCATCCACTTCCAGGTCCAGATGCCCGGACAGGCCGAACACCAACTGCGCATGATCATGGCTATGGGCAAGGGGCGCTTCGAGGTAGTGGCGCAGCGTGAGGGTCGGTCTCATCGCGGTCTCCAGGGCAACAAGCCCGCAGTCTACAACGCTTCGCAGGAACCTGGCGCTGTCATCAGATTGACGCAAAGCTGTCATGGGCTATTAATCGCCAGGGCGCAAGCTCGCAAAAACACCGTCGAGGGATGCCCATGACCAGTGCCGAGTCCGCCAAGCCCAGCCGCAAACAACGGGTTCGTACCCTGTGGATTTCCGACGTGCACCTGGGCACCCGGGATTGCCAGGCGGAACACCTGTCGCAGTTCCTCAAGGGGTATCACGCCGACAAGGTGTATCTGGTCGGCGACATCATCGACGGCTGGAAAATGCGCGGTGGCATGTATTGGCCCCAGGCCCACACCAACGTGATCCGTCGCTTGCTGACCATGGCCAAGCGCGGCACCGAGGTGATTTATGTCACCGGCAACCACGACGAATTCCTGCGCCGCTATTCCAAGCTGATGCTGGGCAATATCCAGTTGGTGGATGAGGCGGTGCATGTCACCGCTGATGGCCGTCACCTACTGGTGATCCACGGTGATCAGTTTGACGTAATCACCCGTTACCACCGCTGGCTGGCGTTCCTCGGTGACTCGGCCTACGAATTTACCCTCACCCTGAACCGTTGGCTCAACCACTGGCGTGCCCGGTATGGCTATGGCTACTGGTCGTTGTCGGCGTACCTCAAGCACAAGGTGAAGACGGCGGTGAGCTTTATCAGCGATTTCGAAGAAGCGATTGCCCATGAAGTCACCCGGCGCGAGCTGCATGGCGTGGTGTGCGGGCATATTCACCATGCCGAGATTCGCAAGGTGGGCGAGGTGGATTACCTCAACTGCGGGGACTGGGTGGAGTCGTGCACGGCGTTGATCGAGCACTGGGACGGGAGTATCGAGTTGTATCGGCTGGCGGATGCGCAGGCGAAAGAGGCACTGCTGAAAGCGGAAATGGTCGCGGGCTGAAAGGTAGTGCCCGCTCCCATCGTTTTGATTCGGTATCGTCAGTTGGAGACTTCGGCGATGGCTTCGGCCAGGAGCGCCAGGCGTGTTGCATCAATCCCGGCAACGCTGGCTCGCCCCGAACTCACCATGTAAACGCTGTGTTTCTCGCGCAATTGCTTTACCTGCTCGGCATTCAAGCCCGTGTAGGAAAACATGCCGCGCTGGGCACCAATATGCGCAAACCGTTCGGCCAGGCCATGGGGCGCCAACGCCTCCACCAGGCCTGCGCGCAATTGCGCGATCCGCGAGCGCATGGCTTCGACCTCGCCGCTCCACACCTTCTTGAGTTCGGCGTCACCCAGGATGGTCGCGACCACTGCCGCACCATGATCCGGTGGCGTCGACCACAGATTGCGCGCGATATTCGCCAGTTGGCTGCGCACGTCCGTGAGCTTCTCGGCATCCGCCGCGCACACGATCAACGCGCCGACGCGGTCGCGATACAGGCCGAAGTTCTTCGAACAGGAACTGGTGATCAGCACCTCGGGCAGCTCGGCGGCAAACAGTCGTACTGCCCAGGCGTCCTGTTCCAGGCCGTCGCCAAAGCCCTGGTAGGCGAAGTCGATCAACGGCAGCAACTGGCGCTCGCGCACGATTTGCAGCACCTGGCGCCAATCATCCTGGGACAGGTCGAAACCGGTCGGGTTGTGGCAGCAGGCGTGCAGCAGCACCACATCGCCCATCGGCACGGTAGACAGGGTGGCGAGCATTGCCTGCACATCCAGGCGATTGTCCGTTCCCACATAGGGGTAATGGCTGACCTTGAGCCCGGCCTTGGCGAAGAGGGTTTCGTGGATCGGCCAGGTCGGGTTGCTCAGCCACACGCCGCGGCCGGGCAGGGCTTGGGCGATAAAGTCGGCGCTCAGGCGCAGGGCGCCGGTGCCGCCTGGGGTCTGCGTGGCCCCGGCACGGCGTTCGCGGATCAGCGTCGAATCGGCGCCAAGTACCAGTTCACTGATCAACCTGCCGAACGCGGCATCACCGTGACCGCCGATGTAGGTCTTGGTGGTCTGTGTATCCACCAGGCGTTGCTCGGCCAGTTTTACCGAGTGCGGAATCGGCGTCAGGCCCTGGTCATCCTTATAGACGCCCACGCCCAGATCGAACTTGTTCGGGTGGGTGTCCTGGGCGTACAGGTCCATCAGTCCCAGGATCGGGTCGCCGGGCACGCGGCCAATCGCATCGAAGTGCATTACTTGCGGCCCTCGGCGGTCTTGGCCACTTCGTCAGTGCGTGCGGCCATGATGAAGTCGTTGCGGTGCAGGCCCTTGATGGAGTGGCTCCACCAGGTCACGGTGACTTTGCCCCATTCGGTGAGCAGGCCTGGGTGATGGCCTTCAGCTTCGGAGATTTCACCCATGGCATTGGTGAAGGCCAGGGCGAATTTGAAGTTTTTGAACAGGAAAACCTTTTCCAGCTGCATCACACCGTCGCGTACTTCGATGTTCCAGTCGGGGATCTGCTTGATCAGTACCGGCAGCTCTTCATCGCTGACTTGCGGGGCGTCGGCGCGGCAGGCTTCGCAGTGGGCTTGGTTCAAGGTGGTCATGTAAGTGTCCTGAATTCGAGTTTGAAAAAAACGGTCGTCAGTGGCGTCACCCTAAAGCAACGCGTGGCCAGGGAACAGACTCACCTGGCCTAAAAAGGCACGGTTCAAGCAGCCTTTGGTTTGGGAGGAAATTTCGGCGCGTGCAAGCCAAGCTGCATCCCTCGTTCAACCATGCCCATGATGTCTTCCTGCGCTACTTCGAACAGGCGCTTGAGTTCGGGGAGCACGAAATACAGCGGTTGCAGGATGTCGATACGGTACGGTGTGCGCATGGCTTCAAGCGGGTCGAAGGCTTGATGCTCGGGCTCGTCCGACAGGCAGTACACCGTCTCCTTGGGCGAAGACAGAATGCCGCCACCGTAGATGCGCCGACCTTGGGGCGTGTCCACCAGGCCGAACTCAATGGTCATCCAATACAAGCGCGCCAGGTACACCCGTTGCTCTTTGGTGGCCGCCAGGCCGAGCTTGCCGTAGGTGTGGGTGAATTCGGCGAACCAAGGGTTGGTCAGCAGCGGGCAGTGGCCGAAGATCTCGTGGAAAATATCCGGCTCTTGCAGGTAGTCCAGTTCTTCGCGGGTACGAATAAAGGTCGCGACCGGAAACTGCTTGCTGGCGAGCAGTTCGAAGAAGGTCTGGAAGGGAATCAAGGCCGGCACGCGTGCAACTTGCCAGCCGGTGGTTTCGGCCAGCACGGTATTGATCTCACCCAGTTGCGGGATCCTATCCAGCGGCAGGCCGAGCTTGTCGATGCCGTCCAGGTATTCCTGGCAGGCGCGGCCCTCGATCACTTTCAACTGGCGTGTGATCAGGGTATTCCACACCGCGTGTTCTTCCGGCGGGTAGTGGATAAAACCTTGCGCATCGGGCTCGCGGGCCACGTATTGCGTCTGCTTCATACGGCTCTCCTGCTAGGCATTCGTTCTTGTTATGTCCTGCGATGAGCTTATTGATAACCCGATGCGCGCCGAATTCCATCTACCTCCAGCGGTAATGCGTAGGAAAATGTACTGGTTTTCGTAAAGTATTCGTTACGCCTGTAAGGCCAATCTGTACGCTGGGCTGTGAAATGCGCGCAAGCTGTCACATAATCTTGACGACTATCTGCGCCGAGCGACAAAAAGACGCGGCGCCTTCCCACTTTTCGGGCCTTTTCATGCGTATCAAAGTGCACTGCCAAAACCGTATCGGCATTCTGCGGGACATTCTCAACCTGCTGGTGGAGTACGGCGTCAACGTCGCTAAAGGCGAGGTCGGCGGTGAGCAGGGCAACGCGATTTATCTGTTTTGCCCGAACCTGGTGAACATGCAGTTCCAGGCGCTGCGTCCCCAATTCGAAGCGATTGCCGGGGTGTTTGGCGTCAAGCGGGTTGGGCTGATGCCCAGCGAGCGGCGGCACATGGAGCTCAATGCGCTGCTCGGTGCCCTCGAGTTTCCGGTGTTGTCGATCGACATGGGCGGCTCCATCGTCGCCGCCAACCGCGCCGCTGCGCAGTTGCTCGGGGTGCGGGTGGACGAGGTACCGGGCATACCGTTGTCGCGTTACGCCGAAGACTTCGATTTGCCGGAGTTGGTGCGCGCCAGCAAGTCGCGGATCAACGGCCTGCGGGTCAAGGTCAAGGGCGACGTGTTTCTGGCGGACATCGCGCCGCTGCAATCGTCCGAGCATGATGACAGCGAGGCCATGGCCGGCGCGGTGTTGACCTTGCACCGCGCCGACCGTGTCGGTGAGCGTATCTACAACGTGCGCAAGCAGGAACTGCGCGGCTTCGACAGTATTTTCCAAAGCTCCAAGGTCATGGCGGCTGTAGTGCGTGAAGCCCGGCGCATGGCACCGTTGGATGCGCCTCTATTAATAGAAGGGGAAACCGGCACCGGTAAAGAGTTGCTCGCCCGTGCTTGTCACCTGGCCAGCCCGCGTGGGCAGTCGCCGCTGATGGCGCTCAACTGCGCAGGCCTGCCGGAGTCGATGGCCGAGACCGAACTGTTCGGCTACGGCCCTGGCGCGTTTGAAGGCGCACGGGCCGAAGGTAAGCTGGGGCTGTTGGAACTGACCGCGGGCGGCACGCTGTTTCTCGACGGGGTGGGGGAAATGAGTGCGCGCTTGCAGGTGAAACTGCTGCGGTTTCTGCAGGACGGTTGCTTCCGCCGCGTAGGCAGTGATGAAGAGGTGTACCTGGATGTACGCGTGATCTGCGCCACCCAACTGGACTTGTCCGAGCTGTGTGCCCGTGGCGAATTCCGCCAGGACCTTTACCACCGTCTCAACGTGCTGTCCCTGCACATTCCACCGCTGCGCGAATGCCTCGACGGCTTGGCGCCGTTGGTTGATCACTTCCTCGATCAGGCTAGCCGGCAGATCGGTTGCCCCCTGCCGAAGCTGGCCCCCGCCGCGATGGATCGTCTGAGTCACTACCATTGGCCGGGCAATGTGCGTCAGTTGGAAAACGTGCTGTTCCAGGCGGTGTCGTTGTGCGAGGGCGGCACGGTCAAGGCCGAACACATTCGCTTGCCGGACTACGGCGTGCGTCAGCCGCTTGGCGATTTTTCCCTGGAGGGCGGCCTGGAAGAGATTGTCGGGCGGTTCGAGAAAGCGGTGTTGGAAAGCCTGTATGCCGAGCACCCCAGCAGTCGGCAATTGGGCAAGCGGTTGGGCGTGTCCCACACCACCATCGCCAATAAATTGCGCGATTACGCAATCCTCAAGTCCTGATGCCACCGTGTGCAGGCGCGAGCAAGCTCGCTCCTACAGAAGATCTTAGCCGGCGGCATCAGGCAAGCTGGGGTTTGCCGCCGGCGGCAGTAGTCCGCCGTTTTTTCGACTATTTCCTGACCTCGAATTTTCAAGTCCCCCCGGAAAACCCCCGCCCCGCCTGGACTTTCTCTTCTTTTTAAAAGTTGGTTCGCAAATTGCTTAAGCCTCCTCAGTACAGCGGTGGGCGGCAAGCGTCCGTCAGAAAGAGGAAAGAGCGTGGACAAGTACCTTTATGTGGCAATGACCGGCGCCAGCCAGAATGCACTGGCGCAGAAGGCCCATGCCAACAACCTGGCGAACATTTCCACCAACGGTTTCCAGCGTGACCTGGAGCAGGCGCGTTCGATGCCGGTGTTCGGTGACAGCTTTCCTGCGCGGGCGTTCGCGTTGACTGAGCGACCTGCCACCGACTTTTCCCCGGGCGCCATGATCGAAACCGGCCGCGACCTGGATGTGGCCGTCAGCGGCGACGGCTGGATGGCCGTGCAAACTCCGGACGGCGGCGAAGCCTACGTGCGCAGCGCCAGCATGAATGTGGATGCGCTGGGCGTGCTGCGTGCCGGCAACGGTATGCCGATCATGGGCAACGGTGGCCCGATTGCCGTGCCGCCCCAGCAGAAAATCGAAGTAGGCGCTGATGGCACCATCAGCATCCGTGCCATGGGCGAAGGCCCGCGAGTGATGGCCGAAGTGGACCGTATCAAGCTGGTTCATCCCGACCTCAAGAACATGACCAAAACCCTCGACGGCACCATCCACACCAAAGACGGCAAGCCGGCCCAGGCCGACGCGAACGTCAGGCTGACCTCGGGCTTTTTGCAGGCGAGCAACGTCAATGCGGTGGAAGAAATGACCTCGGTTCTGGCGCTTTCCAAACAGTTCGAGCTGCACATCAAGATGATGAACAGCGCCAAGGAAGACGATCAGGCCATGACTCGCGTTCTGTCGATGAGCTGAAGCCGGCGACGACCGACGACTAATTTTGCAACGCGGCGCCAACAAACAGGCGCACGAAGGAGAACAACATGCTTCCGGCTCTATGGGTTGCCAAAACAGGTCTGTCCGCCCAGGACACCAACCTGACCACCATTTCCAACAACCTGGCCAACGTGTCGACCACAGGCTTCAAACGTGATCGCGCCGAGTTCCAGGACTTGCTCTACCAGATCAAACGCCAGCCGGGTGCTCAATCGACCCAGGACAGCGAACTGCCGTCGGGCCTGCAACTGGGTACCGGTGTGCAGATCGTGGGCACCCAGAAGAACTTCAACGCCGGTAACCTGCAACAAACCGGTCAGCCGCTGGATATGGCCATCAACGGCCGTGGGTTCTTCCAGATCCTGCAGCCCGACGGCACCACGTCCTACACCCGTGATGGGACATTCCACCTCGATTCTAACGGCCAGATCGTCACCGCCAACGGTTTCGCGCTGGAGCCGGCCGTGGTGGTTCCCGCCAATGCCAAGACCTTCACCGTGGGCAACGACGGCACCGTGTCCATCACCGTGGCCGGCAACCCGGCGTCGCAGGTGATCGGCAACCTGCAAACCGCAGACTTCATCAACCCGGCCGGCTTGCAGGCCATAGGTGGCAACCTGTTCCTGGAAACCGCTTCCAGCGGCGCGCCGCAAATCGGCACTCCGGGCCTGAACGGCTTTGGCACCACCCTGCAAAGCACACTGGAAACCTCCAACGTCAGCACCGTTGAGGAGATGGTCAACATGATCACCACCCAGCGCGCCTACGAGATGAACTCCAAGGTGATTTCCACTGCCGACAAGATGCTTTCGTTCGTTACGCAGAATCTGTAATCAAGTCTATGGGGCGCTCTTGAGGGCGCCTGCAGCACCGTGAGGTAAGGGTCATGAATCGCTACGTTTCTGTTCTGGCATTGAGTGGGATCGCCGTGCTCGCGGGCTGTGTCGCCCCGACGCCAAAACCCAATGACCCGTACTATGCGCCGGTGCTGCCACGTACACCGTTGCCGGCGGCGGCCAACAATGGCTCGATCTACCAGGCCGGTTTTGAACAGAACCTGTACAGCGACCGCAAAGCGTTCCGCGTGGGTGACATCATCACCATCACCCTGAACGAGAAGACCCAGGCCAGCAAGAACGCCAACTCGCAGGTGGGCAAGACCAGCAAGACCAGCATCGGCCTGACCTCGTTGTTCGGTGGTGTGCCTAATACCAACAACCCATTGGGCAGCGGTGACCTGAGCTTGAATGCCGGTTATTCCGGTGACCGTGCCACCAACGGCAAGAGTGCGGCGGGGCAGGGCAACAGCTTGACCGGCTCGATCACTGTGACCGTGGCCGATGTGTTGCCCAACGGCATCATTGCCATACGGGGTGAGAAATGGATGACCCTCAACACCGGTGACGAGCTGGTGCGCATTGCGGGTATGGTGCGAGCCGATGATATTTCCACCGACAACACCGTGTCATCGACGCGGATTGCCGATGCGCGCATTACCTACTCGGGTACGGGTTCGTTTGCTGATGCGAGTCAGCCGGGCTGGTTCGACCGTTTCTTCCTTAGCCCGCTGTTCCCTTTCTAGGTGATCATTTTGAAACTCAAACAGCTGATGGCGGCGGCACTGTTGCTGTCCCTGAGTGCAGTCGCCCAGGCCGAGCGTCTGAAGGACATCGCCAGTATTTCCGGCGTGCGCTCCAACCAGTTGATCGGTTACGGCCTGGTGGTCGGGCTCAATGGCACGGGTGACCAGACCACCCAGACGCCGTTCACCCTGCAGACGTTCAATAACATGCTCTCGCAGTTCGGTATCAAGGTGCCGGCTGGCTCGGGGAATGTGCAATTGAAGAACGTTGCGGCGGTGTCCATCAGTGCCGATTTGCCGGCGTTTTCCAAGCCGGGGCAGGTGGTGGACATTACCGTATCGTCCATCGGCAACTCCAAAAGCCTGCGCGGCGGCACATTGCTTATGACGCCACTCAAGGGTATCGACGGCAACGTCTACGCCATTGCCCAGGGCAACCTGGTGGTGGGCGGTTTTGATGCCGAAGGTCGCGACGGTTCCAAGATCACGGTCAACGTGCCGTCGGCCGGCCGCATTCCGGGTGGTGCCACGGTCGAGCGCACGGTGCCGAGCGGTTTCAACCAGGGCAACAGCCTGACGTTGAACCTCAACCGTTCCGACTTCACCACCGCCAAGCGTGTGGTAGACAAGGTCAACGACATGCTCGGCCCGGGCGTGGCCCAGGCCATCGATGGCGGTTCGATCCGTGTGACGGCGCCGTTGGACCCGAGCCAGCGCGTCGACTACTTGTCGATCCTGGAAAACCTTGAGGTCGACCCAGGCCAGGCGGTCGCCAAAGTCATCATCAACTCGCGCACCGGCACCATCGTGATCGGTCAGAACGTCAAGGTGTCGCCGGCGGCCGTGACCCATGGCAGCTTGACCGTGACCATCACCGAAGACCCGATCGTCAGCCAGCCTGGGGCGTTGTCCAATGGCCAGACGGCGGTGGTACCCCGTTCGCGGGTCAATGCTCAGCAAGAAGCCAAGCCGATGTTCAAGTTCGGCCCCGGCACCACCCTGGACGAGATTGTCCGCGCGGTGAACCAGGTGGGCGCAGCGCCCGGCGACTTGATGGCGATCCTCGAAGCTCTGAAACAGGCCGGCGCCTTGCAAGCCGACCTGATCGTGATCTGAGGCCATGGCCATGGATATGCGCAAGAGCGGGATCAGCAGCACAGCGGATTCGGGGGCGTACTCCGACCTGAATCGGCTTAACCAGCTCAAGGTCGGCGACAAGAACAGCGACGGCAATATGCGCAAAGTGGCGCAGGAGTTCGAGTCGCTGTTCTTGAGCGAGATGCTCAAGTCCATGCGCTCGGCCACCGACGCCCTGGGCGAGGACAACCCGCTGAACACGCCGGCTGCCAAGCAGTATCAGGAAATGTACGACCAGCAGTTGGCTGTCTCGATGTCGCGCGAAGGCGGCGGTATCGGCCTGGCCGACGTGCTCATGCGCCAGATGCAGAAGAACAAACCGGTGGACGCCCAGGCGGCCACCTTGCAAGGCCCGGCAGCGGATGCTCCGGTCAAGAAAGTCGATGTGCCGACTGAAATTGCGGCAGGTACTCAAGCGGATGGCCCGCTGGGCCGCTCCAACGGCCAGCGTCCGTTGTGGGCTTATCGTGTGGCGGTGCCGGAAGGCAACAATGCCCACGCCAATGATATGGAACTGATGAACCAGCGCCGTATTGCTGTGCCGAGCAAGCTGACCGATCGCCTGCTGGCGGGCATTGTGCCGACCACGGATGCCGCAGTCGTCGCCAAAACCGCGCCGTTGCGCAACAGCGCCGCCGAGGACAATGTGATCAACACTGCCGCCCACAGCTTTGCCGTGCCGAGCGGGCGTATGCAGGTGTATGGTCGCGCCATTGCCCAGCCGCCACTGGCACCGGCGAAGAAAGCCTTCAGTTCGCAGGATGAATTTGTCGCCACCATGCTGCCGATGGCCAAGGCGGCCGCTGCGCGTATTGGTATCGATCCGAAGTACCTGGTGGCCCAGGCCGCGCTGGAAACCGGTTGGGGTAAATCGGTGATGCGTGCCGAAGACGGCAGCAGCAGCCATAACCTGTTTGGTATCAAGGCCGGCCAGAGTTGGCAGGGCGGTCAGGCGCGTGCGATCACCAGCGAGTTTCGTGATGGGGCGATGGTCAAGGAAACGGCGCAATTCCGTTCCTATAACTCCTATCAGGACAGCTTCCATGACCTCGTGACATTGCTGCAAAGCAATGATCGCTATAAAGAAGTTGTGAAATCAGCCGACAACCCGGAACGCTTTGTTCGCGAGTTGCAAAAAGCCGGATATGCCACCGATCCGGACTACGCCAGCAAGATTTCGCAGATCGCGAAAACGATGAACAGTTATCAGAATTACGCCGCCGCGGGCGCGACCACTCATTTATAAGGTCTGAATCATGAGTTTGCTCAGTATCGGGATGTCAGGGCTCAATGCCGCTCAAGGGTCGTTGTCGGTCTTGAGTAATAACATTGCCAACGTCAATACCCCGGGATACTCGCGTCAGCAGACCACTCAGAACGCCAGCGCCAACAATCAGTACGGTGGAGTGTTCATTGGCAGCGGCACGACCCTGGCCGATGTGCGGCGCATCTATAACGATTTCCTGGGTGCGGCCTATCAGAGCAGTACCGCGCTCAACAGCGACGCCGCCGCCTACGCGGGCCAGGCTGCGGCCATCGACAAGACCCTGTCGGACAAGACCACCGGCATGTCGGCTGCGCTCAGTGCTTTTTTTGCCTCCCTGCAGACCGCTGCCGCCACGCCCAGCGATGTGTCCGCCCGGCAACTTCTGGTGACCAGTGCCCAGACCCTGAGCAACCGTTTCAACTCGATTTCCACGCAGTTGACCCAGCAGAAAGAAACCATCAACGGCCAGTTGGGCACTTTCAGTGATCAGGTTAACAAGCTGACGTCGTCGATTGCCTCCCTGAACAGTCAAATTACCAGCGCTCAAGGTTCGTCGACCAGTGCGCCGAACAACTTGCTGGATGCACGTAACGAGGCCGTTCGCTCGCTCAATGAGCTGATCGGTGTCACTGCCACCGAGAAAAACGGCCAGTTCAGTATCACCACCGGTACGGGGCAATCGCTGGTAGAGGGCAATATTGCCAATACCATTTCGGCTGTGCCCAGCAAGACCGACAACAGCCAGTACACCATCCAGCTCAATATGGGTGACACGCCGATGGATATCGGCAATGTGGTCAGTGGTGGCTCTATTGGCGGCCTGTTGCGTTATCGCAGTGATGCGCTGATGCCGGCCATTAACGATTTGGGGCGTATCGCCATTGCCACCGCTGACAGCGTCAACAGCCAGTTGGGGCAGGGCCTGGACCTGAACGGTGATTTCGGTTCTTCGTTATTCAGCGATATCAACAGCGCTGCAGCTATTTCCCAGCGCAGCCAGGCGGCTTCGGGTAACAGCGTGGGCTCGGGCAACCTGAATGTAACGATTGCCGACAGCAGCAAGCTGTCGACCTTCGACTACAAGGTCACTTTCACCAGCGGCAACCAGTACAACGTGGTGCGTTCCGATGGCAAGGCCATGGGGGCCTTCGATACCACCACCACGCCGCCGCCGATGATTGATGGTTTTACTCTGGCGCTGGATGGTCAGGGGCCTATGGCTGCGGGGGACAGCTTCAAGGTCAGCCCTACCGCCACCGGTGCCAGCAACATCGGTATCAGCCTCAAGGACCCGAACAAGCTCGCGTTTGCCGGGCCATTGGCAGGCAACGCCAGCAAGACCAACACCGGTACTGGCGTGTTCACCCAGCCGACATTGACCGTGCCGATCGATATCAATGGCGGGGCGGCGACTGCGCAATTGCGCACCGGGATCGAAAACTCAATGCCGGTGAAGATGGTGTTCGGCAAGCCTGCCGCGGATGGCACGCAGCCTTACACCGTCAACGATGCCCAAGGCAATCCTATCGGCACGGGCAGCATCATCCCGGGCCAGGGCAACAAGATCACCGTCAACGTACCGATGCGTGACGCCAGTGGTGCGTTGATTCCCGGCAAGAGCTTTGGCTTCGACACCACCGTGTCCGGCGCGCCTGCCAACGGCGACAGCACGACTTTCTCCTTCAACAGCGGTGCCACCTCTGATGGCCGCAACGCCCAGCAGTTGTTGGGTTTGCAGACCAAGGCGACGGTCGGCGCAGTGGATGGCAACGCAGGCGTGAGCTTGGTCAGTGCCAACAGCCGGTTGGTTTCCCAAGTGGGCTCCAAGGCAGCCCAGGCCAATACCGACAGCGCCGCCACCGGCGCCTTGCTGGCGGCGAACAAGGCAGCCAGCAACTCGGTGTCCCAGGTCAACCTGGATGAAGAAGCGGGCGACATGATCAAGTTCCAGCAGTACTACACCGCGTCGTCGCAGATCATCAAGGCCGCGCAGGAAACCTTCAGCACATTGATTAACGCCCTTTAAAGGAGGCTGGGACTATGCGTATTTCTACACAGCAGTATTTCGATACCAGCTCTACCAAGTACCAGGATAATTATTCAGGTGTGGTGAAGGCCCAGGACCAGGCGACTACCGGTGTGCGCGTGCAGACCGCTTCGGACGATCCCGTTGCGGCGGCCCAGCTCCTTTTGCTGCAACAGCAGAAAGACATGCTGGGGCAGTACGGCGGCAACATCACCAGCCTGCAAAACTCGCTGACCAACGAAGAAAGCGTCTTGCAGAGCATCAATACGGCGTTGGGCACAGCCAGCGGCCTGGCGCTGCAGGCCGGGAACCAGCGGCTCAGTGATGATGACCGCAAGGCCCTCGCCAGCCAGGTAGGTGCGCTTGAGGATCATGTGCTGAGCTTGCTCAACAGCAAGGACTCCAGTGGCAACTATATGTTCTCCGGGGCCAAGACTGACACGCCGCCCTACAGCCGCAATAACGATGGAACCTACTCCTACCAGGGTGACGAGACACCGCTGAGCCTGCAGGTGTCGAATAACCTGTCGATTGCCGCGGGTGATACCGGTAAGGCGGTGCTCGAAAGCTCGTCTAATACTGGCCGCACCCAGGCCACGTTGCTGCCGCCGGCGGTCAATGACGGCACGGTGGCGATTTCAGCGGGGCTGGTGACCTCCAGCACCAACTACACCAATAATTTTGCCGACGGCCAGCCGTATAAGCTGACCTTCGCCAGCAGCACCCAGTACAGCGTAACCGACAAGGACGGCAACGACGTGACGTCCGAGATCACCGGTAACGGCACGTTTGACGCCAGCAAGGAAGGCGGTTCAAGCGTCAACCTGCGCGGGGTCAAGTTCGACATTTCCCTGAACCTGGGCTCGAATGTAGCGCCAGGTGCCGCGTCGGACGCGCTGGTGGTCGGCAAGGCGTTCACGCTGGAAAGCAAGCCGGATACCTTCAGTGTTTCGCGCACCGCCAGCAATGCATCTACGGCACAACTGAGCGGTGGCAGCGTCACGGACCAGGCCGCTTATGCCAGCACCTTTCCCAACGCGGGTGCGGTCATTAAATTCACCAGCGGCACCGATTATCAAGTGTTCGCCCAGCCCTATGGTGCCAACAGCAAGGCTATTGCCAGTGGCACCATCGCTGCCGGCGCGACTT
Source organism: Pseudomonas sp. MWU13-2517 (assembly GCF_023242545.1). Taxonomy (NCBI): domain Bacteria; kingdom Pseudomonadati; phylum Pseudomonadota; class Gammaproteobacteria; order Pseudomonadales; family Pseudomonadaceae; genus Pseudomonas; species Pseudomonas sp. MWU13-2517. Next base: position 41,697 of record NZ_JALMFA010000005.1, on the reverse strand, counting down.
CGATCACCACCGCCGGGGTGACGTTTGGGATTAGTGGTACGCCGGGTGCCGGCGACCAGTTTTCGGTCGGTGCCACCAGTAACAAGAATATGAATGCGCTGGATACCTTGAGTCAGCTGCGCAAGGCTCTGGAAACGCCGGTGGATGGCAATCAGGTTGCCATGAACAAGCTCAAGGACGTGGTGAACACCAGCATCGGGAATATCGCCAATGCCACGGCACAGATCGACCAGGTGCGCGGCTCCATCGGGGCACGCCAGAATGCCTTGGATATCCAGAGCGATGAGAACACCAGCCTGAGCCTGGCGAATACTTCTACTATGTCGTCGTTGGCGAACATTGATATGGGGCAGGCTGCGATCAACCTGACGTTGCAGCAGACCATGCTGCAAGCCTCGCAGTTGGCTTTCGTGAAAATCTCTCAGCTGAGCCTGTTCAGCCGCATGTAATCAGTGTTGGAAAAAACGGCCCACCCTGGCAAACAGGGTGGGCCGTTGTCGTTTCTGGTACCTGGAATGTTGCCGGGTTTTGCATAAAGCGCACAAAATTGAGTGACCTGTGAGTCATGAAGCGCATCTTCACTGTATCGTGTGAAAAGGATAAGTCGTCAAAGGGTCCTTGCAGGGCGGCTTTCAGCGAGATTTTTACGGGGTTTTCCCCTTTATTGTCAGCACTCCAGGCGCAGTCCGAGGGGTGTTCTCCAGCTATTTAGTATTGGGAAGCCACAATGATTGGCATAAAAAGCATCGCCAGTTACGTGCCGGCAGACGGGGTGGATAACTACGCCCAGGGCGCCAAATTCGCCAAGGATGAAGATTTCATCATTGGCAAGATCGGGTCGGCGTTCCTGCCGCGCAAGGACGCTACGCAGGAAACCTCCGACCTGTGCGTCGAGGCGGTCAACGCTTTGTTTGCCAACAACCCGCAGTTGAAGCGTGAATCCATCGACGCGCTGATCGTCGTGACCCAGAACGGCGACGAAGAGGGCTTGCCCCACACCGCCGCTATCGTCCAGGACAAGCTGGGCCTGCCGACCCACGTGGCTGCGTTTGATATCTCGCTGGGCTGCTCCGGCTACGTCTACGGCATCTATGCGATGAAAGGCTTCATGGAAGCCACCGGCCTGAAAAACGGCCTGCTGATCACCGCCGACCCGTATTCGAAGATCGTGGATCCGGAAGACCGCAACACCACCATGCTGTTCGGCGATGCCGCCACCGCCACCTGGATGGGTGAAGAGGCGCCGTGGTTGCTGGGCAAATCCAAGTTCGGCACCGACGGTTCCGGCGCACCGCACTTGAAGGTCAGCGATGGCGTGTTCTTCATGAACGGTAGGCAGGTGTTCAACTTCGCTTTGCTCAAGGTGCCGGCGCATTTGCACGAGCTGCTTGACGAGTCGAACCTGGCGGCTGATGAAATCGACGCGTTCTGCATTCACCAGGGCAGTGCGGCGATTGTCGACGCCGTGGCCCGGCGTTTCGAAGACGCGCCGGTTGAGAAGTTCATCAAGGACATGGTCGAAACCGGCAACACCGTGTCGTCGAGCATTCCGTTGCTGCTGGAAAAGCACATGATGGACGGCAGCTGGAAGCGTGTCGCCATCAGCGGCTTTGGTGTGGGTCTGTCATGGGGTTCGGCGATTCTCTATCGCTCGTGATGCCCTGATAGCACCGCACACAAAAACGCCCAGGCTTGAAAAAGCCTGGGCGTTTTTTATTTGGCGCCAAAAACCTATCGATTACGCGCGTTTGGCCTGGCGTAAATGCTTGAATTGCAAGGGGTGGCATCGTGCTAGTAAAAAAAATCAAAAAAGTCCTCAAGCAACCTGACTTCACGACGATAACTATTACGAAGGTTCTCTAGGCACACCCGGCGGTTGCCAGGGCCGGAAGCCGCAGTACACCACCCACGAGGATTTCGTCATGGCATTAACAGTAAACACCAACCTTGCGTCGCTGAACGTTCAGAAGAACCTGAACAACGCCTCCAACGCTCTGCAAACTTCCATGCAGCGCCTGTCCTCCGGCCTGCGTATCAACAGTGCCAAAGACGACGCGGCCGGCCTGCAGATCTCCAACCGTCTGACCAGCCAGATCAACGGCCTGGGCGTTGCGATCAAGAACGCCAACGACGGTAGCTCGATTGCCCAGACCGCTGAAGGCGCGATGCAGCAGTCCACCAACATTCTGCAAAGCATGCGTACCCTGGCTCTGCAATCCGCTAACGGTTCTCCAAGCGCTGAAGACCGTAAGTCGAACCAGGCTCAGTACGCTGCACTGACTGCTGAATTGACCCGTATTGCAACCACCACCACTTTCGGTGGCAAGAACTTGCTGGACGGTTCTTTCGGTACCACTTCGTTCCAGGTCGGCGCCAACGCCAACCAGACTATCGACATGACCATCGGTAACGTAGCGGCCAACAACATTGGTTCGCAGCAGCTGAAAACCCAGGCCCTGACGCCGTCTGCAACCGGTATCGCCGGTGGCGCTATCACCGTTACCGGTGGTGGTCAGACTGCTAACGTTACCCTGGCAGCTGGCGCTTCCGCCAAGCAGATCGCTGCTCAAATGAACGGCGCTGTCGGCGGCCTGAGCGCTACTGCCAGCACTGAAGCCCAGTTCACTGTGAACGCGGCCACCATCGCTGCTGCTACTCCTCCGAACGCCAACTTCACCCTGCAAGTCGGCAGCGGTACCGCAGTGCAGTTCACTGGTGTGACCAGCACTTCCGACCTGGCTGACCAACTGAAGTCCAACGCTGCCAAGCTGGGCATCAGCGTTAACTACGATTCGTCGACCAACGCCCTGTCGGTTAAATCCGATACCGGTGAGAACCTGACCTTCAACGCCGGTGACGGTGGTGCTGCAGGTATCTCGGTTGCTACCAAAGGCGGCAACGGCGCATTCGGTACTGCTACTGCCTTGGCCGCTACCGCGATCATCGCAACTGGCCAGGTTTCGCTGAACTCGTCCACCAGCTACTCGCTGAACGGCGCTGGTGTGACAGGCGTGTTCGCCGCAGCAGGTACTGCTGCCAACTCCGCGAAAACTACCGTCAACAACACTGACGTGACCACCTCCGCCAACGCGCAGAACGCGATTGACGTGATCACCCAGGCGATCTCTGACATCGACTCCCAGCGTGCCGGTCTCGGTGCTGTACAAAACCGTTTCGACAACACCGTGGCCAACCTGACCAGCATCGCCGACAACTCCAGCGCCGCTCGCGGCCAGATCCAGGACGTTGACTACGCTGCTGAAACCGCTCAGTTGACCAAGCAACAAACCCTGCAACAGGCTTCCACTGCGATCCTGTCCCAGGCCAACCAACTGCCAAGCGCTGTACTGAAGCTGCTTCAGTAATAGCCAATGGTAGATGACTGACGGAAGGGCGCGTTTACGTGCCCTTTTGTCTTTTGCGTGATGAGGTGACTGGACATGGACATGAGCGTCAAGTTGAACCTGTCTTATCCTGCGGCGCCGCCGCAGAGCGCGCCTGCCCCTGTGAGCAACGACTCGCAGACAACCAAGGTTAAGCCTGCGGTTGCCGCGGTCGAAACCCAGCAGGACTCGAAACCGTCCGACCTTAAACAGGCGGTGGCGGATATTCGCAAATTTGTTCAGGATGCCCAGCGCAACCTGGAATTCTCAATCGACGACTCTACCCATCAAGTGGTGGTCAAAGTCATTGCGACCGACAGCGGTGAAGTGATCCGTCAGATCCCTTCGGAAGCCGCATTGAAGCTCGCACAAAGCCTTCACGACGCCAGTAGCGTGCTGTTTGACGCGAAAGTCTGAGCTGGCATGAATTTTGTTGCTGTCGCTTCTTAAGGCGTCATCCGTCAAGAAAGCGCCAGCCCCGGATCAGGAGAACAGTCATGGGTGATATATCGGTTAGCGGCCCGGTTACGAATATCGATACTCAATCTATCGTGACGGCATTGGTGAACGCGGAACAGGCACCCAAGCAGTCGCAGATCAACAAGCAGACGCAGACGTCGACTGCCCAGCTTTCCTCAATCGGCAAAATTCAAGCGGCGCTCGACGCTTTTCGTGGTGCCATGGATAACATGGCCAAAGACGCCAGTATCGGTGGCCTGACGGCGACCGTGTCGGATGCCAACGTTTCCAGTGTGACCCTGGGGGCGGGCGCCTCAGCCGGCAGCTACAAGTTGGTGGTCAATCAATTGGCGACTGCCTCGAAGATCGCTACTCAGACTTATGCGAAAGGCGCGAACACAGTCGTCAATGCGGGTACAACGGCGAAGTCCCTGACGATCTCTCAATCAGGCCAGAGCTACTCCGTCAGCGTACCACCGGGTTCGACGCTGCAGCAGGTGCGTGACTCGATCAACGCGCAGTTGAGCAGTTCCGGCCTCAGTGCCAACATTCTGACCGACTCCACCGGTTCCCGCATGGTGCTGACTTCGACCAATACCGGCGCCGGCACTGACATTACCGTGGGCGGCAACTCTGGTCTGGAGGCGGGGACCTCGGTCGTAGATAGCCCACCGCAGAATGCCAAGTACACCATCGATGGCACTGCGCAGGAGTCCAAGAGCAATACCCTGTCCGACGCGATCAGTGGTGTCAGCATCAAGTTGACAGCCGTGTCACCGCTGCCGACGGGCGCGACTGCTGGAGATCCGAATGCCCAGCGGGTGGCTTCGACCATTACCGTCGCAAGAAGCAACGATACCCTCAAGAGTTCGGTCAAAGGCTTTGTCGACACCTACAACGCGTTGATGACTGCGATCAATACTGAGACCGCCGTCACCACGAATGCCGATGGTTCCACGACGCCTTCTGCCTTGACGGGCGATGCCACCATGCGCACCCTGCAATCGGCCATCCGTACTCAACTGAATGCAATGGGCGGGACAGGGGCATTGAAATCCCTGGCTCAGTTCGGCGTGAACACTGATCAGAAAACCGGCAAGCTGAGCATTGATGACAAGATTTTCAGTGCGGCAGTATTGACCAACCCTACGGACATCGGCGGTATTTTCAACGGCGACACGGGTCTGCTGGCGCGCATGAAGTCCGCGACTGACAGCTATGCGCTGAGCGGCACTGGGGTTCTGGCTACACGTTCGTCGACCTTGTCGAGCAACATCAAGGATCTGCAGACGCAGCAGGACGCGTTGACGACGCGAATGGCTGCATTGAAAAAGACCCTGACTGACAAATACACCACGATGAACAACCTGGTCGCCCAGCTCACCAGCCAGCGCTCCAGCGTCATGACCACACTTAACGCACTGAATAATCCGAAGACCAGTTGATCCTCACTGAGGTCGCCCGGCAAGGTGATTACCTTGTTCGGGCGTGCCCTTCGCCAGACTGTCGGCTTAAAGTTTTTTGCGACGCCGTCGACATAATAATCAGAGCCCATTCTTTTTAGCTGTTGCCTGTCACGAGGTAGAAACATGAATCCCATGAGAGCCCTTCGCCAATACCAGAAGGTCAATTCCCATGCCCAAATCTCCGAAGCCAGCCCGCATCGCTTGGTGCAGATGCTGATGGAAGGCGCGTTGGATCGCATGGCTCAGGCCAAAGGCGCCATGGCTCGTGGTGATATCGCGCAAAAAGGCCTGCTGCTGGGCAAGGCGATCGACATTCTGATCGGTTTGCGTGACGGCCTGAACCCGGAGAAAACCGACGATCCGGCCGCGTTGCAGCAACTTGATAATCTGTACGCCTATATGACTACGCGCCTGCTGGAAGCCAATAGCAAGAGCGATGTCGCCATGATCGATGAAGTAGCCGGCCTGATGATTACGCTCAAGGAAGGCTGGGACGGTATTGCAACACTGTAGGCCTCTGGGCCTGAGGATGATGTCATGAGCCACGCCCTGCAACGGATTGACGAGACCCGCGAAGCTTTGGTCGATGCACTGGCCGAGCGTAACTGGGATGCCATTGGTGAGCTGGATATGGGTTGCCGTGCGGTCATCGATGAGGCGCTCCACAATGCGCCGGTGGACGAGGATGCCTTGCGGGAAAAACTGGAGAGCCTGCTGGCGGTTTATCAGCAGTTGCTTGAGGTGACGACTGGGGAGCGCCAGGCGATTTTCGAAGAGATGTCGCAGATCAATCGAGCGGAAAGTGCGTCAAAGGTTTACCATCTGTTCGGCTGATCAGGGGCTCAGTTGGTCCGAACGGCGCGTCATATATTTGACTGTGCCAGCATTTTTGACTTAACTAGTGCTGTTTTCAGATTTCAGACGTCTAGTATGTAATAAATCTTACAGACGTCTTGATTGCTCTCATTCCGGGGCAGGAAGTTTTACTAGGGAAGTTGCTATTGCATGTGGCGTGAAACCAAAATTCTGCTGATTGATGACGATAGCGTCCGCCGCCGCGATTTAGCGGTGATTTTGAATTTTCTTGGCGAAGAAAATTTGCCCTGCGGCAGCCATGATTGGCAGCAGGCTGTCAGCTCGTTGACGTCGAGCCGTGAAGTCATTTGTGTGCTGATCGGGACGGTAAACGCTCCTGGCGCTGTTTTGGGCTTGTTAAAGACACTGTCAACCTGGGATGAGTTCCTTCCGGTGTTGCTGATGGGCGATATTTCTTCTGTGGACCTGCCGGAAGACCAGCGCCGTCGTGTGCTTTCCAATCTCGAAATGCCGCCCAGCTACAGCAAATTGCTCGATTCCCTGCACCGTGCCCAGGTCTATCGCGAGATGTACGACCAGGCCCGTGAGCGCGGCCGTCACCGCGAACCCAACCTGTTCCGCAGCCTTGTCGGCACCAGCCGTGCGATCCAGCACGTGCGCCAGATGATGCAGCAAGTGGCCGACACCGATGCCAGCGTGCTGATCCTGGGTGAGTCCGGCACCGGCAAGGAAGTAGTCGCACGCAACCTGCACTATCACTCCAAGCGCCGCGACGGGCCATTCGTGCCGGTCAACTGCGGGGCGATCCCGGCAGAGCTGCTCGAAAGCGAATTGTTCGGTCACGAGAAGGGCGCGTTCACCGGGGCGATCACCAGCCGCGCCGGGCGTTTCGAATTGGCCAACGGCGGCACCCTGTTCCTCGACGAAATTGGCGACATGCCACTGCCGATGCAGGTCAAGCTGCTGCGCGTATTGCAGGAGCGCACCTTCGAGCGCGTGGGCAGCAACAAGACCCAGAGCGTCGACGTGCGCATCATCGCGGCCACCCACAAGAACCTCGAAAGCATGATCGAGGTGGGCAGCTTCCGCGAAGACCTGTACTACCGCCTCAATGTCTTCCCGATCGAGATGGCCCCGCTGCGTGAACGCGTGGAGGACATCCCGTTGCTGATGAACGAGCTGATCTCGCGCATGGAGCATGAAAAGCGTGGCTCGATACGCTTCAACTCCGCAGCAATCATGTCCCTGTGCCGCCATGGCTGGCCGGGTAACGTGCGAGAGCTGGCCAACCTGGTGGAACGCATGGCGATCATGCACCCCTACGGCGTGATCGGCGTGGTCGAGTTGCCGAAAAAATTCCGCTACGTCGACGATGAAGACGAACAGATGGTGGACAGCCTGCGCAGTGACATGGAAGAGCGCGTGGCCATTAATGGCCATACTCCGGACTTCGGTGCCACTGCCATGCTGCCGCCGGAAGGGTTGGACCTGAAAGACTACCTCGGCAACCTGGAACAAGGCCTGATTCAACAGGCCCTGGACGATGCCAGCGGCATCGTCGCCCGCGCCGCCGAGCGCCTGCGTATCCGTCGTACCACCCTGGTAGAGAAGATGCGCAAGTACGGCATGAGTCGCAAAGAAGGTGATGAACAGGCGGATGATTGACGCCTGTTTTTCAAACCGCTGATTTGGGGTGTCCGACTTCACCAATACTGTCCCGTTATGACGGCGCCTATTGCCGTCATACTGCGTTGCCGCTCCTCCCCATAGCGAGCTATGAGTCGTCGCGGCGCCTTGTCTGACAGCAACAGTCACTCGTCAAAACGGAACTGTATTGGTGAAGTCGGGCACCCGGTTTTTTTTCGGCACGGGTATTGCTACAGCACTCGCAACGTTCCGTTTAACTGACGGTCAGCCAAGCGAGAGAGCATGATGCCCCACGCCGCCCAACTATCTCCGTCCCCAGATCTTATAGGGGGCGTCCCGTCTGTAGAGCAGCAGAGCCGGCAAGGTCTGGAGCAGGCGTTTTCGCTGTTCAGCCAGATGTCCAGCCAACTGACCGACTCCTACAGCCTGCTGGAGGCCAGGGTTTCCGAGCTTAAAGGCGAGCTGGCCGTGGTCAGTGCCCAGCGCATGGAAGAATTGGCCGAGAAAGAGCGCCTGGCCAACCGTCTGCAAAACCTCCTCGACTTGTTGCCCGGTGGCGTGATCGTCATCGACGACCAGGGGCGTGTGCGCGAAGCCAACCCGGCCGCCTGCGAGATGCTCGGCCTGCCGCTGGAAGGCGAGTTATGGCGAGAAGTGATCACCCGCTGCTTTGCCCCGCGTGAAGACGACGGCCACGAAATTTCCTTGAAAGACGGGCGCCGCCTGTCCATTGCCACTCGCTCCCTTGACGCCGAGCCCGGCCAGTTGGTGCTGCTCAACGACCTGACGGAAACCCGTCACCTGCAAGACCAGCTGGCGCGTCATGAACGCTTGTCGTCGCTGGGCAGGATGGTCGCCTCTCTGGCGCATCAGATCCGCACGCCCTTGTCGGCGGCATTGATCTACGCCAGTCATTTGACTGATGAACAATTGCCTGCCGCCACTCACCAGCGCTTTGCCGGGCGCCTCAAGGAGCGTCTGCACGAGTTGGAGCACCAGGTGCGCGACATGCTGGTGTTTGCCCGTGGCGAATTGCCGATGACCGACCGCGTCACGCCGGCGGAACTGATGCAATCCTTGCAGTCGTCGGCCGCCACCCATATCCAGGACGTCAATGTGCGCTGGCAGTGCGACAGTCACCTCGGCGAATTGCTGTGCAATCGGGACACCCTGGTAGGCGCCTTGCTCAACTTGATTGAAAACGCCATCCAGGCCAGCGGCCCGAATGCGCGGCTCAAGGTGCACTTATACCGTCGCGACCAGAACCTGCGCTTGTGCATCAGCGACAGTGGCAGCGGTATCGATCCTGTGGTGCTGCAGCGTATGGGCGAGCCCTTTTTTACCACCAAGACCAACGGTACCGGCCTCGGCCTGACCGTGGTCAAGGCAGTGGCACGTGCCCATCAGGGAGAATTGCAGCTGCGTTCCCGGTTGGGGCGTGGCACCTGTGCATTGATGACCTTGCCGCTGTTTTCCAGCGCGGCAAGCGCGGAGTAAAAGGACTATGGCTATCAAGGTTTTATTGGTGGAAGACGATCGCGCCCTGCGTGAAGCATTGGCTGATACGCTGCTGTTGGCGAGCCATGACTACCGGGCGGTCGGTTCTGCCGAGGAAGCCTTGGAGGCGGTCGAGCAAGAGGCATTCAGCCTGGTGGTCAGCGACGTCAACATGCCGGGCATGGATGGTCACCAGTTGCTCAGCCTGCTGCGCGCACGCCAGCCGCAACTGCCGGTGTTGCTGATGACCGCCCACGGAGCGGTGGAGCGGGCGGTGGACGCCATGCGTCAGGGCGCGGCCGATTACCTGGTCAAGCCCTTCGAGCCCAAAGCCTTGATGGAGTTGGTTGCCCGGCACGCCCTGGGGGTGATGCCTGCCGCCGAAGGCGAAGGCCCGATAGCCTTTGAACCGGCCAGTGCGCAATTGCTCGAACTGGCCGCACGCGTGGCGCGCAGCGATTCCACCGTGTTGATTTCCGGCGAGTCCGGCACCGGTAAAGAGGTGCTGGCGCGTTATATCCACCAACAATCCAGCCGTGCCAAGCAACCCTTTATTGCGATCAACTGCGCGGCCATCCCGGACAACATGCTCGAAGCCACCTTGTTCGGGCATGAAAAGGGCTCGTTCACCGGTGCCATCGCGGCCCAGGCCGGCAAGTTCGAACAGGCCGACGGCGGCACCATCTTGCTCGACGAGATTTCCGAAATGCCCCTTGGCTTGCAAGCCAAGCTGCTGCGGGTCTTGCAGGAGCGTGAAGTGGAACGGGTCGGTGCACGCAAACCGATCCAGCTGGATATCCGCGTGGTCGCCACGACCAACCGCGACCTGGCGGGCGAAGTAGCGGCGGGGCGCTTCCGGGAAGACCTGTTCTATCGACTCTCGGTCTTCCCGCTGGCCTGGCGCCCGTTACGTGAGCGCCCGGCCGATATCGTCCCACTGGCCGAGCGCCTGCTGAACAACCACGTCAAAAAAATGAAGCACGCCCAAGCGAGGCTGTCGGCTGAAGCTCAGGCTTGCCTGATCGCCTATCCGTGGCCCGGTAACGTGCGGGAGTTGGACAATGCGATCCAGCGTGCGCTGATTTTGCAGCAGGGCGGGGTGATCCAGCCGCAGGACTTCTGCCTGGCCATGGGCAGTGCAGCTGCGCCATTCCCAACCCTGGCGCCCGCGCCAGTGACTGCTGAAGCTGAATCGGCTGGCGCCCTCGGGGATGACCTGCGGCGCCGCGAATTCCAGATGATCATCGACACCCTGCGTGCCGAGCGTGGCCGTCGCAAAGAGGCGGCTGAGCGCCTGGGCATCAGCCCGCGCACCTTGCGCTACAAGCTGGCGCAGATGCGTGACGCCGGGATGGATGTGGAAGCGTATCTCTTCGCTACCTGACAAACGTGTAGGTCGACATGGTTTGTCGCCTTTTCTTACGAGTCGCCACGGATCTGGCACCCTTGTTGCTACCACCTGTAGTAACCGCTGCGTAGTGTCAAAAAATTGCGGGTCGTCAGAGAGAGAAGGTCATGAGCCAGGGTATTGAGTTCAATCGGTTGATGTTGGATATGCGCTCCATGCAAATGGATGCCATGGCTCAACCGAAATCCGTCGCGCCAGCGCCGGGATTGGGCCAAAGCAGTTTCGCCGACATGCTCGGTCAGGCCATCAACAAGGTCAGTGATACCCAGCAAGCATCGAACCAGTTGGCCACCGCCTTCGAGATCGGTAAAAGCGGCGTGGACCTCACCGACGTGATGATCGCCTCGCAAAAAGCCAGTGTGTCCTTCCAGGCCTTGACCCAAGTACGTAACAAGCTGGTTCAGGCTTATCAAGACATCATGCAGATGCCGGTTTAAGGACGAGATTTAAGTCATGGCAGAAGCAGTCGTGGACAACGCACCCGCCAAGGCAGACGGCAAGCCGCCGTTGTTTGGCCTGTCGTTCCTGGAAAACCTTTCCGAAATGACCATGTTGCGTCAGGTGGGCCTGTTGGTCGGCCTGGCAGCCAGCGTGGCGATTGGTTTTGCCGTGGTGTTGTGGTCGCAGCAACCTGATTACCGCCCGCTGTATGGCAGCCTGGCGGGCATGGATTCCAAGCAGATCATGGAAACCCTTGCCGCCGCCGACATTACCTACACCGTAGAGCCCAACTCCGGGGCCTTGCTGGTCAAGGCCGACGACGTAGCCCGTGCGCGCATGAAGCTGGCCGCCGCCGGTGTGACGCCGTCCGATGCCAACATCGGCTTTGAAATCCTCGACAAGGACCAGGGCCTGGGTACCAGCCAGTTCATGGAAGCCACCCGCTACCGTCGCGGCCTTGAAGGCGAGCTGGCGCGTACCATCTCCAGCCTGAATAACGTCAAGGGCGCGCGTGTGCACCTGGCGATTCCAAAAAGTTCGGTATTCGTGCGTGACGAACGCAAACCGAGTGCTTCGGTGTTGGTCGAGCTGTTTGCCGGTCGTTCCCTGGAGCCTGGCCAGGTCCTCGCGATCATCAACCTGGTGGCTACCAGCGTTCCTGAATTGAGCAAGTCGCAAATTACGGTGGTGGACCAGAAGGGCAACCTGCTGTCCGACCAGGCCGAAAACTCCGCGTTGACCCAGGCCGGCAAGCAGTTCGATTACAGCCGCCGCATGGAAAGCATGCTCACCCAACGTGTGCACAACATTCTGCAACCGGTGTTGGGTAATGACCGCTACAAGGCTGAAGTGTCCGCCGATGTGGACTTCAGTGCCGTCGAGTCGACGTCCGAGCAGTTCAATCCCGACCAGCCTGCGCTGCGCAGCGAGCAGTCCACCAGCGAACAACGCACCGCCAGCAATGGCCCGCAAGGTGTGCCGGGAGCCCTGAGCAACCAGCCTCCAGCCCCGGCTTCGGCGCCGCAAACCACGGGTGGCGCTGCCGCGACTGCCGGCGCGATTCAACCTGGCCAGCCGCTGTTGGATGCCAATGGCCAGCAGATCATGGACCCGGCCACCGGCCAGCCGATGCTCGCCCCTTACCCGGCGGACAAGCGTAATCAGTCCACCAAGAATTTCGAACTCGACCGCTCCATCAGCCACACCAAGCAGCAACAGGGCAAAATCAATCGTCTCTCGGTGTCGGTAGTGGTCGATGACCAGGTCAAGGTCAACCCGGCTGACGGTGCGGTAACCCGCGCCCCGTGGAGCGCCGACGAATTGGCTCGCTTCACCCGCCTGGTGCAGGACGCCGTCGGTTTCGACGCCAGCCGTGGTGACAGTGTGAGCGTGATCAACATGCCGTTCTCCGCTGAGCGTGGCGAAGTGATCGCCGACCCGGCGTTCTATACTCAGCCGTGGTTCTGGGACATCGTCAAGCAAGTGCTGGGCGTGTTGTTCATCCTGGTGTTGGTGTTTGGCGTGCTGCGTCCGGTGCTCAACAACATCACCGGCAACGGCAAGAAACAACTGGCGGCCTTCGGTGGCAGCGACGTCGAGTTGGGTGGCATGGGCGGCCTGGATGGCGAACTGGCCAACGACCGCGTCAGCCTGGGCGGCCCGCAAAGCATCCTGTTGCCGAGCCCGAGCGAAGGTTATGACGCTCAGTTGAACGCAATCAAAAGTCTGGTGGCAGAAGACCCGGGCCGTGTGGCCCAGGTCGTGAAAGAGTGGATCAACGCAGATGAGTGATAATCGAGCCGCTGTTGCCAAGCTCTCCCGGGTCGACAAAGCCGCCGTATTGCTGCTGTCCCTGGGTGAAACCGACGCCGCCCAAGTGCTGCGCCACATGGGCCCCAAAGAGGTTCAACGCGTCGGCGTGGCCATGGCGCAGATGCGTAACGTGCACCGCGAGCAAGTCGAGCAGGTGATGAGCGAGTTCGTCGAAATCGTCGGCGACCAGACCAGCCTGGGCGTCGGCTCCGACAGTTACATCCGCAAAATGCTCACCTCGGCCCTGGGCGAAGACAAGGCCAACGGCCTGATCGACCGCATCCTGCTCGGTGGCAACACCAGCGGCCTCGACAGCCTCAAATGGATGGAGCCGCGTGCGGTCGCCGACGTGATCCGCTACGAGCACCCGCAGATCCAGGCGATCGTCGTTGCCTACCTGGACCCCGACCAGGCCGGTGAAGTGCTCGGTCACTTCGACCACAAAGTGCGCCTGGACATCATCCTGCGCGTGTCGTCGCTGAACACCGTGCAGCCGGCAGCACTGAAAGAACTCAACACGATTCTGGAAAAGCAGTTCTCCGGCAACTCCAATGCCTCGCGGACCACCCTGGGCGGTATCAAGCGCGCGGCGGACATCATGAACTTCCTCGACAGCTCGATGGAAGGCCAACTGATGGACTCGATCCGCGAGATCGACGACACCCTGTCCGGCCAGATCGAAGACCTCATGTTCGTGTTCAACAACCTCTCCGATGTCGACGACCGTGGTATCCAGGCGTTGCTGCGCGAAGTGTCCTCGGACGTATTGGTGCTGGCACTCAAGGGCTCCGACGAAAACGTCAAAGAGAAGATCTTCAAGAACATGTCCAAGCGTGCGTCCGAACTGTTGCGCGACGACCTGGAGGCCAAAGGCCCGGTGCGTGTGAGCGACGTCGAAACCGCCCAGAAGGAAATCCTCACCATTGCCCGCCGTATGGCCGAAGCCGGAGAAATCGTTCTCGGCGGGAAGGGCGGCGAAGAAATGATCTAAGGCGCGTCCCATGTCGAACAAAGATGAGACGCCCAGCGATCTGATTCGCGCGCGGGATGTCGGTGGGTTCGATATCTGGTCATTGCCCAGTTTCGATCCGCATGTACCGGAGCCTGAACCCGCGCCGGTCGAAGAACCCCCTGCGGAAATGGAAGAAGTGCCGCTGGAGGACGTCCAGCCACTGACGCTCGAAGAGTTGGAAGCCATCCGCCAGGAGGCCTACAACGAAGGCTTCGCCGCGGGGGAAAAGGACGGTTTCCGCAGTACCACCCTCAAAGTGCGCCAGGAAGCCGAGGCGGCGCTGAGCGTCAAGCTCGCCAGCCTGGAGCGCTTGATGGGCAGCCTGTTCGACCCCATCGCCGAACAGGATTCCCAGCTTGAAAAAGCCATGGTCGGCCTGGTGGAGCACATCGCCCGCCAAGTGATCCAGCGCGAACTGGTGCTCGACTCCAGCCATATCGAAAGTGTCATGCGCGAAGCCCTCAAGCTGCTGCCCTTGGGCGTCGGTAATGTACGGCTGTACATCAACCCGCAGGATTTCGAGCAGGTCAAAGCCCTGCGCGAGCGCCATGAAGAAACCTGGCGCATCGTCGAAGACGCGGCGTTGCAGCCTGGCGGTTGCCGGGTCGAAACCGAACACAGCCGTATCGATGCGACGGTGGAAACCCGTATCACCCAGATCATGGCCAAGCTCTTCGACCAACTTCATGAGCAGGCTCTGAATCCGGCCGAACCTGACCTGAGCGTTGACCTGGACGCCCCCGATGCGCCTTGATCGCACCAGCTTCGCCAAGCGCCTGGGCAGCTACGCCCAGGCCACTGAGTTGCCCGGCCAGCCGATCCTCGAAGGGCGCCTGCTGCGCATGGTTGGCCTGACCCTCGAAGCCGAAGGCCTGCGCGCCGCCATGGGCAGCCGCTGCATGGTGATCAACGACGACAGCTATCACCCGGTGCAAGTCGAAGCTGAGGTTATGGGCTTTTCGGGTAACAAGATTTTCCTGATGCCCGTCGGCAGCCTGGCGGGGATCGCCCCCGGCGCCCGGGTTGTGCCGCTCGCCGACACCGGCCGCTTGCCCATGGGCATGAGCATGCTCGGTCGTGTGCTGGACGGCGCCGGCCGCGCCCTGGACGGCAAGGGCGGCATGAAGGCCGAAGATTGGGTACCGATGGACGGCCCCACCATCAACCCGCTCAAGCGTAACCCCATCAGCACGCCGCTGGACGTAGGCATTCGCAGCATCAACGGTTTATTGACGGTCGGCCGCGGCCAGCGCCTGGGCCTGTTCGCCGGTACCGGTGTGGGTAAGTCGGTACTGCTGGGCATGATGACGCGCTTTACCGAGGCCGACATTATCGTGGTCGGGTTGATCGGCGAACGGGGCCGCGAGGTGAAGGAATTCATCGAGCACAGCCTGGGCGAGGAAGGTCTCAAGCGCTCTGTGGTGGTGGCGTCTCCAGCGGATGACGCGCCCTTGATGCGTTTGCGCGCCGCCATGTATTGCACACGTATCGCCGAGTATTTTCGCGACAAGGGCAAGAATGTCCTGTTGCTGATGGATTCGCTCACGCGTTTCGCCCAGGCCCAGCGGGAAATCGCCCTGGCCATCGGCGAACCACCTGCCACCAAAGGTTATCCGCCATCGGTGTTCGCCAAGCTGCCCAAGCTGGTGGAGCGTGCCGGTAACGCCGAGGCCGGGGGCGGCTCGATCACTGCGTTCTATACCGTGTTGTCCGAAGGCGATGACCAGCAGGACCCGATTGCCGACTCGGCGCGGGGTGTACTCGACGGCCACATCGTCTTGTCACGGCGCCTGGCGGAGGAGGGGCACTACCCTGCCATCGACATCGAAGCGTCGATCAGCCGGGTGATGCCGGCGGTGGTCACGCCCGAGCACATGGCGCGAGCGCAGCACTTCAAGCAGTTGTGGTCACGCTATCAGCAGAGTCGCGACCTGATCAGCGTCGGTGCCTACGTAGCCGGTGGCGATCGTGAGACCGACCTGGCGATCGCCCTGCAGCCGCAACTGGTGACGTACCTGCGTCAGGGGCTCAACGACAAAATCAGCATGGGCGAAAGCGAAGCGCACCTTGCCTCGATCTTCGCCCCGGCGCCAGGCGGCTAAGCCATGGCCAGCACCCGCTCCTCGCGCCTGGCCCCGGTGGTGGACATGGCCGAAAAGGCCGAAAAGACCGCTGCCCAGCGGCTGGGCTATTTTCAAGGCCAGGTCCGCCTGGCGGAAAGCAAGCTGGGCGACCTGGAGCGTTTTCGCGGCGAGTACCAGCAACAGTGGATCGAGCGCGGCAGCCAGGGCGTTTCCGGCCAGTGGTTGATGGGTTATCAGGGCTTTCTCAACCAGTTGGAGACGGCGGTCGCCCAGCAGCGCCAAAGCCTGGCCTGGCACCAGAACAACCTCGATAAGGCCCGCGAAAGCTGGCAGCAGGCGTTTGCCCGGGTCGAGGGGCTGCGCAAACTGGTACAGCGCTATATCGACGAAGCGCGGGCGATTGAGGACAAGCGCGAGCAAAAGCTGCTGGATGAGCTGTCACAACGTCTGCCCCGTCAGTCGCAGTATTAGGTGTGGGGCTGTTCCCACATTTGCCGAGATCGGGTTCGCCTGCTAAACCTTGTTACACATGGCCAATGACAAGGAAGCAGTCGTATGTCGGTGACATCAGAAGTATCCCTGGATGGGAAGCAGTTGACGATCGCAATCAAGGGCCGATTCGATTTCGGCAGCCACCAGCATTTCCGTGAGGCTTACGAGCGTTTCTACAAGGTCCCTGACGCCTACACCGTCGATCTGAGAGAAGCCACCTACCTGGACAGCTCGGCCTTGGGCATGCTGCTGTTGTTGCGTGACCACGCAGGCGGTGACGACTCGCAGGTCACGCTGATCAACTGCAGTCCCGACGTGCGCAAGATCCTCGCCATCTCTAACTTCGATAAGCTGTTCGACATCAATTGAGAGTACTGGCCCCGATGTCCGAGCCGCTGACTGTCCTGATCGCCGAGGACAGCGATACCGACCGGCTGCTGCTGGCGACTATCTTGCGGCGCCAGGGGCATCACGTGCTCACCGCAGCCAACGGCGAGGAAGCCGTTGAGGTGTTTGCGCGTGAGCGACCTCAACTGGTGTTGATGGACGCGATGATGCCGGTGATGGACGGTTTCCTGGCCGCGCGGTGGATCAAGCAATTGGCGGGGGAGGCGCTGGTCCCCGTGATCTTTCTTACGTCCCTCAGCGAAAGCGCCGACCTGGCCGAGTGCCTGGATGCCGGTGGGGATGATTTTCTGCCCAAACCCTACAACCCACTGATCCTGGCCGCCAAGATCAATGCCATGGACCGTTTGCGGCGTCTGCAGGCCACGGTCCTTCAGCAGCGCGATCAGATCGCCCGGCATCATGAATACCTGCTGCAAGAGCAGCGTGCGGCCAAGGCGGTGTTCGACAAGGTCGCCCATTCGGGCTGCATCAATGCCGCACCGAACATTCGCTACCTGCAATCACCCTATGCGCTATTCAATGGCGACCTGTTGCTGGCGGCGTATACGCCGTCTGGAGACATGCACGTGCTGCTCGGCGATTTCACCGGCCATGGCCTGCCCGCCGCCATTGGTGCCATGCCCCTGGCGGACGTGTTTTACGGTATGACCGCCAAGGGTTATGACTTGGCGCAGACCCTGCGTGAGATGAATGCCAGGCTCAAGCGCATCCTGCCGGTGGACATGTTCTGCTGCGCCACCCTGTTGTGCCTGAGCCCCCAGCGACGCGTGGTAGAGGTATGGAATGGCGGTATGCCGGAGGGTTATGTGCATGAGGTCGCTACGGGCAAGCGCACGCCGTTGAAGTCACGGCATCTGCCGTTGGGTGTGCTGTCGATGGAGGCGTTTGATGACAGCATCGACGTTTTGCCGATGGCCCTTGGCGATCGGGTATTTCTGCTCTCCGACGGTGTGCTGGAGACCGCTGACGCCAACGACCAGTTGTTCGGCGCCGAACGCCTGCAGCAGGTGTTCGCCGCCAACTGCGAGCCCGACCGCCTGTTCGAAGAGATTGAGCAGGCTCTGGCGGCCTTTCGTGGTGAAGCGCGGGATGACGTCAGCATGGTGGAAATCACCTTGCAGCCCGGCCAGCCGCTGCGTGTGTCCGAGCCTGCGTACACCGACGGCAGCCAGGCGTGCCCTCTGGATTGGTCGGTGAGCTTCGAATTTCGCGCCCAGACGCTCAGGTGCTACAACCCGTTGCCCTATCTGCTGCAGTTGTTGCTGGAGATCCAGGGGCTGCGCGAGCAGAGCGGGGCGCTCTACAGCGTGATGGCCGAACTGTATTCCAATGCATTGGAGCACGGCGTGCTGGGCCTGGACTCGCAACTCAAGCGCAATGCCCAGGGCTTTGCCGACTACTACCGTCAGCGCAATGAGCGGCTGGCGCAACTGGACAGCGGCTATGTGCGGGTGCATATGCAGGTGGTGCCGACCACCCTGGGCGGCAAGTTGATCTTGCGCGTCGAAGACAGTGGTCCAGGTTTCGATGTGGATCAGGTACTGGCGCGGCCGCCGGATATCGACCGTCTGTCTGGACGAGGCTTGAGCCTGGTGCGCCAGTTGAGCAGCGATGTACGCTGGACGGACGGCGGGCGCAGTGTCTGCGTGGAGTTTTGCTGGAAGGCTCTGGCATAATCCGCTGATTCTTGATCAAGGAGCGAGCAAGTGGCTGAGATTCATCTGGACCCCGAGGTGCTGTCGGGTTTGCAGGACGTCATGGAAGATGAGTACCCCAAGTTGCTCGAAACCTTTCTTGACGACTCGCAAAAGCGCGTCGAAGCGCTGCGCAAGGCGCGGGATGATGCCAAGGCGCTGGGACGGATTGCCCATAGTTTCAAGGGCAGCAGCGGCAACCTTGGGGCTGTGCGGTTGGCGCAGTTGTGTCAGCGGCTGGAAGTAGAGTCAGTCGGGGCTGCCGCGGACCTGGGGGCGCTGGTGGATCAGATTGACAGTGAGTTCGCCCTGGTTCGGCCTTTGTATGAGTCGGAGAGGCAGAGGTTCGGGGTTTAGTTGTTGAAGTAGAATACGTTGACGTCTGTAGGCGCGAGCTTGCTCGTGAAAAACTTACAGGCGCCGCGCTCCTCCAGGACACCGCGTTATCGTTGACGTTTTTCGCGAGCAAGTTCGCTCCTGCACAAACTTGGCCCAACTCTTGCTCCACCTCCCAGCACAGCACTCTCGACCCCTGTGCAGTGGAGACCTTTACCTATGCCAGTCGCCCCCAATTCGCTCCTTCAGGCTGCTCCCGCAGCCAAGCCCCAAGCGCCCGCCGCTACACTTCCGGCGGCGGCTGCGGCCCAGCAGGACAAGGGCCCTGGCTTTGCTCAAGTGTTTGCCAGCCAAGGCTCGAAGCCGGCGGTGAAGACCGACGACACCCCGACTAAATCCACCCGTGACAAGCCTGCCGATACCAGCGCCAAGTCGGCCGACAACAACGACAAGCCTGCCGCCAGCAAGCCAGCGGTTGCCGATAGCGGCAATCCCTTGCCTGCCAACCCGCCGGCCAAGTCCGACGACAGCGCCAGCAGTGACGATACCAAGCCCACTGACCCGGCCCTGGCTCAGCAACCTCCCGTCGCACCCGTGGTCGACCCTGCAGTGATTGCAGCCGTCACACCGGTGGCTGTGCCGGTTCCCGTGGAGACACCGGTACCTGCTGCCGCGACCAAGGATGACAAGGCGAAGGATGACAAGGCCAAGCCGGTTGTTGCCGCACCGGTCGCGGCGACCGATGACGCCAACCAACCACCTTTCGATCCGTCGGCCGACCCTCTGGATTCGATGCCGGCCGTGCGTTTGGCGATGGAGCAGGGCGGACACGTATCGGCCAGCAGCCAGACACCGCAGAAAACTGCGCCTGCGTCGAACCTGGATCAGCCGACCGCCGCGCAGAATTTTGCGGCTGGCTTGGCCAACATGGTCGATCAGCAGACTGCCAAGCACAGCCCCGACGGCGGCGACAAAGCCTTCAGCGGGCTGATCGAAAGTGGCCTCAAGGATTTGAAAGACGCCAGCAGCGATACCCGCGTCGATGATTTCGCCAACCGCCTGGCTGCGCTGACCCAGGCCGCCACGCCGAAAACCGCGAACGCCTTACCGTCGGTTGCCAACGCGCCGTTGGCCATGCACCAGAGCGGCTGGACCGAAGACGTGGTCAACCGCGTGATGTACCTGTCCAGCGCCAACCTCAAGTCGGCCGAGATCCAGTTGCAGCCGGCAGAGCTGGGGCGCCTGGATATCAAGGTCAATATGACGCCGGACCAACAGGCTCAGGTCCACTTCATGAGTGGCCATGCGGTGGTGCGTGAAGCCCTGGAAAGCCAGTCCGGACGCCTGCGGGAGATGTTTGCCCAGCAGGGCATGGGACAAGTGGACGTCAACGTCTCCGACCAGTCCCGAGGCCAGGAGCAGCAGCAACAAGCTCAGGCCCAGGCCCAGGCACGCGTGAGTGGTAGTGGCGGACGCGGGGACAGTGGCGAGGGCAGTGGGCACGTCGACGTGGCTGAAGCGGTGGCGCCGATAACCTCTACGGTAATCGGCTCCAGTGCGGTCGATTACTACGCCTGATTCGTGCTTTGCACCGACCCCATGTGGGAGTGGCTCGCTCCCCTGTTTGATTGGCCTTGCCTGCGTGCCAGACAACTCTGGCATAACACTTGCTCTTGCCTTTCCGTAGATCTATGAATTCCCGAATAGTGACGGATTATTGGCATGGCGAAGAGCGACGACGCAGCAACTCCCCCCGCTGGCAAAGGTAAAGGCAAGCTCAAGCTGATCCTGGTGATTGTGCTGGGCCTGCTCCTGGCCATTGGCGCCTCCGTGGGCGGCACGTGGTACATCATGCACAGCAGTGCCAGCAAACCGGCTCCCGCCGCCGAGACCACCAGTAACGTCAAGCAACCGGCAATCTTCGAGCCGATGCTTCCAGCCTTTGTCGCCAACTTCAATCAGAACGGTCGTCAACGCTATCTTCAGGTGAGCATCACCTTGCTGGCGCGTAACCAGGCGGATCTGGATGCCCTCAAGGTGCATATGCCGGTGATCCGCAACAACCTGGTGATGCTGTTCTCCGGACAGAATTTCGACACCCTGGCCACCCCGGTCGGTCAGGAAATGCTGCGTCAGAAGGTCACTGCCAGCGTGCAGGAAGTGGCCCAGAAAGAACTCGGCAAAGTCGTGGTTGAGCAGGCGCTCTTCACTAACTTCGTATTGCAGTAGGATCACGACATGGCCGTGCAAGACCTGCTGTCCCAGGATGAAATCGATGCGCTGCTGCATGGCGTCGATGATGGTCTGGTACAGACCGACATGGCTGCCGAGCCTGGCAGCATCAAAAGTTACGACCTGACCAGCCAGGATCGCATCGTCCGTGGACGCATGCCGACCCTTGAAATGATCAACGAGCGTTTCGCCCGCTACACCCGTATCAGCATGTTCAACATGCTGCGCCGTTCGGCGGACGTGGCGGTGGGCGGGGTGCAGGTGATGAAATTCGGCGAGTACGTGCATTCGCTGTACGTGCCCACCAGCCTCAATCTGGTCAAGATCAAGCCGTTGCGCGGCACCGCGCTGTTCATCCTTGACGCCAAACTGGTATTCAAGCTGGTGGACAACTTCTTCGGTGGCGACGGGCGTCACGCCAAGATCGAAGGCCGTGAATTCACCCCTACCGAATTGCGTGTGGTGCGCATGGTGCTGGAGCAGGCCTTCATCGACTTGAAGGAAGCCTGGCAGGCGATCATGGAAGTCAATTTCGAGTACATCAACTCGGAAGTGAACCCGGCCATGGCCAACATCGTCGGCCCCAGCGAAGCCATCGTGGTCTCCACCTTCCACATCGAACTCGATGGCGGTGGCGGCGACCTGCACGTGACCATGCCGTACTCGATGATCGAGCCGGTGCGCGAGATGCTCGACGCCGGTTTCCAATCCGACCTGGACGACCAGGACGAGCGCTGGGTCAAGGCCCTGCGCGAAGACCTGCTGGACGTCGACGTACCTCTGAGCGCCACTGTGGCCCGTCGCCAACTGCGTTTGCGTGACATTTTGCACATGCAGCCGGGAGACGTCATTCCTGTGGAACTGCCGGAAGAAATGATCATGCGCGCCAATGGCGTGCCATCGTTCAAGGTCAAGCTCGGTTCCCACAAGGGCAACCTGGCGTTGCAAGTGATCGAGCCGATCACCCGTCGCTGATCCGCTCTAATTTATTGATGAATGTTTGCTCCGCCGAGGACATGTAATGGCTACCGAACACGAAAACACTTCCGCCGAAGACCAGGCCCTGGCTGACGAATGGGCGGCAGCCCTGGAAGAGACCGGCGATGTAGGCCAGGACGATATCGATGCGCTGCTGGCCGCCGACGCCGCGACCTCGTCGGCCGGTTCCCGCCTGCCCATGGAAGAATTTGGCAGCGTGCCGAAGAACAACGAACCGGTGACCCTCGACGGGCCGAACCTGGACGTGATCCTCGACATCCCGGTGTCGATTTCCATGGAAGTGGGCAGCACCGAAATCAACATCCGCAACCTGTTGCAGCTCAACCAGGGTTCGGTGATCGAGCTCGACCGCCTGGCGGGTGAGCCGCTGGACGTGCTGGTCAACGGCACATTGATCGCCCACGGCGAAGTGGTGGTGGTCAACGAGAAGTTCGGTATCCGCCTGACCGACGTGATCAGCCCGAGCGAACGCATCAAGAAGTTGCGCTGATATGAAGTATTCGATGGCGGGACTGTTTCTGGCGCTGCCATTGAGCGCCATGGCGGCCGAGCCGGTCGCGCAAGTGGCGGCGGCCCCCGTGGTCAGCAGCAGTGTCGGCGGCCAGTTGACTCAGCTTGTGCTGGGACTGTTGCTGGTGGTCGGCTTGATTTTCGTGCTGGCCTGGTTGATGCGCCGAGTGCAGCGCATCGGCCCGGGAAATGCCCAGGTCATCGAGATGATCGGCTCGCGCGCCCTTGGCCCGCGTGATCGTCTGGTGTTGGTGCAGGTCGGCGAGGAGCAGATTCTGCTGGGCATTACTCCTGGCCGCATCACCCCGCTGCATGTGCTCAAGAAGCCGGTGGAAGTGGCCGGCACCGAGGCTGCCACGCCAGAATTCGCCCAGCGCCTGATGGAGTTGCTGGGCAAGGATCAGAAGGATAAGAAGTAATGCGCGTTTTATTGACGCTCATGCTGTTGCTGGCTGCGCCATTGGCGTGGGCCGCCGACCCGTTGTCGATTCCGGCGATCACGCTGGGCACCAACGCCGCCGGGGCACAGGAGTATTCGGTCAGCTTGCAGATCCTGCTGATCATGACGGCGCTGAGTTTTATCCCGGCGTTTGTCATGCTCATGACCAGCTTCACGCGGATCATTATTGTCTTCTCGATCCTGCGTCAGGCCCTGGGCCTGCAGCAGACGCCGTCGAACCAGATCCTCACCGGCATGGCCCTGTTCCTGACGCTGTTCATCATGGCGCCGGTGTTCGACAAGGTGAACCAGCAAGCCCTGCAGCCGTATCTGGCGGAAAAGCTCAGCGCCCAGGACGCGATCGACAAGGCCCAGGGGCCGATCAAGGACTTCATGCTGTCGCAAACCCGCTCGAGCGACCTTGAGTTGTTCGTGCGGTTGTCCAAGCGCACCGACATCGCCACCCCGGATCAGGCGCCGTTGACCATCCTGGTGCCGGCGTTCGTCACGTCCGAATTGAAGACCGCGTTCCAGATTGGCTTCATGATCTTTATCCCGTTCCTGATCATCGACCTGGTGGTGGCGAGTGTGTTGATGGCCATGGGGATGATGATGCTGTCGCCGCTGATCATCTCGCTGCCGTTCAAGATCATGCTGTTTGTGCTGGTGGACGGCTGGGCGCTGATCATCGGCACGTTGGCCGGCAGTTTCGGAGGGGTATAGCGCGATGACTCCAGAAGTTGCCGTCGACCTGTTCCGTGAGGCGTTGTGGCTGACCACCATGATGGTCGCCGTGCTGGTGGTGCCGAGCCTGTTGGTCGGCCTGCTGGTGGCGATGTTCCAGGCCGCCACCCAGATCAACGAACAGACGTTGAGCTTCCTGCCGCGCCTGCTGGTGATGCTGATCACGCTGATCGTCGCCGGCCCTTGGCTGGTGCGCACTTTCATGGAATACATCCTGCAGTTGTACGGCAGTATTCCGCAGTTGATCGGCTGACCCCCATGCAGTCCGTGCTGGCGTTGACCGACACCCAGATCAGCACCTGGGTGGCGTCTTTCATCTTGCCGATGTTTCGCGTAACCGCAGTGCTGATGACCATGCCGGTGTTCGGCACCACCTTGGTCCCGCGGCGTATTCGCCTGTATTTCGCCTTCGCCATTACCGTGGTGATCGTCCCCGGGCTGCCACCTATGCCGCCGGTGAATGCCCTGGACCTCAGCGCGTTGTTGCTGATTGCCGAGCAGATCCTGATCGGCGCGCTGCTGGGCTTCTCGCTGACATTGTTCTTCCAGGCGTTTGTGATTGCCGGGCAAATCATCTCGATCCAGATGGGGATGGGCTTCGCGTCCATGGTTGACCCCACCAACGGCGTGTCGGCGGCGGTGATCGGGCAATTCCTGACCATGCTGGTGACGTTGCTGTTCCTGTCGATGAACGGCCACCTGGTGGTGTTCGAGGTCATGACCGAGAGTTTCACCACTTTGCCGGTGGGTTCGGGGTTGGTGGTCAGCCATTTCTGGGAATTGGTGGGGCGCCTCACCTGGGTGCTGGGTGCTTCGCTGTTGCTGGTGTTGCCGGCTATCACCGCTTTACTGGTGGTCAACATCGCGTTTGGCGTGATGACCCGTGCGGCGCCGCAGTTGAATATCTTCTCGATCGGTTTCCCCTTGACGCTGGTGCTGGGCATGGGGATTTTCTGGGTCGGCATGGCTGACATTCTCAATCAGTATCAACCGCTGGCGACCGAAGCCTTGCAGTTCTTACGTGATCTGGCACGGGCGCGCTGAGCCATGGCCGAGAGCGAGAGTGGTCAGGACAAAACAGAAGACCCCACGGATAAACGTAAAAAGGAATCCAGGGAAAAAGGCGAGATCGCCCGCTCCAAAGAGCTCAATACACTCGCGGTGATGTTGGCCGGCGCCGGTGGCCTGTTGATTTACGGTGGCGGCCTGGCGCTGGACCTGATGGAGTTGATGAAACTCAACTTCGTCCTGCCGCGTGAGGTGTTGCTGAGCCCCGGCGCCATGGGCCTGTACCTGTTGCACTCGGGCAAGATCGCTCTCCTGGCGGTGCAGCCGGTACTGATCACGTTATTGCTGGCGGCGCTGATCGGCCCGGTGTCCTTGGGCGGCTGGTTGTTTGCCGCAGGCAGCATGGCGCCCAAGTTCAGCCGGATGAACCCGGGGCCTGGGCTCAAGCGTATGTTTTCCGGCAAGGCGTTGGTGGAACTGCTCAAGGCGCTGGCCAAATTCATCCTGATTCTGTTCGTGGCGCTGACGGTGTTGTCATCCGACATTGACGACTTGCTGCGCATTGCCCACGAGCCGCTGGAGTCGGCCATCATCCACAGCGTGCAAGTGGTGGGCTGGAGTACCTTGTGGATGGCCTGCGGGCTGATCATCATCGCGGCGGTGGACGCGCCGATCCAGTTGTGGGAGAGCCACAAGAAACTGCTGATGACCAAGCAGGAAGTGCGCGACGAGCACAAGGACCAGGAAGGGCGTCCCGAGGTCAAACAGCGTATCCGGCAACTGCAGCGTGAAATGTCCCAGCGCAAGATGATGGCGGCGGTGCCCGATGCCGACGTGGTCATCACCAACCCGACTCACTACGCCGTGGCCCTCAAGTACGACCCGGAGAAGGGCGGCGCACCGATGCTGCTGGCCAAGGGCAGCGACTTCACTGCCCTGAAAATCCGCGAAATCGCCGTGGCCAACGATATTCTGCTGCTCGAATCGCCGGAGCTTGCGCGGTCGATCTTTTATTCCACCGATCTCGACCAGGAAATCCCCGCCGGGTTGTACCTGGCCGTGGCCCAGGTGCTGGCGTATGTCTATCAGATCCGCCAATACCGCGCGGGCAAGGGCAAGCGTCCGGACCCGCTCAAGGACCTGCCGATTCCGCCGGAGTTGCGTCGGGATTCCTGATCTGCAAACCATCGCCTCTCTTCTGCCTAAGATTTGCCGGGGCATTACCGCTCGTCGCCAACTTTTGTCTACCTGTCAACTTTGACAGTAGTCAGCTTCCCGCTATCGCGCTTCCATGACGTCCTACGCTGCGCGCAGGTGGTTCAACCAGAGGCAGGGAGAGGGGCATGCAGTCGGTAGCGGAAGGGGCGATCAAGGTCTATGACCTGGACAGAGGCAGTGGCTTGATTGCGCCGGACGGTGAGGAAGAAGACGTACTGGTGGATCTTCAAGGGTCGGTTGGCGTGCGGCTTGCGCAAGGCCAGAGGGTGTTATTCGAAAGAATCCACCGTCCCGATGGAATATTCGCCACCAGCGTCAAGCGAATCTAGCGACGCCCATGCAAGTGTGCGTATCAGACGTCAGGAGAACGGCAATGGCAGTAGGTACGGTGAAGTGGTTCAACGCGGAAAAAGGCTTTGGATTCATCACTCAGGACGGTGGCGGAACTGATGTGTTCGTCCACTATTCCGCGATTCAAGGTGACGGCTTCAAGACCCTTGAAGAAGGTAGCAGGGTGGAGTTCGAGATAACCCAGGGGCAGAAAGGCCCTCAGGCCGAAAAGGTACGCCCCGCGTAAAAGAGCATCCGGTAACAGGCCCTTGCAGGGCCTATCTGTTACTTGAAGTAAAAGTTGGAAGGCTTCTTGCAACCCGGCCTTCAGGGCGTCTGCGGGCGTCAAAACTTTGCTTCAAGGGACACGAGGAATACCGGTGGATCGCTCTCAAATGCTCAGCACGGCCCGTGGCACCCTGACTGACCTCTCGCGGGGCAATCTGGGTGTGCCATTGCTGTTGCTGGTGATGCTGGCAATGATGATGTTGCCGATGCCGCCGTTCCTGCTGGACGTGTTCTTTACCTTCAACATTGCCCTGTCGGTCGTGGTACTGCTGGTGTGCGTCTACGCCCTGCGGCCACTGGATTTCGCGGTTTTCCCCACGATCCTGCTGATTGCCACGCTGTTGCGCCTGGCGCTGAACGTGGCGTCCACCCGCGTGGTCATGTTGCACGGCCAGGACGGCCACGCCGCCGCCGGTAAGGTGATCCAGGCCTTCGGTGAGGTGGTGATCGGCGGTAACTACGTGGTCGGTATCGTGGTGTTCGCGATCCTGATGATCATCAACTTCGTGGTGGTGACCAAGGGCGCCGGGCGGATTTCCGAGGTGAGTGCGCGGTTTACGCTCGATGCGATGCCTGGCAAACAGATGGCCATCGACGCCGACCTCAACGCCGGTCTGATCGACCAGGGCCAGGCCAAGGCCCGCCGTGCGGAAGTCGCCCAGGAGGCCGAGTTCTACGGTTCCATGGACGGTGCGAGCAAATTCGTGCGGGGTGACGCCATTGCGGGTCTGCTGATTCTGTTCATCAACCTGATCGGCGGCATGGCGGTGGGTATCTTCCAGCACGGCATGACCTTCGGTGACGCGGGCAAGGTCTACGCATTGCTGACCATTGGTGACGGTTTAGTGGCGCAATTGCCATCACTGTTGTTATCTACAGCTGCAGCCATCATGGTTACCCGCGCTTCGGGCTCCGAAGACATGGGCAAGCAGATCAGCCGCCAGATGTTCGCCTCGCCGAAGGCGCTGGCGGTGGCCGCAGCCATTATGGCCATCATGGGCCTCGTGCCGGGCATGCCGCACATATCGTTCCTGAGCATGGCGGTCATGGCGGGCGGTGCGGCGTACCTGTTCTGGCGCAAGCAGAACCAGGTGAAGGTCCTGGCTCAGCAGGAGATCGCCCGCCAGCAGGAGCTGCTGCCATCCCCGGCCCGCGCCCAGGAAACCAAGGAACTTGGCTGGGATGACGTGACCCCTATCGACATGATCGGCCTGGAAGTGGGCTACCGCCTGATCCCGCTGGTGGATCGCAACCAGGGCGGCCAATTGCTGGCGCGCATCAAGGGGGTCCGCAAGAAGCTGTCCCAGGACCTGGGCTTCCTGATGCCGACCGTGCATATCCGTGACAACCTCGACCTGGCCCCCAGCGCCTACCGCCTGACCCTGATGGGGGTGATCCTCGCCGAAGCCGAGATCTACCCGGACCGTGAGCTGGCGATCAACCCTGGCCAGGTGTTCGGCACACTCAATGGCATTACCGCCAAAGATCCGGCTTTTGGCCTGGAAGCGGTGTGGGTCGAAGTCAGCCAGCGCAGCCAGGCGCAATCCCTGGGGTACACCGTGGTGGACGCCAGCACCGTGGTCGCTACCCACCTCAACCAGATTCTGTACAAGCACTCCCATGAGCTGATCGGTCATGAGGAAGTCCAGCAATTGATGGGGTTGCTGGCCAAAGCCTCGCCCAAACTGGCCGAAGAGCTGGTGCCGGGTGTGCTGTCGCTGTCGCAATTGCTCAAGGTGCTGCAGGCGCTGCTCGCCGAGCAAGTGCCGGTGCGCGACATTCGCAGCATCGCTGAGGCCATCGCCAACAATGCCGCCAAGAGTCAAGATACTGCCGCTCTGGTGGCGGCCGTGCGCGTCGGCTTGTCCCGCGCCATCGTGCAAAGCATTGTAGGCATTGAGTCCGAGCTGCCTGTGATCACCTTGGAACCAAGGTTGGAACAAATATTGCTCAATAGTATCCAGAAGGCCGGACAAGGCCAGGAAGAGGGCGTCCTGCTGGAGCCAAGCATGGCTGAAAAGCTCCAGCGCTCGTTGATCGAAGCGGCGCAGCGTCAGGAAATGGCGGGCAATCCGGTGATTCTGCTGGTGGCTGGCCCGGTTCGAGCGATGTTGTCGCGCTTTGGACGCTTGGCAGTACCGAATTTGCACGTTTTGGCTTATCAGGAAATTCCTGACAACAAGCAAGTGACTATCGTCGCGACAGTAGGGCCCAACGGCTGAGGGTAGTGGGTTATGCAAGTTAAGCGTTTTTTCGCCGCCGATATGCGTCAGGCCATGAAACTGGTCCGTGATGAGCTGGGCGCCGATGCCGCGATTATCGGTAACCGTCGCATTGCCGGCGGTGTCGAGCTGACGGCTGCCCTGGATTACACCCCCTCGGCGTTGGCGCCGCGCGTGCCGAACATGGAACTGGAAGACGAGCTGCGCAAGACCGCCTCGCGCATTGTGTCGGCCCAGGCTGAACTGAGCATGCGCAGCGACAGCGATGCTTCCACCAATCGCCAATTATTCGCCGGCCTGCCGCTGACGGCCGCTGAGCCGCTGGTCGAGCCGACTTTCGTCGAGCCGCCACGTCCCGCCGCGCCAGCCCCGGCTGCTGCTGTCGATCAGCGTGTGTTCGACTCGATGCGCTTCGAACTCAATGGTCTGCGTGAACTGCTTGAAGTGCAGCTGGGTTCATTGGCCTGGACACAACTGCAAGGCAGCAAGCCGCAACAAGCCAACCTGTGGCGTCGCTTGCAGCGTATCGGCCTGTCGGGGCCGTTGTCCCGCGACCTGTTGGCGCTGACTGCCGAAGTCGAAGAACCGCGCCAGGCGTGGCGCATGTTGCTGGCCCACTTGGCCCGCATGATCGTCACTCCGGAGCTCGAGCCCCTGGAAGAGGGCGGTGTGATCGCTATGGTCGGCCCCGCCGGCATGGGCAAGACCACCACTCTGGCCAAGCTGGCCGCCCGTTATGTCCTCAAGTACGGTGCTTCGAGCATCGCACTGGTGAGCATGGACAGTTATCGCATTGGCGCCCAGGAACAGCTCAAGACCCTGGGCCGTATCCTGAACGTGCCGGTGACCCACGTCGACCCGGGCCAGTCCCTGGCCAACGCCCTTGACCCGCTGTTGCGCAAGCGCGTGGTGTTGATCGATACCGCCGGCCTGCAAGCCAGCGATCCGGCGCTGCGCATGCAATTGGAAAGCCTGGCCGGGCGTGGCATCAAGTCGAAAAATTACCTGGTGCTTGCAACCACCAGCCAGAAACAGGTTCTTACCGCTGCGTACCATAGCTACAAGCGCTGCGGCCTGGCCGGTTGCATCCTCACCAAACTCGACGAAACTGCAAACCTGGGCGAGGTGTTGAGCCTGGCTATCGGGCATGAATTACCGGTCGCCTACCTGACCGACGGGCCGCGGATTCCAGATGATTTGCATCTGCCGCGTCGTCATCAGCTGGTCAGCCGTGCTGTCAGTGTGCAAATGCAAGAAGAGCCTAGCGAGGAAGCGATGGCTGATATGTTCGCCGACCTTTACCACAACCCGGCAAAACGGGTGGGGTGAGGCATGATGAGCACTGTGAAATGTATCTACATTGATGGTCTGCAAGCGATTCGCGCGACCACGCCATGTAGCCTGCGTCTAAGCAAGACAAGGTAAAGAAATAAAATGGGCAGCATGCATCCTGTACAGGTGATCGCGGTGACCGGCGGCAAAGGTGGCGTCGGGAAAACTAACGTGTCGGTGAATTTGTCCCTGGCCCTGGCAGAGCTTGGCCGTCGCGTCATGCTGTTGGATGCTGACCTGGGTCTGGCGAACGTTGACGTTCTGCTGGGGCTGACACCCAAACACACCCTCGCCGACGTGATCGAGGGCCGCTGCGAGCTGCGCGATGTGCTGCTGCAGGGCCCCGGTGGCATTCGCATCGTGCCGGCCGCCTCGGGCACCCAGAGCATGGTGCACCTGAGCCCGGCGCAGCATGCCGGCCTGATCCAGGCGTTCAGCGATATCGGCGACAACCTCGACGTGTTGGTGATCGATACCGCCGCCGGGATCGGCGAATCCGTGGTCAGCTTCGTGCGCGCCGCGCAGGAAGTGTTGCTGGTGGTCTGCGATGAACCCACCTCGATCACCGACGCCTACGCCCTGATCAAACTGCTTAACCGTGACTACGGCATGAACCGCTTCCGGGTGCTGGCCAACATGGCCCAAAGCCCGCAGGAAGGCCGAAACCTGTTCGCCAAGTTGACCAAGGTCACGGACCGTTTCCTCGATGTGGCCTTACAATACGTTGGCGCAGTTCCCTACGACGAGTCGGTGCGCAAGGCTGTGCAAAAGCAGCGTGCAGTCTATGAAGCGTTTCCTCGTTCCAAGTGCGCGCTGGCGTTCAAGGCGATTGCCCAGAAGGTCGATACCTGGCCGTTGCCCGCCAACCCGCGTGGGCATCTGGAGTTTTTCGTCGAGCGATTGGTGCATCAGACGAGCGCAGGACCGGTGCTATGACATCCAGCGGCTACAACCTTTACAAAAAATCGGCGCGTGACAGTCAAGGCGAATTGATCGAGCGTTACGCGCCCCTGGTCAAGCGCATCGCCTACCACCTGCTGGCGCGTCTGCCGGCCAGTGTGCAGGTGGAGGACCTGATCCAGGCCGGCATGATCGGCCTGCTCGAAGTGTCGACCAAATACGACGCGAGCAAAGGCGCGAGTTTCGAGACCTATGCGGGTATCCGTATCCGTGGTGCGATGCTCGATGAAGTGCGTAAAGGGGATTGGGCGCCGCGTTCGGTACATCGCAATACGCGAATGGTCAGTGACGCAATTCGCGCAATTGAAGCAAAAACCGGTCGCGACGCTAAAGATCATGAAGTTGCGGCCGAACTCCAATTGAGTCTCGATGATTATTACGGGATTTTGAACGATACCTTGGGCAGCCGCCTGTTCAGTTTCGACGACCTGTTGCAGGACGGCGAACACGAAGGGCTGCACGAGGACGGCGCGAGTGCACATCTCGAACCGTCGCGCGACTTGGAAGATGAGCGTTTCCAGGGGGCGTTGGCGGACGCGATTGCCAATTTGCCGGAGCGTGAGCGACTGGTGTTGGCGCTGTACTACGACGAAGAGCTGAACCTCAAGGAAATCGGTGAGGTCCTGGGGGTCAGCGAATCGCGTGTCAGCCAACTGCATAGCCAGTGCGCGGCTCGCTTGCGGGGGCGATTGGGAGAGTGGCGCGCGCGCTGACAGGCAGTGTGGGGACACTGCAGACGCGCCGCGAAAGTCGAAGGCTTTCGCGGGGTCGTGCCGTGGTGCCCTGGGCAGTCCTTTTTTGTGTAACGCCTGTTGATTGAAATGGCGCGTCCAGGTGCTGGGCGCGTTTAAGACTGCTTGGAGGTCGAATTGGACAAGAACATGAAAATCCTCATCGTTGATGACTTCTCAACGATGCGGCGGATCATAAAAAATCTGTTGCGTGACCTTGGGTTCACCAACACGATCGAGGCGGATGACGGCCTGACTGCGATTCCGATCCTCAACAGTGGGGCCATCGACTTTCTGGTAACCGACTGGAACATGCCGGGCATGACCGGTATCGAGCTGCTGCGCCACGTGCGCGCCGATGAAAAACTGCGCAGCCTGCCTGTGCTGATGGTGACCGCTGAAGCCAAGCGTGAACAGATCATCGAAGCCGCCCAAGCCGGGGTCAACGGTTACGTGGTCAAACCATTCACCGCATTGGCCTTGAAAGAGAAGATCGAAAAAATCTTCGAACGCATCGGTCATTGATGCTGCCACGGGGGCGCTATGGAGCAAAATGAAACGTCACAGGGAGACTTTGAGTCGACCCTGAAAAAGCATGCTCTTCAGTTGGTCGAGTGCCTTGAAAAAGGTCAGTTCGGCGACGCAGTGCAGTTAATCCATGAGCTCAACCAGACTCGTGACCGCGGCCTGTATCAGGAAGTGGGCAAGCTGACGCGAGAGCTGCACAGTGCGATCGTCAATTTCCAGATTGACCCGCACATGCCCCAGGCCGAAGAGATTTCGCAAATCACCGATGCCACCGAACGCCTGTCCTATGTGGTCAAGCTGACTGAGGCGGCGGCCAACCGCACCATGGACCTGGTGGAAAACGCCACGCCTCTGGTCACCGGCATGGCCAACGAAGCCCAGGCCCTCAGCGTTGACTGGGGCCGCTTCATGCGCCGGGAAGTGGGCGCGGAAGAGTTTCGTGAGTTGGCGCGTCGGGTTGAAGGTTTCCTGTCGCGCAGTGAGCAGGATAACCGCACGGTTTCCAGCAACCTCAACGACATTCTGCTGGCCCAGGATTACCAGGACCTTACCGGTCAAGTGATCAAGCGGGTGACCCAACTGGTCACCGAAGTGGAAAGCAATTTGCTCAAATTGGTGCTGATGGCCGGCCAGGTCGACCGCTTTGCCGGTATCGAACATGACCGCGCAGCGATCCTTTCGGAAAAAGATCCACAAAAACACCTCGCCAAGGGTGAAGGTCCGCAGATTCATGCCGATAAACGTGAAGACGTCGTATCCGGTCAAGATGACGTAGACGATTTGCTGTCCAGTTTAGGCTTTTAGGTCCTGATAACGGCAAATGACGGTCGCGCCACGCCCCGCAAGGTGCAAGGCCAGGCATGAGGAGAGAGGTTTGGTTTTTCCAAATGAACGACGAATAACGACGGCTTGCGCCTTGCGGGGCGCGATCTGCCATTTGCCGTTATCAGGACCTACAGGAGCACCCACATGAGCTTCGGCGCCGATGAAGAGATCCTTCAGGATTTCCTTGTAGAGGCCGGCGAAATATTAGAGCAACTGTCCGAGCAACTGGTCGAGCTGGAAAGCCGCCCGGATGATGCGAACCTGCTCAATGCAATTTTTCGCGGTTTTCACACTGTAAAAGGGGGCGCCGGCTTCCTCCAGCTCCATGAGCTGGTGGAGTGCTGCCACATCGCCGAGAACGTGTTCGACATCCTGCGCAAGGGTGAGCGTCACGTCGATTCGGAGTTGATGGACGTGATTCTCGAAGCACTGGATGCGGTCAACGGCATGTTCAGCCAGGTCCGTGATCGTGCACCGATTACGGCCGCCACCCCTGAACTGCTGGCCGCCCTGGCGCGCTACGCGGAACCTGCCGACACCTCGGCCGCGCCGGCTGTGGAAGCGGCACCGGAACCGGTTGCCGAGCCTGAGGCCGATGTGACGGATAGCGAGTTCGAGCAACTGCTCGATTCCCTCAGCGCCGTGAAGGCCGAAGCTGAAGCGCCTGCGGCACCTGTCGCGGCACCGACCAGCGAAGACATCACCGACGCCGAATTCGAATCCTTGCTCGACCAGTTGCATGGCAAGGGCCAGTTCGCTGCCGACGCCGTGGCACCTGCCGCAGCCCCTGTAGCGCCTGCGGCCTCGGCCAGCACCGACATTACCGACGACGAGTTCGAAGCGTTGCTCGACCAACTGCACGGCAAAGGCACGTTTGTGGCCGAAGCCCTGCCGGAAGTCGCGGCGACGGCTGCTGCGCCTGCTGCCAGCCCGGAACCCGCCAGCAACGGGCTGATTTCCGAGAACGAATTCGAAGCCTTGCTCGATGAGTTGCATGGCAAGGGCAAGTTCGGCGAAGTGGCCCCGGCGGCTGCCGCGACCGCGACCCCCGTAGCGGCAAAACCTGCCCCTGCACCTGCTGCTGCCCCTGCACCCGCACCTGCTGCCAAGCCCGCCCCGGCCCCTGCAGCGGCGCCGGCCCCTGCGCGTGCCGCCGCTGCTCCGGTGGCCGAAAAGCCTGCCAGCGAAGCCGAAACCACCGTGCGTGTGGACACGGCGCGGCTGGACGACATCATGAACATGGTCGGCGAACTGGTGCTGGTACGTAACCGCCTGGTGCGCCTGGGCCTGAGCAGTGGCGATGAGTCGATGCAGAAGGCCGTGTCGAACCTCGACGTGGTCACTGCCGACCTGCAGACCGCTGTGATGAAAACGCGGATGCAGCCGATCAAGAAAGTCTTCGGCCGCTTCCCACGCCTGGTACGCGACCTCGCGCGGCAGCTCAAGAAAGAGATCAACCTGGAACTGGTGGGCGAAGAAACCGACCTGGACAAAAACCTCGTCGAGGCCCTGGCCGATCCGCTGGTCCACTTGGTGCGCAACGCGGTCGACCACGGTGTCGAAACCCCTGAAGAACGTGAAGCTTCGGGCAAGTCCCGCGGCGGCAAAGTGATTCTGGCGGCCGAGCAAGAGGGCGACCATATCCTGCTGTCGATTACCGATGACGGTAAGGGCATGGATCCGACCATCCTGCGCAATATCGCGGTCAAGCGCGGTGTGATGGATAAAGATGCGGCCGACCGCCTGACCGACACCGAGTGCTACAACCTGATCTTCGCTCCGGGCTTCTCGACCAAGACCGAGATTTCCGACGTGTCCGGTCGTGGCGTGGGCATGGACGTGGTGAAGACCAAGATCAGCCAGCTCAACGGCTCGATCAACATCTACTCGACCAAGGGCCAGGGCTCGAAGATCGTGATCAAGGTGCCGTTGACCTTGGCGATCATGCCGACCCTGATGGTGATGCTGGGCAACCAGGCGTTCGCGTTCCCACTGGTCAACGTCAACGAGATCTTCCACCTCGACCTGTCACGTACCAATGTGGTGGACGGGCAGGAAGTGGTGATCGTGCGCGATAAAGCGCTGCCGCTGTTCTACCTCAAGCGCTGGCTGGTTGCATCGGCTGCCCATGAAGAGCAGCGCGAAGGCCACGTAGTGATTCTGTCCGTGGGCACCCAGCGTATCGGGTTTGTGGTCGATCAACTGGTGGGCCAGGAAGAAGTGGTCATCAAGCCTTTGGGCAAAATGCTGCAGGGAACCCCGGGCATGTCGGGTGCGACCATCACCGGTGACGGTCGGATCGCGCTGATTCTCGATGTTCCGAGCATGCTCAAGCGTTACGCCGCTCGGCGTATTTGATTCTGGTGGGGCTTGGGCGACTTGTCCGCCCCACCTAACGGAGTGTTTATGGCAGTCAAGGTCCTGGTGGTGGACGATTCGGGTTTCTTCCGCCGCCGCGTCTCGGAAATTCTTTCCGCCGATCCAACCATTCAGGTAGTCGGCACGGCCACCAACGGCAAAGAGGCGATTGATCAAGCCATTGCGTTGAAGCCGGACGTGATTACCATGGACTACGAGATGCCGATGATGGATGGCATTACGGCAGTTCGACACATCATGCAACGCTGCCCGACTCCGGTGTTGATGTTCTCTTCGCTGACCCACGAAGGCGCCAGGGTAACCCTGGATGCGCTGGACGCAGGGGCGGTGGACTTCCTGCCGAAGAATTTCGAGGACATCTCGCGCAACCCCGAGAAGGTCAAGCAGATGCTGTGTGAGAAGGTGCACAGCATTTCCCGCAGTAACCGTCGTAGCCTGTTCAGCACGCCTGCGCCCGCGCCGGTTGCGGCACCTGCGCCGACAACGTCCTCATTCGCGCGTCCGGCGCCTGCGCCTGTGGCGCGACCTGCCGTGGCGCCGGCGCGCGCCCCTGCGTCGAGTGCTCATTCGCCTGCGCCCAAGCGCAAGGCCTACAAGTTGGTGGCTATCGGTACCTCCACCGGCGGCCCGGTTGCACTGCAACGCGTATTGACGCAACTGCCGGCCAACTTCCCGGCGCCGATCGTGCTGGTGCAGCATATGCCCGCGGCGTTTACCAAGGCCTTCGCCGAACGCTTGGACAAGCTGTGCCGCATCAGCGTCAAGGAAGCCGAAGACGGCGACATCCTGCGCCCTGGCCTGGCATTGCTGGCTCCAGGCGGCAAGCAGATGATGGTGGATGGCCGTGGCGCGGTGAAAATCCTGCCGGGCGATGAACGCCTGAACTACAAACCGTGTGTAGATATCACCTTTGGTTCGGCGGCCAAGTCCTACAGCGACAAAGTTCTGGCGGTGGTACTCACCGGCATGGGCGCTGACGGCCGCGAAGGCGCCCGTCTGCTCAAGCAGGGTGGCAGCACGATCTGGGCCCAGGATGAGGCCAGTTGCGTGATCTATGGCATGCCCATGGCCATCGTCAAGGCCGACCTGGCCGACGCCGTGTACAGCCTGGACGACATCGGCAAGCATCTGGCGGAGGCGTGCCTCTGATGGATGTATTGAGCTTGATCGGCATCACCCTGGCGTTTGTCGCGATCATCGGCGGCAACTTCCTCGAAGGCGGCCACCTTGGCGCCTTGGCCAACGGCCCGGCGGCGTTGATCGTGATCGGCGGCACCGTGGGCGCAGCCTTGCTGCAATCGCCCCTGAGCTCGTTCAAGCGTGCCATGCAGATTCTGGTGTGGATCATTTTTCCGCCGCGTGTCGACCTGCCCGGCGGCATCGATCGCGTGGTCAACTGGAGCCTCACCGCACGCAAGGAGGGCCTGCTGGGCCTGGAAGGCGTGGCCGATGCAGAGCCCGACAGCTACGCACGCAAAGGTTTGCAGTTGCTGGTGGACGGTGCCGAACCGGAAGCGATCCGCAGCATCCTCGAAGTGGATTTCTATACCCAGGAAAGCCGCGACATCAACGCAGCCAAGGTCTTTGAAAGCATGGGCGGCTACGCGCCGACCATCGGCATCATCGGTGCGGTGATGGGCCTGATTCATGTGATGGGCAACCTGGCCGATCCGTCGCAATTGGGCAGCGGCATTGCCGTGGCATTTGTCGCCACCATCTATGGCGTAGCCAGTGCCAACCTGGTGCTGTTGCCGGTGGCGAGCAAGCTCAAGTCGATAGCCATGCGCCAATCCCGTTACCGCGAGATGCTGCTGGAAGGTTTGCTGTCGATTGCCGAGGGTGAGAACCCGCGCTCCATCGAATTGAAGCTTCAAGGCTTCATGGATTAATGGCCATGGCTATCAACCTGTGGCGAGCGAGCTTGCTCGCGCTGGGCTGCGAAGCAGCCCCGATACAGCCTACATGTTTCTTCAGATGGCGCGCGTTGCCTGGTTTTGGGGGCGCTTCGCGTCCCAGCGCGAGCAAGCTCGCTCGCCACAATCACAATGAAGCGGTCAATCCTGGCCAGAGAGGTGTCTGCCTGTGAGCCGTCGCCGTCGCGAGCCCGAAGAACATGTCAATCACGAGCGGTGGCTGGTGTCCTATGCGGACTTCATCACCTTGCTGTTCGCATTTTTCGTGGTGATGTATTCCATCTCGTCGATCAACGAAGGCAAGTACAAGGTCATTTCCCAGGCGCTGATCGGGGTGTTCAACGATACCGACCGTTCGATCAAGCCCATTCCCATCGGCGATGAGCGGCCCAAGACTGTGACGCCGGCCAAACCGCTGGTCAAAGACAGTGATGAAGTCGCCGCCGGCATCGGCGGCACCAGTGACACGCTGAAAAGCATTGCCGACGACATCAGCGCCGCGTTCGGTGACCTGATCAGCTCGAACCAGATGACCGTGCGCGGTAATGAACTGTGGGTGGAGATCGAGCTCAATTCCAGCCTGCTGTTCGCCAGCGCCGATGCCATGCCCAGCGACCAGGCGTTCACCATCATCGACAAGGTGGCGGCGATTCTCAAACCGTTTGAAAACCCGATCCACGTCGAAGGCTTTACCGACAACTTCCCCATCAATACCGCGCAGTACCCGACCAACTGGGAGCTGTCATCAGCCCGTGCCGCGAGTATTGTGCGCATGCTGGCCATGCAGGGCGTGAACCCTGGTCGCCTGGCGTCGGTAGGCTATGGTGAATTTCAGCCGGTGGCCAATAATGCGACCGCAGAAGGGCGCGCACGCAACCGTCGTGTGGTACTGGTAGTGTCGCGCAACCTGGACGTACGCCGCAGCCTGACCGGCACGGGGACGGCTAATGCAACACCGGATGCGGCATTGAGGCGGGCTGGCACACAAACTGCACCGCCCGTGGTTAAGCCGCCGGTTCGGCAGGGTAGCGTCAATTCCCCGTCACTGGCTCAATAACGTATGCAATGTCTCGGTCGCGCTTGTGCCCACCGGGAGGAACCAACCGAATGAGAGTCTGGGCAGTTGCCAATCAAAAAGGTGGAGTCGGCAAGACCACCACCTCCATCGCCTTAGCCGGCTTGCTGGCCGAGGCGGGCAAGCGTGTGGTCGTGGTCGACCTCGACCCCCATGGTTCCATGACCAGCTATTTCGGCTACGATCCGGATGCGCTGGAGCACAGCTGTTACGACCTGTTCCTGCACAAGGGCAGCGTACCCAGCGACTTGCCCGGGCAATTGCTGCTGCCCACCAGCAATGAAAGCATCTCCCTGCTGCCGTCCAGCACCGCCCTGGCCACCCTTGAGCGCCAGTCGCCGGGGCAGAGCGGTCTGGGCTTGGTGATCGCCAAGACCCTGGCGCAACTGTGGCAGGACTTCGATTACGCCATCATCGACAGCCCACCGTTGCTTGGCGTGCTGATGGTCAACGCCTTGGCGGCCAGCCAGCAACTGGTGATCCCGGTGCAGACCGAGCACTTGGCAGTCAAAGGCCTGGAGCGCATGGTCAGCACTCTGGCGATGATCAACCGTTCGCGTAAACAGGCGCTGCCGTTCTGCATTGTGCCGACCTTGTTCGATCGCCGTACCCAGGCGTCTCTCGGCACCTTGCGTGTATTGCGTGATGCCTACCCGGACACCATCTGGAATGGCTACATCCCGGTGGATACGCGCCTGCGTGACGCCAGCCGCGCGGGGCTGACACCTTCGCAGTTCGATGGCAAAAGCCGCGGCGTGCTGTCTTATCGCGCGTTGCTCAAGCATCTGCTGTCCCAGCAGCTTGTGGCGCAGGTGGCTTGATGACCCGTCCCGTCAAACTCAAGACCCAGCCGCAACTGGCGCTGGAATCCTACCTGGATGCCTTGCTGCAGGATGCGACCGCGCAAGAATTGCCGGAGCCGGTTCTGGAACTTGAACCGGTCATAGCAGTAGACAGTGCCCTGGATGAATTCCAGTTGGCCGTATTGGAAGAGCAGGCGCGTGATGCCCACGTGGTAGTCGCCCCTGTTGCGGTGCCGGTCGTGGCACCGGTCGCGCTGGCCACGGTCGAGCCGGTGGTGGTTGAGCCCATTGCGGACGTGCACCTGCCGCCAAGCATCACACCGCCGCCGGAAACCGGTGATGGCCGACCGTCCTGGGCCGCCGAACCATTTGAATGCCTGTTATTCGACGTCGCCGGGCTGACCCTGGCGGTGCCGCTGGTGTGCCTGGGTTCGATCTATTCTTTGGAAGGCCAGGAGTTGACGCCGCTGTTCGGGCAACCGGAGTGGTTCCTCGGCATCCTGCCCAGCCAGGCCGGTAACCTGAAAGTCCTGGATACCGCACGTTGGGTGATGCCCGACCGCTACCGCGACGATTTCCGCCAGGGCTTGCAATACGTGATCTCGGTGCAGGGTTATGAATGGGGGCTGGCGGTGCATCAAGTCAGCCGCTCGTTGCGCCTGGACCCGAACGAAATCAAATGGCGCAGCCACCGTGGCCAAAGGCCTTGGCTGGCAGGCACCGTGATCGAGCATATGTGCGCGTTGCTCGACGTCGCCGAACTGGCCGAGTTGATCGCCAGCGGCGCCGTGAAGTTGATGGCGCAGAACCAACGCAGTTGATTGAACAATAAGGCCCGCATGCGAATGCGGTCAGCGAAGCATACACGCCGGGTAAAGCGGCATTTGAAGGGGTCCGAAGAATGAACAAGTCAGCGTCCGCACAAGGTTTGGATGATCCAATCCTGCAATGGGTAACCTTCAAACTGGACAACGAGTCCTATGGCATCAACGTCATGCGCGTGCAGGAAGTGCTGCGCTACACCGAGATCGCCCCGGTGCCGGGTGCACCGAGCTACGTGCTGGGTATCATCAACCTGCGCGGCAACGTGGTGACGGTGATCGACACCCGCCAGCGTTTCGGCCTGGTACCGACCGAAGTCAACGACAACACCCGCATCGTGATCATCGAAGCCGACAAGCAAGTGGTCGGGATCATGGTCGACAGCGTGGCTGAAGTGGTTTACCTGCGCCAATCGGAAGTGGAAACCGCGCCGAACGTGGGCAACGAAGAATCCGCCAAGTTTATCCAGGGTGTGTGCAACAAGAACGGCGAACTGCTGATTCTGGTTGAGCTGGACAAGATGATGAGCGAAGAAGAGTGGTCGGAACTGGAGAGCATCTGATTGTTCTTTGAGGCGGCGGTGATAGTCCTGGCCCTGTTGTGGGCCGGGACTCTGACTTTTCTGCTGCGCTACATGCGCCAGCAACGGGAATTGGTCCAGCAGCAGGCTGAGCGCGATGCTGTGCGTGACCGACGCATCATCGATCTGGTCAAGCGTGTTGACCACTTCCAGAAAAGTGCGGTGAAGGTGGGGGATGAGGTGCATGAATTGCGCGCGATCCTCGGGCCGTTGCCGGACAAGCTGGCGCAGATTGAACAGCGTGACCCGACAAGCCTGTCGTTTGCTCAGGCGGCGAAGTTGGTGGGCATGGGGGCTACGGTGGATGAGCTGACGCAGTCGTGTGGGTTGACCCAGGCTGAGGCGCAGTTGATGAGTAAGTTGCACAAGGGCTGATTGGGTGTATATCCGTTTCTTCGGTAACGGCGGCTGGCGGTTCCGCTCTTACAGCGGGTCACTTTTTGAAGAGCGCAAAAAGTAACCAAAAACGCTTCGCCCCAACACTCGGCACCTCGCCCAGGCTCGGTGTGCCCGAACCCAGGCTTTGGAGCGTGGGCCGCCGCAATGGGCCATCCCTGGCCCAGTGCGGCTAACCCGGCGTCCTGCCGGGTTACCCACGCTCCAAAACCTGCGTTCGGCCAGCGTGTTTGACGGGGCGCCCCAGATCAAAAGCCAGAGCGCGGCGGCCTTAGAGCCGACCGGGGTTTTGACCGATGTACTCGGTTATAAATGGGGCAGGGCGCCAGTGGAGCTATTTGACTGTCCCCTCCCACAATCTGGTCTCATCAGTCTGCTCTTGATCTGCTCTTGATCTGCTCTTGATCT